>NZ_JBPKAM010000030.1:0-63191 GCF_051216495.1 Pseudomonas baetica | reverse complement strand
TTCTTGACGACCATAGAGCATTGGAACCACCTGATCCCATCCCGAACTCAGAAGTGAAACGATGCATCGCCGATGGTAGTGTGGGGTTTCCCCATGTGAGAGTAGGTCATCGTCAAGATTAAATTCCAAAACCCCTGTCTGCTTGCGCAGACAGGGGTTTTGTCGTTTTAGTCTAGCTAAAACGCAAACTCAAAAAGCCAGTCCCTGAATTCAACGATTGGCTTTTTCTGGCATTTACGCGAACAGCTTGCGCACGTTGTTCATCGCATCATCGGCAAAGCCCTGTACGAAGCTCCTGAAACCCGGCAATACCGCTTCGCCGCCTTGCGTCGGTTCGGCGATGATGGTCCAGGTTGCGACGGATTTAGCCGAGCCCGCAGGTTTGACCTGCATCGCCGCCCACAGATTGGCCACACCCAGGGTGTTGTAGATCGTTGTCCAGGTCATGCTCAGGGCCTGATCGTCGCGGGAATTGAGCTGTTCGACCACCAGATTGCCGTCCTTGAAGAATTTCTTGCGCAGGGACGACACGCCCTCACCAGTCATCTCGATGTGAGACAGCGCCGGGATGAATTGGTCGAAGCCGGCAAAGTTGCCGACCACGGTCCACACCTGTGTGGCATCGGCTGGGACTTCCACTGACGACACGACGTGGCAGCCCTGTGGATTTTTGATCAGAGTATCGGGTTGCAGTGTATTCATGGTTTTGCTCCGTTCTTGTTTGGGATGAATCAGATGAAATTGATTTCCTTGAGGTAGTCGCAGCCGCGACGCAGCAACGCCGGGGACTTTTCCGGATAGCGGGCCCCCATCTGCCGTATACCGGCCTGAGCATTGTCGTGACCGATCATCGAGATATCGCCGATGTCTTCCTCAAAGCCGTTGAGGTAGAAACCCAGCACACCGAACAGCGCGTTATCGCTGTCGACCCGATCCAGTTGTTGTTGCCAGTCGGCGACACTGACCAGGGAGAACTCTCGACCGGCTTCACGAAAAGTCGCCACATAACGGTCCCAGCTCAGAGGCTCGGGGTTGTGCAGGTTGAACACCGCTTTTTCAGGCTGATAACGGCTGGCATGGAAGGCGATGAAGCGGGCCAGGAAATCCACCGGCATCAGGTCGAAATTCAACGTGAACTCCGGCACCTGACCGAGTTGGATCGAACCCTTGAGCATCAACATCAATCGGTTCTTGTGCGGTTGGCAGACGCCCGTGAGGCTGTTGAAGCTGATGTTGCCGGGCCGATAGAGATTGACCCGCACACCACGTTCCCGCGCACGTCCGAGGATTCGCTCACCCACCCACTTGGACAGGTTGTAGCCGTTCTTGATGTAGATCGGCGGGGTCTGCGCGGCGGGCAGTTCGAGCACTCGGCCATCGTCGGACATCGAGCTTGAGGCCGAGAGTGTCGAGACGAAGTTGAAGATTTTTTTGCTGCGCCCTTCGCACAACCGCAAGCACTCGAAGATGGGGTCGACGTTGTCCCTTGCCAGCGACTCGTAATCGAGCACGTGATTGACGTTGGCGGCGTTGTGCACCAGAGCGCCGAACTCACGATCGAGGCGCTCGTAAATGTCGTCGGTCAACCCCAGTTGCGGGCGTGTGATGTCGGCCGCGTAAACCCGCACCCGACTCAAGTCCAGATGCTCCAATCGATTCTCGCGCAGCGCCTGGGCGAAGCGATCGGCAGCCGATTGCCCGTTACCGTCTCGGACCAGGCAGGCGACTTCGGAAGCGCCCCATGCCAACAACGCCTCGACAATGTGTACGCCGACAAAGCTGTTGGCGCCGGTGACGACTACCTTGTGCACATCACCCATGCGGCTGATGGGTAATGGTTGGACTTGAAGTTCGCGGGAGGCATCGGCCATCGCCTGTGCACTCAGGACTTCTTCGCGGCCGGAGCCGCGCACCAGGGTCGCCAGTTTGATGATGGTGGGCAATTCGATAAAACGATTGATCGAAATGCTGCGGCCGAACGCTTCGCGCAAACGCAGCAGCATCCGTGACAGCAGGATCGAATGACCGCCCAGATTGAAAAAGCTCTCATCAGTGGAAATATCGCTGGCTGGCAACTCCAGCAGCTCGGCCCAGATCTCCAGTAGCAGGGCTTCATCGGCGCTGCTGGGCAAACGTATTGCGGCGTTTTCGCTGAAGCTGACCGGCAAAGCCAGTAGCGCCTTGCGATCGACCTTGCCATTGCTGGCGAATGGCATGTTCGCCAGTTCGGTCCATGCACCAGGTTGCATGTAGTCCGGCAGGTGTTGCGCCGCATGTGCCTTTAGCGCTTCGCGGGCGGCGCCGGGCCGGTCTTCCTGAGGCTGGGCGAGGAAGGCCAGAATCCGCCGTTGGCTGTCGATCACCACCGCCACCTGGCGGTACAACTGACTGTCGCGCAGGCAGCGTTCAATCTCTTCCGGCTCGACGCGAAAGCCGCGAATCTTCACCTGGTTATCGCGTCGGCCGCACAACTCGATGCCGTCGCCAGTCCACTTGGCCATATCGCCAGTGCGGTAGGCGCACAGACTCTCGCCATCAGGCAGTGTCAGGCTCAAATAGCGCTCGGCGGTTTGTTCTGGATTGTTCAGGTAACCCAGGCACACGCCGGGACCTGCGATGTACAACTCGCCAACGGTTTGCTCGACCACCGGTTGAAGATCCTCATCGAGAATCAGCACCTGGCTGTTGGCGATAGGGTGTCCCAGCGTCCGATTGTGATCACCGGCCTGTAGTTGTCGCGCAGTAATCAGCACCGTGGCTTCGGTGGGGCCATAGAGGTTGTAGAGTTTGCCCTGACGGGTCAGTTGCTCGATGACCCAAGGCTCGCAGACATCGCCACCAGTCATGATGCGCTCGACATCGCGCAACTGTTCCAGCGGGAGAATGCTCAGCAGTGCTGGCGGTAAGAAAGCGTGGCTCAACGGCTGGTGACGGATCAGCTTCACCAGTTGTGACGGGTCGCGACGCTGATCGTCGTTGGGCACGACCAATTCGGCACCCTGCAACAAGGTCGGAAAAATGTCGATCAGCGATGAGTCGAAACTCAGCGAGGAAAACTGCAGCACTCGGCTCTGTTCAGTCAGTTGCACAAAGTCGGCATACCACGCCGTGAAGTGGGCGAGGTTGGCCTGGCTGAGCAGTACGCCTTTGGGGTGGCCGGTAGTGCCCGAGGTGTAGAGCGCCATGCATGGAGCATCAAGATCGGGACGCTGGCGCATCAGCGGCAGATCGAGCGAGACCTCTTTGGGATTGATCGCGGTGATATCCAGGCTTGGCATTTCAGACGCCAGCGGATGTTGCCCGTCATGCAGCAGCAACACGGCACCTGCGTTCGACAAGATGTACTGCTGGCGTTGCAGTGGATGGCTCGGCTCCAGTGGCAGGTACACCGCGCCGCTGCCCAGCACCGCCAGAATCCCCGCATACAACACACTGCATTTGGGCAGGCAGATTCCGACCACCCACGGACCTTCATGCTGATCGAGCATGGGTTGCAAACGTTGTTGAACCGCGCGGCTCAATGCATGCAGCTGACGATAGTCGAGGGTGGTGCCTGCAACCTTCAAGGCCGGTCGATCGGCACTGGCAATGAAACGCTGCTCAAGTCGCTCGATCATCGGTACCTGAGCGAGCTCCAGCAACTTCGGCTCAGCGGTGACATTGCCTCGGTGGAGGAAGGCCAGGCGGTCGAGATACAGCAGGTTTTCGACCGTCTCGAAGTGAACAGGGGACGCGGGTTCAGCGAGCCGAAAATACTCGGCGTCCCGTGAGTAGCGACTGACCAGCAGGGCCACATGATCCACCAGTTCCGCCACTGTGCGCAGTCGCAGTGCCTGACCGTTGCCCGAAGGTTCATCGGCGATCGGTACACGGGTGAACAGCGTCGAATCGTGCAGGCATAGCAAGTCCAGCGACGGCAGGCCGGACGAATCCGCAAGCCCGATACCCATTTGCAGGGTCAACCGCGTCGCCTCCGGGAGCTCTTCGACCGCAAGGCTTGCATCATCGATCACAAGGTCCACGCGGAGCGGCAAACGTTCATTACGCGCCATCATCCGCGTCAGTACATGGCCGTTTTGTTCAAGTTCCAGCCCCAGCTCGGTCAATGCCTGGCTTCGTCCAATGAGCAGAATGTCGAGACGTCTCATGATGCACTCCTCGTCAAATCAGGTAGTCGCCCAAGGCGCTTTGCACGCACGGTGAATCGAGCAGCGAGCTGCTGCGGAAGAACCGTACGATGTTGGCCACCAACGGATGATGGCGATTGATGGGAAAGGCCAGCCCCGACACTTCGTCCTTGAGGGCCAGGCGCGCGGTGTCGCTGATTGGCAAGGCGTCGATCAAGCGGAAATCGAAGGACTTCTGGATATCGTTGGTCAAGTAATGGCCGATGAATACCGGCAGGATTTGCGCGATGCACTGGCGCTCGTCTTCGCTCGCGGTGTGCCAGTAGATGCGCACCATCCGCGACCAAAAGCTCGAGTGCCGGCCTTCGTCGAGCAAGTGGTCAGCCATCAAGCCCTTGATCGATTGCTTGACCGTGTCGTCCTTGGCGAACGCTGCGACATCGCCAGTCACGGTGTTCTCGGCGATGGCCACGCAGATCAGCTCCACGGCGCCGCGCAGGTGTGGTGGCGCCAGCGCAACGGCGACCGGGATCGCTCGGCTCAGCTCGATCTCATCAGGCAGATCGATGGGCGTGATACCGGTCATGGTGACGGTCTGCTGCATGAAATCCATGGCCACTAACGCGTGGTAATCCTCGTCTACGACCACGGTCATGGCGTCGTAGCGACAGGCAAACGGAAAGGCGACGTCGAAGCGATTCTTGGCGATGCTGCGGGCGGTCTTGTCGACGATTTCGGTTTCGAAAATCACCACGTCATTGATGAATTTGTACAGCGTCTGCACCAGGGCAAAGTCGCGTTGCTGCGGGCATTCGCGCAGAAAGGTCTCGCTGAGCACCAGCGGCTGGCGGCTCAGTGGATAGATCAGTTTGTCGTCGTTCTCCAGCACGCGCCGCGGGCGGGTGCGGATGGTGGCACGGCTCTCCCAGGCGTCGGCGAACGACAGGTAGTCGGCGGCGTTCATGCGTTAACCTCCGCCAGTGGCTCGCTCATGCTCAGCCGCAAGCCGTCCCACAGGGCGATGCGGCTTTCCACGGCGGCGATGGCGCTGGCATACACGTCTTCCTCGCGTTGCGGGTCGCCATCGACCAGCCTGGCGAGCAGTTTTTCCGCAGCGGGGCCGTGGTCCTCGGCGTCGACTTCGATGTGTCGTTCGAGGTAGTAACGAAAGGTCGGAGCCTGCGCGATACCGATGCCCCAGTCATCGAGAATGCGCTGGAACATCTGTGGGATGACGCTTTCGCGACCATGCAGAAAAGCGGCCGCGACACTGTGCCCCGGCGCATGCAACGCGGTGTTTAGCGTATGGCGAACGAACCGCGCCGCCGCCGGGTCGACATCCACGCTTTGCAGCGCCACGTCGTAGCTCACACCTTCCTGTTGCAGCGCTACGAAACGTTCGACGGCGGCGGTACTGGCGCCCACTTCACGCATCGCATCCAAGTACAGCTCGAAATGGCTGTAGTGACCCTGGGCCGGGCGATCATCGGATTCTTCACCCAACACGATTTCATTGATCAGCCGCGCTGCCTGCGGATCACGCGGTGGCAGCCAGGGCAGTTGGGTGCAGGTCAGCTCCTGTTGCAAACGCTTGGTCAGCGACATGAAATCCCACACGGCAAATACATGGGTTTCCATGAAGCGTTGCAATATCGGCAGTGAGTGGATTTCGGAGAAAATCGGATGTGCACTCAGTTCAGATTTTTTTTGTTCGAGTCGTTCTTTAGTGGGTTTCATGTGCAGGCCCTTAAGTCATCGAATGTCAGAGTTGATCAATGGCTGACTGCTGTTTGAAGTTTTCTGCTGGCGAGCGGATCCCTCAAACGAATTGATCTGTAGTCGTTGCTTTCAGAACAGTGTTAATGGGCTGTGCAGCCGTGTTTATTGGCGACGCTGGAAAAACTATTACACAAATAAAGTGTTGGGCAAGTTATTTTATTGGTATTTAAGTATTCAACTTTCTTGGGTGCGATAAGTTTCAATAAAACTTTTCGCATGGGTTTTATTTGGATGTAGTTGCTCCTTCCGGCTTATATAAGTCAGAATTTTTATGAAGAGTGAATGCCTCACTCGAAGCAACGTTCTAGTTGAATATCGTTGAGGTGATCTAAGGGTTGGAAGTTGGCCGCAGTTGCGCCAATTCATCCGTTCCCGTGACAAGGCTCCTTCCGTAGGTTCTTGGTGCGGGGACTGCGTCATTCTCGTGATGCGTCACCCGTTCATCGGTAATTGGCACCCCAAGAGTGAGCGTAATTCAAGGCTGCCGCCATCACCGAGGACCGGGAGTCGGGGAGGGATTTAGAGGAGGGAGTTTTGTAAGCGGATTGTTCGGTAAATATGTGGCGAGGGAGCAAGCTCCCTCGCCACAGGATGATGAGTTAATTCGAAGTGTTTCTGCTCTGGGCCTCAGGACTGTTGAGGTAGCGGGTAATCACCTCTACCCCCCGATTGAGGTGATTTTCGAGCAGCTTCACCGTGGCTTCGACGTCCCGGTTTTCGGCAGCATGCAACAGCGCCCGGTGATCTTCCTGGGACAGTTTGCCCAGGCCCATCGCTTCGAGGTTGAAGCGCAGGAAGCGCTCCTCCTCGTTCAGCCCGTCTTCGACCAGTCTGAGCAGACGTTTATTGGGCGCCTTGCAGTAAAGCGACATATGAAACAGGCGATTGAGCCGACCGATCTCCGTGTAGTCGTGTTCCGTTTCCAGCTCGTCGATGTAGCGGGCTGCCTGTTCCAGGTCCGCGTCTTCAAGCAACGGGATCGACAAGCGTAGCGCTTCGGATTCCAGCAGGATACGCAGTGCGTAGGTTTCCGTGGCATCGCCTTGAACAAGGGGCGCGACCACGGCGCCTTTATGGGCAATCACGTTGAGCAAGGACTGGGCTTCGAGCTGGCGCAAGGCTTCGCGCACCGGCATGCGGCTGACACCAAACAGGTCGGCCAGGTCTTGCTGGCGCAGTGCAATACCGCAAGGCAAGCGGCCATCGAGAATGGCCGAACGTAACGTTTCCTCGATCACCGAGCGCGCCAGGTGCGCGGGAATCGGTCCGTCAACCTTGATACTGCTGAGAGGGTTGGGCTTTTGTGTCACTACTAAGCACCCTGATTGACTAAGTTGTTTTTGGATCCAACTGACACTAGTAACGGCCTCTTGGCTTGTCAAACGCCTGACAGAGCGCCCTTTCTTCAGTTTAGCGCGCCATCGGTGATCTCACCGTGCCATTGTTTTTTAACGGGCTAACCTACACCATCAACCGACTTCCACTTGCCCACCCTGGATGCCTCGCATTGGCGGTACGTTTTCCGATCCCCCGGTTGTTGTGCTGGTTGTGCGGTGCGTTGCTGCTGGCCGGCGTGATGCTGGGCGATGTGTTGGGCGATGGACAGGCCGATTGGGACTTTTCCCTGATCAGCCGCCGGGCGCAGGCATTGTACGGACCTTTGGGCGAAGGTCAGCAGCGTATTGATGATTGGCAACAGTTGCTGACTACCCAGAAGCAGGTCAGCGAACTGGAACAGCTCAACCGGATTAACCGGTTCTTCAACCAGCGGATGCGCTACGTCGAAGACATCGACCTGTGGCACCAGGTCGATTACTGGGAAACCCCGATCCAAGCCTTGTGGAAAGGCGCTGGCGATTGCGAAGACTACGCTATTGCCAAGTATTTCAGCCTGCGCCATCTCGGCGTGGCCAGCGACAAGTTGCGCATTACCTACGTCAAGGCGTTGCGTCTGAATCGTGCGCACATGGTGCTGACCTATTACGCCAGTCCGAACGCCATGCCGCTGGTGCTCGACAGCCTGACAGACCTTATCCAGCCGGCCAGCCAGCGTACGGATCTGTTGCCGGTCTACGCTTTCAATGCGGAAGGGGTGTGGCTACCGGGTGCCAAGGGCAACCAGAAGGTTGGTGACACCAAGCGCCTGTCCCGCTGGCAGGATCTGCTGAAGAAAATGCAGGCTGAAGGATTTCCGGTCGAGACGACTCACTAGGAGCACACCCACAGATGTCCTTGTTCAAACAGCTGTTGATCGCTATCTGTCTGTTCCTGGTCGTCGCCTTCACCGGCAGCTTCATGGTCAGTCTGGAGAGCTCGCGCACCCAGTATGTCAATCAATTGCGCTCCCATGCCCAGGACGCCGCTACGGCGCTGGCGCTGTCCCTGACGCCGAACATCGACGATCCGGCGATGACCGAATTGCTGGTCAGTTCGATTTTCGACAGCGGTTACTATGCCAGCATCCGGGTGATTGACCTGTCCAACGACAAGACGCTGGTCGAGCGCAGCGGCATCCCGGCGGACACCCAGGTGCCGGGCTGGTTCGTCCGGCTCATTGGCCTGGAACCTGCCGGTGGCGATGCGATCGTCAGTCGCGGATGGGAGCAGGCCGCGCGGGTCGAAGTGGTCAGCCATCCGATGTTCGCGCTGGCCAAGCTGTGGCAAAGCGCGCTGGGCAGCCTGGTGTGGTTGCTCATCTGCGGCGTGGTCAGTGCGGTGTTGGGGGCAGTGTTGCTGCGTCAACAATTGAAGCCGCTCGATTACATGGTCCAGCAGTCCCAGGCCATCGCTCGCCGTGAGTTCCTCAGTTTGCCGCAGCTGCCGCGTACGCCCGAATTGCGGCGTGTGGTGCAGGCCATGAACCAGATGGTCGAGAAGCTCAAGGCGCTGTTTCAGGAACAGGCCGAGCGCAGTGAAAAGCTGCGGGTCGAGTCCTATCAGGACAACCTGACCGGGCTGGCCAACCGTCGTTATTTCGAGATGCAATTGAACGCGAGGGTGAGCAACCTTGAGCAGGCCAGCTCCGGTTACTTGCTGTTGTTGCGGGTTCAGGATTTGGCCGGTCTCAACCAGCGTCTGGGCGGTCAACGCACCGATGCGTTGCTGCAGGCGGTCGGTGAGCAATTATCACGCGAATGCGCTCGATATCCGGCAACGCAAAACCTCGTCACGCGCATTCGGGGCGGCGAGTTTGCCGTGCTGGCGCCGGGGCTGATGCGCGAAGAAGCACAGCAACTGGCACAACATCTCGACACTGCCCTGGCCAGCCTGTACGCGACTGGTGCTACCGACGTGGCCTCGGTCGCCGCGATCGGGTTGGCGCCGTATGTTCATGGCGACGCGCCGCAAGCGGTACTCGGGCTCGCGGATCAGGCTCTGGCGCAGGCCGAAAGCCAGGTCGATTCGCACTGGGTCTGCCTGGATCACAGCGCCTTGGCGGGTATCGGCGAGGATCACCATGCCTGGCACGACCTGCTGGATCAGGCACTGAATCAGCGGCGATTCAAACTGTATTTCCAGCCGGTGGTGGCCAGTCAGGACACCCAATTGATACTGCACCACAAAGTGCTGTCACGGCTGATTGACGATCAAGGCCAGAGCATTCCGGCCGGGCGTTTCCTGCCTTGGTTGCAGCGGTTTGGCTGGACCGCGAGGCTGGATCGCCTGATGTTGGAGTTGGTGTTGGAGCAGATGGCCGATCACGAAGCATCGCTGGCGCTTAACCTGTCTTCGGCCACCCTGGAAGATCCGCAGGCGTTGGATGCGCTCTTCGAACGCTTGCGTTCGCATGCCGATCTGGGGCCGCGGCTGACCCTGGAAATCGGTGAAGAACAACTATCGGAGCAAATCATGCTCGAGGACCTGACACGGCGTTTGCGCGGGCTCGGGTTCTCGTTGAGCCTGCAACATTTTGGCGGGCGTTTCAGCATGATCGGCAACCTGGCGCGGCTCGGGTTGGCTTATTTGAAGATCGATGGCAGCTATATCCGTGCGATCGATCGGGAGAGCGACAAGCGCCTGTTTATCGAAGCCATTCAGCGGGCGGCCCATAGCATCGACTTGCCGTTGATTGCCGAGCAGGTTGAGACCGAGGGCGAGCTGGCGGTGATTCGGGAGATGGGGGTGTATGGGGTTCAAGGGCGGTTGGTGGGTGAGCCAAAGCCTTGGCAGTGAGGCTGTTGAAAAGATCGCAGCCTTCGGCAGCTCCTACAGGGGTGCGCATTCCAAGGTAGGAGCTGCCGAAGGCTGCGATCTTTTGCGGTGATCAGATAAACCCCTCCTCCTCATCATCAACCAAATGACTCAACCCCCCCAAAGCCTCCCGGGCCTGGGTCCGGTCCATGAGTTTGGCCTGTGCGGCGGCTGGCAAGTCGGTGACCAGGATCACGCCTTTGCTGATCAACACCTCGATCAAGTCGTCGAGTACCCGGATCATTTCCAGGTCGCTCTGCTTGAGTTGCTTGAGCTGTTTAATCTGCTTGAGTTGTTTAAGGCTGGTGGCCATGACCTCGTTGGCAAACCAGGCCTGGAGGTCAGGGTGGTCGGCCGGCAGCGTTTCCGTGGATTCGGCGTAGGCTTCGGCTTCGACGCGCATCAGTTGCCCTTCTGCATTGCGTTGCACGTAGAACATGGAGCATCCCTCGGAATTGAATCGCGTCATGCTGTCAGCAGCATAGGCCAAATACGCCATATGGTTATTCACTAACGGTATTTAAAATACTGTTCTTATATCTATAAAGTCACACCCCTGCGTACCTGCCGACCAATCGGCGCGCCGCACGACACGAACCAACACGGGACCTCCGTGAGTTTCTGATCGACGCGCGCGCCCTTGAGCGTGCCGTACGTGGGAGTGATTCAATGTCTGCAGCTACTGCTACCCCAAGCGCCGCGACCATCGCGCCGCAAGCCTTCGAAATCCGTCCGTTCAGCGGTGCGGTGGGCGCCGAGATCATCGGCCTCGATTTATCCCGTCCGATCAACGATCAGGACTTCGCCCTCATTCACCGTGCGCACCTGGATCATCACGTGGTGGTGTTCCGCGAGCAGCGCATTACCCCCGAGCAACAGATCGACTTCAGCCGCCGTTTCGGCGTGTTGCAGATCCATGTGCTTAAACAGTTTCTGCTGGCGGGGCACCCGGAAATTCTCATCGTTTCCAACATTGTCGAGAATGGCCAGAACATCGGCCTCGGCGATGCCGGCAAGTTCTGGCATTCCGACCTCTCCTACAAGGAACTGCCGAGCCTGGGCTCGATGCTGCATGCCCAGGAGCTGCCGTCCGAGGGTGGCGACACCCTGTTTGCTGACATGCACAAAGCCTGGGACAGCTTGCCCGAGGCGCTGCGCAAAGCGGTCGAAGGTCGCTCGGCGGCGCATTCCTACACAGCGCGTTACAGCGAGACCAAATTCGAAGGCAACTGGCGCCCGACCCTGACTGCGGAGCAGCTCGCCCAGGTCGCCGAGGTGATCCATCCGGTGGTGCGTACCCATCCGGAAAACGGCCGCAAGGCGTTGTTCGTCAGTGAAGGGTTCACCACTCGCATCGTTGGCCTGCCGGAGGACGAGAGCCAGCAATTGCTGGCCGAACTCTACGCCCACAGCGTCTTGCCGGAAAACATCTACCGCCATCAGTGGCAGCCCCATGACCTGGTGTTCTGGGACAACCGTTCGCTGATCCACCTTGCCGCCGGTTGCCCGAGCTATCTGCGCCGCAAGCTGTATCGCACCACCATCCAGGGCGACGCGCCTTTCTGATTTGCCGGAGATTCGATCATGTCCAAACGTCTTCCTTTTGCACCGCTGGCTGCGGCCATCGGCCTGGGTTTCAGCCTGATCGCCGGCAGCCTGGTGGCGCCGACCGTGGCCCACGCCGAAGGTGAAATCCGCATCGCCGAACAGTTCGGCATCGTCTATCTGCTGCTCAACGTCGTGCGCGATCAGAACCTGATCGAGAAGTACGGCAAGCAGGCAGGCATCGACATCAAGGTCGACTGGACCCAGCTCTCTGGTGGCGCGGCGGTCAACGATGCGTTGCTGTCCGGCTCCATCGACATTGCCGGTGCCGGTGTTGGCCCGTTGCTGACCATATGGGACCGCACCCACGGCAAACAAAACGTTAAGGCCGTGGCCTCCCTGGGTAACTTCCCGTACTACCTGGTGAGCAATAATCCGAAGGTCAAAACCATCGCCGATTTCACCGAGAAGGACCGCATCGCGGTGCCGGCCGTGGGCGTGTCGGTGCAGTCGCGTTTCCTGCAATACGCGGCTGCCAAGCAGTGGGGCGACAAGGATTTCAATCGCCTCGACAAGTACACCATCGCCGTTCCGCACCCCGACGCCACGGCGGCCCTGATCGCCGGCGGCACCGAATTGACCGGGCACTTCTCCAACCCGCCGTTCCAGGATCAGGCCCTGGAAAACAAGAACGTGCACGTGGTGCTCAACACCTATGATTTGCTCGGCCCGAACTCGCCAACGGTGCTGTTCGCCACCGAGAAATTCCGCAACGAAAACCCGAAAACCTACAAAGCGTTCATCGACGCTCTGACCGAAGCTGCGCAATTCGCGCAGAACGATAAAGGCGCAGCCGCGGACACTTACATCCGTGTCACCAAGGCGAAAATCGACCGTGCCGCGTTGCTGAAAATCATCGACAACCCACAGTTCGAATTCAGCGTCACGCCGAAAAATACCTATCCGCTGGCCGAGTTTCTTTACCGCGTAGGCGCGATCAAAAACAAACCGGATTCGTGGAAGGATTACTTCTTCCAGGACGCCAAGCCGCTGCAAGGGAGCTGACTCACATGAACGCCCCTTTGCAAGGCCACACGGTCAGCAAACCGGCCACGGCAGCCCAAGCGCTGCTGTCGGTCGATAACGTCAGCCTGGAATACCGCACGCCGCAGCGCGTCGTGCGGGCGACCCATCAAGTGAGTTTCGAGATCGACCCGGCGGACCGCTTCGTCCTGCTCGGGCCGTCCGGTTGTGGCAAGTCGACCTTGCTCAAGGCCGCCGCCGGATTCATCCAGCCCGTCGAGGGTGAGATCCGCCTGCAAGGGCGGCGTGTCGATGCGCCGGGGCCGGACCGGATCGTGGTGTTCCAGGAGTTCGATCAACTGCCGCCATGGAAAACCGTCAAACAGAACGTGATGTTCCCGCTGCTGGCCTCCCGAACCCTGAAGAAAAAAGAAGCCGAAGAGCGGGCGCTGCACTACCTGGAGAAGGTGGGGCTGGCGGCGTTTGCCGACGCCTATCCGCATACCCTGTCCGGTGGCATGAAGGCGCGGGTCGCGATTGCCCGGGCTTTGGCCATGCAGCCGAAAATCCTCCTGATGGACGAACCCTTCGCCGCCCTCGATGCCCTGACCCGGCGCAAGATGCAGGAGGAATTGTTGCTGCTCTGGGAGGAGGTGCGCTTCACCCTGCTGTTCGTCACTCACTCCATCGAAGAGGCACTGGTGGTGGGTAACCGTATCCTGCTGCTGTCGCCGCATCCGGGACGGGTGCGGGCGGAAGTCCACAGTCATCAGTACGATTTGCACAGTCTCGGCGGCGTGGCGTTTCAGGAATCAGCGCGGCGCATTCACCGGTTGCTGTTCGATGAAGGCCAGTCGCCGGAAACCGAGCGCGAGCTGGATTTCACCGATATCCGCATCGCTTATTGAGCCGTTTGAGAGGAGGGCCCGATGAGCCATTTATCATCCCCGCGTGAAGAGTTCGAAACCGTATTGCAGCCACTGACCAGCGTACCGCTGGAACGTGAGTTGCCCCTTGGACAACGCCTGTGGCAACAGGGCTGGCTGCGCAAAAGCCTGATCCTGATTTTGCTCGCCGTGCTGTGGGAAGCCGTCGCGCGTTATCAGAATAACGACCTGCTGCTGCCAAGCTTCCTGCAAACCGCCCATGCGTTGTACGACGGACTACTCAGCGGCGAACTGCTGGGCAAGGTGTGGATTTCCCTGGTAGTGCTCGTCAAGGGCTACCTGATCGGCATCGTGCTGGCGTTCGGCCTGACCACACTGGCGGTCTCGACCCAGTTCGGTCGCGACCTGCTGAGCACCCTGACCTCGATGTTCAACCCGTTGCCGGCGATTGCCTTGCTGCCACTGGCGCTGCTGTGGTTTGGCCTGGGGCAGAACAGCCTGATTTTCGTGCTGGTGCATTCGGTGCTCTGGGCGCTGGCGCTGAACACCTATGCCGGTTTCCTCGGCGTCTCCGAAACCCTGCGCATGGCCGGGCGCAACTACGGCCTCAAGGGCATGCGCTTCGTGTTGTTCATCCTCATCCCGGCAGCGCTGCCGTCGATTCTGGCTGGGTTGAAAATCGGTTGGGCGTTTGCCTGGCGTACATTGATTGCGGCCGAGTTGGTGTTCGGTGCGACCAGCGGGAAGGGCGGGTTGGGGTGGTACATCTTTCAGAATCGCAATGAGCTGTACACCGACAAGGTGTTTGCCGGGTTGGCGGTGGTGATTTTGATTGGGTTGCTGGTGGAGAACCTGGTGTTCGATTCGCTGGAGCGGGTGACGGTGAAGCGGTGGGGGATGCAGCGGTGAGGGTGGCCTCACCGCGCTGTTTTTTGGAAGGTGATTAATTTCCCTTTCGAAGCGCTGTGGCTCGTGTTGTGGGCCCCGTCGTACCTGTAATCCGAAGACCACTTCCAGTGCTGGACACAAACGGAGTCTGCTGACCTCTGACTGTATCGGGTCCACTATATGGATTTGGCCGGGTAACGACGCGATTCGATGGTGGTTTTTGATTAAATTTGGGAGGCGGCGGGCCCAGTTTTTCAAGAACTTTCGGATCAAACAAAAAATTGTCGGCAAAGGCTTTTTTTGCACTTTTTGCGGCGCCTAAAACCTGCGATACACCACTATTGGCTAGGCTTGCGGTCTTTCTGAGTACAGGAGTAGCAACGGTTTGCACTGCGTCCGTCAATGCCTGCACGAAGCGCGAAAACGCCCATGGTGAACGCCCCGTGGGATCCGATTGATTCATTGGGTCCGCATTGCAGTACGCATACGCATTCATCCCGCCTTTATCAAACGGACTCAAACTGTCCGGGATGTGAAAACGCATCATCCGAGGGTTGTAAGCACGGTAGCCGTTGCCCAGTAAGTACCAGCCAATATCCGACTCACGCAATTGACCGGTGAAGCCCAGATTCGTCGAAATCTCCTGCTTCGAAGATTGGTCGCCGTAAGCGGAGTAACCGATGAGGTGTGTCTTGCCATCGGCAATCTCGCCAATGACGGACTGACTGTTGTCGATTGCCAGCAGCACCGCACGTTGCCATTTCGGGTTCTGTTTACCAGCAGACATAAAAGACCTTCGCGATAGGGCTGGGGTGGATTTCAGGCAGTTTTACGCGCAACGGCCAAGGTTGAGAACTAGCAGAACTGATAGTGGTTGGGGTGGATGGCGATGGTGGCTGTGCGGGCGCTTTCGCGAGCAGGCTCGCTCCCACAGAGGTTATTTGTCGTGCATAAAATCTGCGTACGCTGAAGATCCATTGTGGGAGCGAGCCTGCTCGCGAAGGGACCGGAACGGCCAACCCATCATCTGGAGGATGTTTGCTAGCATTGCGTTTGAATCAGCTCTGATCAGACAAGAGTGCTCAGCATGCAAATCCCCGACATGAACCTCCTCATCGCCCTAGACGCCCTGCTCGACGAGGGCAGCGTGGTGGGCGCCGCGCGGCGGATGAACCTCAGCCCGGCGGCGATGAGCCGGACGCTGACGCGCATTCGCGAGGCCATCGGCGATCCGATCCTGGTGCGCGCCGGCCGGGGACTGGTGCCGACGCCCAAGGCGCTGGAGTTGCGCGAGCAGGTGCGGGATGTGGTGGAGCAGGCTGCGCAGCTTTTCCATTCGGCCCGTGTGGTGGATCTGGCCAGTTTGCGTCGGCGCTTCAGCATTCGCGCCAACGATTTCTTCATCGGCATCTACGGCGGCAAACTGTTCGACACCATGGAGCGTCAGGCGCCGCATTGCGAGTTGCGTTTTGTGCCAGAGGGCGATGGCGATGATGAGGCCCTGCGCGAGGGCCGTATCGATCTGAGTGTCAGCAACAACCGACCGCTGATGCCGGAAGTGAAGGTGCAGAACCTGTTTTCCACTCAGTTTGTCGGCCTGGTGCGCGAAGACCATCCGTTGCTCGACGAAGAGATCACCGCCGAGCGCTTCGCCGGGTTTTCCCATATCAGCATGTCCCGACGCGGGATCGCGCGTGGGCCGATCGATACGGCGCTCAATGCGTTGGGACTGGAGCGGCGGGTGGCGGTGATTGCGCCGAGTTTCCATGCAGCGATGTTCGCCTTGCCCGATTCGGATCTGATTCTGCCGGTGCCACGGGAAACGCTGTTGAGTGTGCGTCGTCTGGGGTTGAAGCTGCGCTCGTTCACCCTGCCGGTGCCGTTGCCGACCATCATGTTGACTCAGGCCTGGCATCCTCGATTCGACAATGACCCGGCCCACCGCTGGCTGCGCGAAACGCTCAAGCGCTGTTGTGATGAGACGTGGCTGGCTGCCCAGCCCTAGACCTGTAGGAGCCGGGGCGTTAACACCTATGGATGGTGGTCCGCTGGACGCGGCGGTGTTAGTTTTTTCCCATCGTTTCTTCGCGAGTCAGCGTTCTGATCTTGCGCATTTTCATCATCCAATTGCTGCGTCAGACGCACTTATAAATTGCCAATAAGTCAGTTTTCGTCAGCGATTGGCCTTCGTAGACTGCCACCTCAATCATTTCGGAGTTGTGAACCGATGACCTCCCTGACGGCCTCGGTGCCTTTGGCCGCGCCCATCCCGGCCGCCACACCAACCGTATTTGGTCTGCGGATCATCATTGGCCTGGTGGGGGTGCTGCTGGCGGTGCTGGTTTCGGGTTTGAACGAGATGGTGACCAAGGTTGCCCTCGCCGATATTCGTGGCGCGTTGGCCATCGGTTACGACGAAGGCACCTGGCTGGTCGCCAGCTACGCCGCGACCTCGGTCGCGGCAGCGGCCTTCGCGCCGTGGTGTGCGGTGACGTTTTCGCTGCGGCGTTTCACCCTCTGCGCCATCACTGCCTTCACCCTGCTGGGTGTGTTGTGCCCGCTGGCGCCGAATTACGAAAGCCTGCTGGTGTTGCGCACGTTGCAAGGCCTGGCCGGTGGCGCGCTGCCCCCCATGCTGATGACCGTTGCCCTGCGTTTTCTGCCAGCCAATGTGAAGGTCTTCGGCCTGGCCGGTTACGCCCTGACTGCCACCTTTGGTCCAGGGTTAGGTACGCCCCTGGCCGGGTTGTGGACCGAGTACGTCGGTTGGCAATGGACGTTCTGGCAAGTCGTCGCGCCTTGCCTGATCGCCATGCTCGCGGTGGCCTACGGCATCCCCCAGGACCCGTTGAAACTGGAGCGTTTCAAGCAGTTCAACTGGCGCGGTTTGCTGCTGGGTTTTCCGGCGATCTGCATGCTGGTGATCGGCATTCTGCAGGGCAATCGCCTGGATTGGTTTGAGTCGAGCTTGATCAGTTGTTTGCTGGTTGGCGGTTCGCTGTTGCTGGTGCTGTTTCTGATCAACGAGTGGTCGCAGCCGATCCCGTTTTTCAAGATGCAGATGCTCGGTATCCGCAACCTGTCGTTTGCCTTGTTGACCCTGGCCGGGGTGTTGGTGGTGCTGCTGGCAGTGATCATTATTCCGTCCAGCTACCTGGCGCAGGTTCAGGGATATCGCCCGGCGCAGACCGCACCGATCACGCTGCTGGCGGCGCTGCCGCAGTTGATCGCGCTGCCGTTGGTAGCAGCGCTGTGCAACCTGCGTTGGGTCGATTGCCGCTGGGTGCTGGGGATCGGTTTGAGCATGCTGACAGTGTCTTGCCTGGGTGGGGCGCAACTGACCTCAGCGTGGATTCGCGATGACTTTTATGTGTTGCAACTGCTGCAGATTTTCGGCCAGCCCATGGCGGTGCTGCCGCTGTTGATGCTATCCACCGGCAGCATCCAACCGATGGACGGACCGTTCGCGTCGTCGTGGTTCAACACCGTGAAAGGCCTGGCGGCGGTGATTGCCACCGGTGTGTTGGAGACCTTGACCACCGCGCGACTGCACTTTCACTCGACGATGCTGGTGGATCGTCTTGGCAATTCGCCCTTGGCCGAGTCCGACAACGCCGGCCTTGCCCATCGGCTGCATGAGCAAGCCGTGGTGCTGACCGCCGCGGACCTTTACCTGTGCATGGCCGGTGTCTGCGTGGCGCTGATCCTGCTGATTTTCTGGCTGCCGACACGGATCTATCCGCCCCGCGCACCGACCTGAATGCTCCACTGATACTGAAGGTTTTTATGACGACTCAATCCAAGCAAAAAGTGGCCGTGGGCGCTGCCGTCGTGATCGCGGTGGGCCTGTTGATTTACCTGCTGGCGCCCGGCCTGTTCGGCCAGCGCACGCAACAGAGCACCAATGACGCCTATGTCTCTGCAGACTACACGCTGGTGGTGCCACGGGTGGCCGGGTTCATCAAGCAAGTGCTGGTGGAAGACAACCAGCAGGTCAAGGCCGGGCAGTTGCTGGCGCTGATCGATGACCGTGACCTGCGCGCCGCCGCCGAAGCGGCTGCTGCCGAAGCACAGGTGGCCCAGGCGCAACTGCAAAATGCCAAGGCGACGCTTGAGCGTCAGGCTTCGGTCATTGCCCAGGCACAGGCCTCGGTGGTCTCGGCCAAGGCTGAAATGGCGTTCGCCGAACATGAACTCAATCGCTACAACCATCTTGCCGGGGTCGGTGCCGGTACAGTGCAGAACGCGCAGCAGGCGCGCACGCGCATCGATCAGGCCAGCGCCCGGTTGACCAACGCCGCGGCAGTGCTGGCGGCGGAGCGCAAGCAGGTGGACATCCTCACGGCTCAGCGCGACGGCGCGGAAGGTGGCTTGAAACGGGCGCAGGCGAAGCTGGAAATCGCCAGCTACGAGCTGTCCTACACACGCATCGTCGCGCCGCAGGATGGCATGGTCGGCGAGCGTGCCGTGCGGGTCGGCGCCTATGTCACGCCGGGCAGCAAGCTGCTGGCGGTGGTGCCGTTGGCGCAGGCTTATGTGGTGGCCAACTTTCAGGAAACCCAGCTGACCCATGTGCAGCCAGGGCAGGCGGTGCAGGTCAGCGTCGACACCTTTGGTGGCGAAGCGCTCAAGGGGCGGGTCGAGAGCATCGCGCCAGCCACCGGCGTGACCTTCGCCTCGGTCAAGCCAGACAACGCGACCGGTAATTTCACCAAGGTCGTGCAGCGGATTCCGGTGAAGATTGTGCTGGAGTCGGGGCAACCATTGGCCGAGCGGTTGCGGGTGGGGATGTCGGTGGAGGCGAGGATTGATACCTCGAGCGTCGGTGTCGAGCATGAGGTGGCGCAGCGATGAAGATGTTTGGTGGATGGACTGACGCCTTCGCGAGCAGGCTCGCTCCCACAATGGATCGGCGCAATTTCCCCACAAAAGACGCCCCCCTGTGGGAGCGAGCCTGCTCGCGAAGAGGCCATCAGCCGCGACTGACTTTTTGCGTTGCGCTAGTGCTAAGCCTTTCAGCCTGCACCGTCGGCCCGGACTTCCAGAAACCCGAGACTCAACAACCTGCTCAATGGTCCAAGCCCTCAAAAGCAGCCGCCAGCCAGGCCATCGACGAGACCCTCAACGAACGCTGGTGGGAAGTTTTCAACGATCCAAAACTCTCGGCCCTGAGCCAACGCGCCCTGACCGATAACCTCGACCTGAAGCTCGCCAGCAGTCGCCTGGAGCAGAGCCGCGCCGTGCGCCAGGTCGTCACCGCCGACCGCTATCCGACGACTGCTGCCACCGGCAGTTACGTGCGTAAACGCAACAGCGGCGAAGGCTTGATGGACCCCTCCGGGCACAACGGCAATTCCGCGTTCAACCTGTGGGATGCCGGTTTCTCTGCCTCCTGGGAGCTGGATTTTTGGGGGCGTGTGCGTCGTGAAACGGAAGCCGCCGACGCCACCCTGGAAGTCGCGGAAAACGATCGCCGAGGCGTGTTGCTGTCGGTACTCGCCGAGACCGCCCAGGACTACATTCAGCTGCGCGGCGTGCAGAACACCCGGGCTGTCACCGAGCAGAACCTTGAGGTCGCTCGCCACAGTCTGAAACTGTCGCAGCTACGCCTGGCGGACGGTGTAGCGACTGATCTGGATGTCGCCGAAGCCGCCGCGCAAGTCGCCGCCATCGAGTCGCGCCTGCCCGCGCTGGAGCAGCGCCAGGCCCAACTGATCAACGCCTTGAGTCTGTTGATGGGCGAACCGCCCCAGGCGCTGGCGAGCGAATTGTCCAGCAACGCACCGATGCCGCAGACGCCACCTCAGGTCGCCATCGGCCTACCGTCGCAACTGGCCGAGCGGCGCCCGGACATTCGCCAGGCCGAAGCCCGCCTGCATGCCGCCACCGCGAGCATCGGCGTGGCCAAGGGGGATTTCTATCCGCGCATTACCCTGTCGGGCAATGTCGGTTCGCAAGCCATGCAGTTGAGCGATTTCGGTTCCTGGGGCTCGCGCACCTTTGGCATCGGTCCGCAATTCACCCTGCCGCTGTTCGATGGCGGGCGCTTGCGCGGCGTGCTGAACCTGCGCGAAGCCCAGCAACAGGAAGCGGCCATTGCCTACCAGCAAACCGTGCTGCGCGCCTGGCATGAAATCGACGACCAACTGAGCGCCTACAACGCCAGCCAACTGCGCCGCGATAGCTTGGCCGAAGCGGTGCGCCAGAACCGCATCGCCCTGCAAACCGCACAACAGCAGTACGTCGAAGGCGTGGTGGATTTCGTTAACGTGCTCACCGTGCAAGGCGCGCTGCTGGCGACCCAGGAGCAATGGGTCGAGAGCGCGACCGGCGTGTCGCTGGCAGCGGTCGGGTTGTACAAGGCGTTGGGTGGTGGATGGGAGTCGGTGTATCCATTGGCCGTTGCGTCAGGCATTGGCCTAAAGTGAGGAGCATGTTCCGGCCACGGTGAAGAGGGTGGTCTTGGTGGCGCAAAGACAAGAGCAGTTAGTCAAATCCCGCACATCTGGCACGAGCCCGATCGTGACAGGCGGGTTGCTGATCTTTGCACTGGCGGCGCTGGTGCGGTTTTACGACTTGACCGCTGCGGCCATCTGGGGCGACGAAGGCTCCAGCTTGTTGATGAGCCGTTACTCCCTGGTCGACATCTGGGTTCATGCCGCCCATGACGTGCATCCGCCGCTGTATTTCATGCTGCTGCACGGCTGGATCGAGTGGTTCGGCGACGGCATTTTTGCGATCCGCATGTTGAGTGCGCTGCCGGGTATCGTTGCCGTCATGCTGGGCATGTGGCTGGTCCGCTTGATGGCCAATGCTCGTGCGGTGTTACTGGCCGGGCTGATGCTGGCGCTGTTGCCTACGGCGGTGCGCTACAGCCAGGAAGTGCGGATGTACGCGTGGCTGGGCGTGTGGTTGCTCGGCGCCACGATTGCGCTGGTGTATTGGGTCAAACAACCTCGCCACACACGGGCGCTGGTGATTTATGCACTGCTGATGACCGCCGGTTTTTACACCCACTATTTCACTGCGTTGTGCGTGCTGGTCCATTGGGCGTATTTGCTGGTGCTGCGCTTGCAGCCGACCCAACCCCTGAAGCTCATCAATCGCCCTGCCTGGTGGTTGGCCAATGTCGCTATCGTGGTGCTGTTTGCGCCGTGGATTCCCGGCCTGATTGACCTGATCCAGCACATGGACCAGCTCAAGGCAAATGGCGATGTGGGGTGGGAGTTGCCGGTCACGCTGAGCTCCCTGCCATCGATGGTGTGGGATTTCCTGATCCAGGGCGATGGGGATGACCTGCCTTGGCTGCTGTTCGGCGCGCTGCCGATGTTGCTGCTGATCGTAATCGTGATGACGGTTGTGCGTGATCGCAGTCGTTATCGCTGGAGTGTCTTGCTGGCGCTGTACACCTTGTTGCCACTGTCGTTGGTCTACGGCGTTTCATTCATTTCACCGGTGTTCATCGAGCGATACCTGAGCGCCTATGCCCTGGGCCTGCCACTGATCATGGCGCTGGCCATCGACCGCTTGCTCCTGGGCTTTCGCGTGCTGGCGTTTGGGTTGCTGGCGCTGTTTGTCTGCACCGAGCTGGTCGGCTTGAAAACCAATGCCACGGTCGATGTGAATGACCAGGCCAGCATGATGGTCGAGTTCATCAACCGGCATTACGTGGCCGGAGACCGGATCGTCATCAGCGACATGCTCTGGTACATGCCGTATGTCTATTACAACCGTACCGATACGGAGCCGTTGCTTTACACCCCGCCTTTGGCCGATGGCCGCTCCAGCCGCCCCAACGATTATGGCTTCGGCACGTTGGTCAATGGCGAAGCGGACAGGATCTACCTCGATCAACTGAGCCAATTGCCCCGAGGAACCGGACGCGTGTGGTTGATCAGCACCGCCGACCAACCGGACGAATTCGCCCCACTGCCCAGTGGCTGGCAAAAAGTCAGCGAGACCGAGGCGGGTAATAATCGGGCGCGGTTGTTCGTTATGG
Organism: Pseudomonas baetica; assembly: GCF_051216495.1. Lineage (GTDB taxonomy): Bacteria > Pseudomonadota > Gammaproteobacteria > Pseudomonadales > Pseudomonadaceae > Aquipseudomonas > Aquipseudomonas baetica_B. Next base: position 40,752 of record NZ_JBPKAM010000030.1, on the reverse strand, counting down.
GATCAGAGCTGCATTGATCGAAAAACTGTGGGAGCGAGCCTGCTCGCGATGAGGCCTTCACATTCAACATCAATGTTGACTGTCAGGCCGCCATCGCGAGCAGGCCCGCTCCCACAGGGTGGTGTTCAAGTTTTCGGTGATAGATCCGCCATGCCCTTGAGCAATTCGATCGGCAACGGAAAGACAATGGTCGAACTCTTGTCGCCGGCAATCGAGCTCAGGGTCTGCATGTAACGCAACTGCATGGCGCCAGGCTGACGACCGAGCATTTCGGCGGCCTGCATGAGTTTTTCCGAGGCCTGCAATTCGCCTTCGGCGTGGATCACCTTGGCCCGGCGTTCACGTTCCGCTTCGGCCTGTTTGGCGATGGCGCGGATCATCGATTCATTAAGGTCCACGTGCTTGATTTCAACGTTGGCCACTTTGATGCCCCAGGCGTCGGTCTGGGCGTCGAGCACTTGCTGGATGTCGATGTTCAGTCGTTCGCGTTCGGCCAGCAATTCATCGAGTTCGTGTTTCCCGAGCACCGCACGCAAGGTGGTCTGCGCCAATTGGCTGGTGGCCATGAGAAAATCTTCGACCTGGATGATTGCCTTCTGCGGATCGAGCACGCGGAAGTACAGCACTGCGTTGACCTTGACCGAGACGTTGTCGCGGGTGATCACATCCTGCGCCGGCACGTCGAGGACCACCGTGCGCAGGTCGACGCGAACCATTTGCTGGATCACCGGAATCAACAGGATCAGGCCCGGGCCTTTGACCTGCCAGAAGCGGCCAAGCTGGAAAACCACCCCGCGCTCGTACTCGCGCAGGATGCGAAAGGTCGCGCCTGCCAATGCGATCAGCAACAAAAGGAGCGCGACAAAACCCAGCTGCAAACCCATGGCTATTCTCCCATCGATACCGCGTCAGTCGCGGCCACTTCCAGCAGTAATCCCTTGCGCGCCACCACCTGGACCCGTTGCCCGATCTGCAACGGCTTGGCGCTCGACACTTGCCAGCGTTCACCCTGCAAATGCACCCAGCCATGGCAGGCATCGCCGGGCTGCAAGGACAACACCGGCGTCACGCTGCCCAGCAGCCCGGCGTCGCCGCTGACGGTATGGCGCGGTCGGGTTTTCAAGGCACGGATCAGCAGGAAGATCAGCAACAGTGCGCTGAGCAGTCCCAGGCCGATCATCAAGGGGACGGGCAATTGGGCGTTGGTCAGGATCACCGCGCCGATCACGAACATGACGATCCCGCCCAGGCCGATCACGCCGTAGTTGGGCAGGGCAGCCTCGGCGATCAAAAACGCGATGCCGAACGTAATCAACCAGATCCCGATGGGATCGGGAGCCGGCATTCCGGCAGTGTCGGCGGCGAGGACCGAGCCGCTCAGCGCCAACAACCCTGCAATGGCACAACAACGCGTATTCACGTGACCCTCCGGGAGAGTCGCTGGTGGTTCTGTATACAGTCTAGTTGACGCCCCACCTGTATGAATTTTGCTCAGTTGTCGACTGGCCGGTGGGCGGAATTCGCGCTGTACTGCCCCGGCCGGCCTAGACTTTTACTACGGATAAAAGCGTCAACCACATCGTCCGCCGGAAGTGATTGCGGACACCGAGGTGCATCATGCGTATGGCAAAAACCGTGCAGAGAAGCCTGGACCGGGCTCAATGCGACTACGACATCGTCAGCCATCCTCATTCGGCCAGCAGCCTTGAAACGGCGCGGGTCGCGGGCATTCCCGCCGAACGGGTGGCCAAGTCGGTCATACTCGACGACAAACACGGGCACTACCTGATGGCCGTGCTGCCTGCCAGCCGTCACCTGGACCTGAGTAAAGTCCGCAGCAGCGGCGAATGGCAGGTCTCCCGGGAAAGCAATCTGCCGCACCTGTTCGAAGACTGTGAACGCGGCGCCGTGCCTGCCTTGGGCGAGGCCTATGGGCTGGACGTGGTCATCGACCCGCTGCTGACCCGGCAGAAAGACATCTATCTGGAAGCCGGCAACCACACAAACCTGCTGCACATGAACGTGCCCGACTTCCTGAAAATGGTGCCGCATGCGGAGGTGCGGGAGTTGAGCACTTAGACTTGCGACGTCGACACCGCCGTCTTCGCGAGCAGGCTCGCTCCCACAAGGGATTGTGTTTCTCCTGTGGGAGCGAGCCTGCTCGCGAATGACTGCGAAGCAGTCAACCATGCCACGAAAAGGAGCCAAACATGGAAAACCCAACCCACAGCCTTCCATCCTTGTTCAAACAACTCGGCCTGCCCGATGACGCCGAAAGCATCGACAAATTCATCGCCACCCATTCACCGCTCAAGCCGGAACTGCACTTGGCGGACGCGTTTTTCTGGACCAAGGCCCAGGCGGACTTTCTGCGTGACGAGGTGCTGGATGACGCCGATTGGGCGGAGGTGGTGGATCAATTGGATGTGATGTTGAGGAAGGGGCGGGGAGTGTAGTCGCGCAATGCCGTTAAATTAGACAAATGCGATCTACTGTAGGGGCGAGCTTGCTCACGATGGATGCAGATGCACCGCGTTTAACCAGTTACCCCGCGCAATCGTTAACGACCATCGCGAGCAGGCTCGCTCCTACAGGTAGAAGATCTGTTTCAAAACTTGACGGAAAATCCCCTCCAATGCGATATTGATAGTTAGCAAACTAACAGTGTGTGCATGCCCTCGTGCTGAATAACCTCGACGCTCTCCATATGAACATCAGCACCTCCATGGTGGTGGCCTCTCGGCATTGGCGCAGAATCTGCCAGACCACGCTGGCCAACTATGGAATCTCCGAAGCCTGTGCCATGCCGTTATTGATGATCGGGCGCTTGGGTGATGGTGTGCGACAGGTAGCGGTGGCGCAGGCATCGGGGATGGAGAGCCCATCGCTGGTGCGCTTGCTGGATCAGCTGTGTCATGCCGGCCATGTCTGCCGTACCGAAGATCCCCAGGATCGTCGCGCCAAATGCCTGAGCCTGACCGATACCGGCCGGACGCTGGTGCAAACGGTCGAAATGGAACTGGTGCGCTTGCGCAATCAAGTGCTCGAAGGCATCGACCAGCGTGATCTGGAAGCTACGCTGCGTGTACTGAGGGCCTTCGAATCGGCGGTACACATGCCAGTGGTCAATTCTTGAACGGTTTCTTTGCCGGCATGCCCCCGGCCCGCGACTGGTTCTATGGCGTGCGCACTTTCGCCGCCTCGATGATCGCGCTGTACATCGCCTTGCTGATGCAAATGCCGCGTCCGTATTGGGCGATGGCCACGGTCTACATCGTTTCCAACCCGTTTCTTGGCCCGACCACTTCCAAGGCACTTTACCGCGCGATCGGCACTTTTATCGGCGCCGCTGCGGCGGTACTTTTCGTGCCGATGTTTGTCCAGAGTCCCTATGTGCTGGTGCTGGTCATTGCCTTGTGGACCGGCACGCTGCTGTTCCTGTCCCTGCACCTGCGCACCGCCAACAATTATGCGCTGATGCTCGCCGGCTACACCTTGCCGCTGATTGCCCTGCCCGTGGTGGATAACCCGCTGGCGGTGTGGGACGTGGCCGAGGCGCGCACCGAAGAGATTTTCCTCGGCATCGCTGTCGCTGCGGTGGTCGGTGCGATGTTCTGGCCCCGGCGACTGACGCCGGTGTTTAACGATTCGGTGAGCAAATGGTTTGCCGACGCGTCGACCTACAGCTTGCGGTTTCTCGATCGCAACGTGCAGCCCGAGGAAGTCAGCGCCTTGCGCGCTTCGATGGTGACGACCTTCAACAGCCTGGAACTGATGATCGGCCAGTTGCCCCACGAGGGTTCACGGCCGCAAACCGTGCGCAATACCAAGGAGCTGCGTGGGCGGATGATCCACCTGCTGCCGGTGATCGATGCCCTCGACGATGCGCTTTACGCACTGGAGCGTCGCACGCCTGAGCTGGTGGACAAGTTCGCGCCTCTGCTGGGCGCCACCACCGAATGGCTCCAGCACAAAGACGCCGACATTGAGCGTTGGCAAGCACTGAAAGACCAGCTCGAAGCCCTGCAACCGAACCCCGAAGCGCTGGACGATCGCAAGCAACTGCTGTTCTCCAATGCCATTTATCGCCTCGGCGAGTGGATTGATCTGTGGCAGGACTGCCGCAGCCTGCAAATCGCCATCCAGTGCGAAAACCAGGACAGCTGGCGCGCGGTCTATCGGCACTGGCGCCTGGGTCGGCTGACGCCGTTTCTGGACCGCGGCCTGATGCTGTATTCGGCGGCGTCCACCGTCACCGCGATCATTGTCGCCTCGGTCCTGTGGATTCTGCTCGGCTGGACCGACGGTGGCGCCGCGGTGATTCTGGCGGCCGTGTCGTGCAGCTTCTTCGCGTCGATGGACGACCCGGCACCGCAGATCTACCGGTTCTTTTTCTGGACGGCGATGTCGGTGCTGTTCGCCAGCCTTTACCTGTTTCTGGTGCTGCCCAACCTGCATGATTTCCCGATGCTGGTGCTGGCGTTTTCCGTGCCGTTCATCGTGATCGGCACGCTGACGGTCAAGCCGCAGTTCTACCTGGGCATGTTGCTGACGCTGGTCAACACCTCGTCCTTCATCAGCATCCAGGGCGCCTACGACGCCGACTTCCTCAGCTTTGCCAATTCCAATCTCGCCGGTCCCATCGGCTTGCTGTTTGCGTTCGTCTGGACCCTGATCGCCCGACCCTTCGGTGCCGAACTGGCGGCCAAGCGCCTGACCCGTTTCAGCTGGCGCGACATTGTCAGCCTGACCGAACCCGCCACGTTGGCCGAACACCGGCATCTGGGCGTACAGATACTGGATCGCCTGATGCAGCATTTGCCGCGCCTGGCCATGACCGGCCAGGACACCGGCATCGCCCTTCGAGAAGTACGCGTGGCGTTGAACATGCTCGACTTGCTTGCCTATACGCCACGGGTACAGGGCACACCGCAAGCATTGCTGCGCCAGGTGGTGGCCGAAGTCGGCGAGTACTTCAAGGCGTGCCTCAAGGCTGGCGAACGCCTGCCGGCGCCGAGCCCGTTGCAGATGACCATGGATCGCACCCGCCGAGCCCTGGCAGGCGCCGGTGACGATGAAACCCGGCGGCATCTGTTGCACGCCCTGAGTGGCTTGCGCCTGGCGCTGTTGCCCGGCGTTGAATTCGTCGGTTCCACAGAGCTTGAAGAACCGCTTCCCCATGGCATCGATGGAGCGCCTTTATGATCGGTGATCTGGATATCAGCGGGGTGTTCCTGCCCACGCTGCTGGTGCTGATGGGCCTTACCTATGTGGTGTACCTGTTGGTGCACGGGGTGCTCACGCGCCTGCACTTTTACCGTCTGGTCTGGCACCGGGCATTGTTTAACGTAGCTCTCTACGCCTTGCTGCTGGGCGCCGTGGACTCACTCAGTCGATACCTGATGACATGAAAAAACCTTTTTTGACCATCGGCCGTGTAGTGCTGACCCTGTTGATCGTGTCCTTCGCGGTCGTCGTTGTCTGGCGCATGGTGATGTACTACATGTTCGCCCCCTGGACCCGCGACGGGCACATCCGTGCCGACATCGTGCAAATCGCCCCGGATGTGTCGGGCCTGATCCAAAAGGTTGAAGTACGCGACAACCAGTTGGTCAAGCGTGGCCAGGTGCTGTTCAGTATTGATCCTGACCGTTTCAAGCTGGCGCTGCGCCAGGCGAAAGCGGCGGTGGCCGATCGCGAAGAAACCCTGGCTCAGGCCCAGCGCGAGGCCAAGCGCAACAAGGGCCTGGGCAACCTGGTGCCGGGCGAGCAACTGGAAGAAAGCCAGTCGAAGGTGGCCCGTGCCCAGGTGGCATTGATGGAAGCCCAGGTGGCGGTGGACAGCGCTCAGCTCAACCTCGATCGCTCGGTGATCCGCAGCCCCGTGGACGGTTACGTCAACGACCGGGCGCCGCGCACCCAGGAATTCGTCAGCGCCGGGAAACCGGTGTTGTCGGTGGTCGACAGCAATTCCTTCCACATCGACGGCTATTTCGAAGAAACCAAGCTCAATGGCATTCATGTCGGTCAGAGCGTCGACATCCGGGTGATCGGCGACAGTGCACGCCTGCGCGGGCATGTGGAAAGTATCGTCGCCGGTATCGAAGACCGTGATCGCACCAGTGGCAACAACCTGTTGCCCAACGTCAACCCGGCCTTCAGTTGGGTGCGCCTGGCCCAGCGGATTCCGGTGCGTATCGCCTTCGACGATGTACCGGCGGATTTCCGCATGATCGCCGGGCGTACGGCCACGGTGTCGATTATCGACGACAAAAAACCGGAGCTGGCGCAATGAGCAAGGCCTCGGGTTTGGCGGTCGCCGGATTAGGCTTGCTGTTGTCGGCGTGCCAGGCGGTCGGGCCGGATTATCACTTGCCGGATGAAGCGGCCATCCACCGCGAAGATTTGCAGGGTGAACTTGAGGTGAATGGCAAACCCGTGGTCTCGGACCCGGTGCCTGCCGATTGGTGGCGCCTGTACCACGATCCGCGACTCGATCAACTGGTCCAGCAGGCCATGGCCTCCAATACCGACTTGCGCGTAGCCGCCGCGAACCTGCAACGGTCTCGCGCTCAGGTCGACGAGGCGGAGGCAGCGGGCGGCTGGAGCGGCGGCGTGAAAATGGGCGCCCAACGCTTGCAGGAATCCGGCGAGGCTTTCTTGCTGCCGGAGAAAGTACCGGTGGCCAACATCGGTGATATCGCCATCAGCGCGTCGTATCAGTTCGACCTGTTCGGCAAATTGCAGCGCGGCATCGAAGCGGCCAAGGCCAATGCCGATGCGACGCAAGCTGCCGCCGACACCGCACGCATCACGCTGGTGGCCGATGTGGTGCGCGCCTACACCCAAGTGTGCGCAGCCAACGAAGAGCGGGAAATCGCCCAACATTCCCTCGACCTGCAAGCCCAGAGCACGACGTTGATCCAGCGTTTGCGTGATGCCGGGCGTGGCGACGAAACCCAGGTCACCCGTTCGCAAACCCAATTCAAATCCCTGCGCGCCGACATGCCAAGGTATGAGGCGGAGCGTCAGGCCGGGCTGTACCGTCTGTCGATGCTACTGGCCAAGCCTGTGGATCAATTGCCGGCCGGCACCGCCACCTGTGACGAGCTGCCGAAAATCGCTCAATTGGTACCGGTCGGCGATGGCGCATCGTTGCTCAAGCGCCGTCCTGACGTGCGGCAAGCAGAGCGTCGACTGGCGGCTGCCACCGCCACCATCGGCATCGCCACGGCTCAGTTGTACCCGGACGTCAGCTTTGGTGCGACGGTCGGCACCGTGGGTATCCTGGAAAACCTCGGCGAACCGTCCACCAACCGCTGGGGCTTCGGTCCGTCGTTGACCTGGACGGTGCCGACCAATGGCGCCCGTGCACGCATCCGCGAGGCGGAAGCCATCACACAAGGCGCTCTGGCGCAGTTCGACGGCGTGGTGCTCAACGCGATCCGCGAAACACAGACTTCCCTGGCCCAGTATTCCGCACTGCTGCAACGCCGTGACGCCCTGGCGGACGCCGAGCAATCGGCAAAAGTGGCGGCCGAGCAGACTCACCGTTTCTTCCAGGCCGGTCGCGCGTCGTTCCTCGCCGACCTGCAAGCGACCCGCACCTACACCGATGTCCGCGCGCAACTGGCTGCAGCCAACACTCAGGTTGCCGCTGGGCAGATCAATCTGTTCCTGGCCTTGGGTGGCGGTTGGGAAAGCGGACGAACGCAAGCGTCGAACGCCAGCAAACCCTGAGGCCGTTGCTATGCTTTGAAGTGTTGAAGGGGCGTTCGTAAAAAACGCCCTTGCTTCGCACAAGGCTTGCGCAGGTCATGGGGAAACCAACAATGAAAAACCCTTATGCTCTCGGCTTCTGGTGCGCCGTCGTGGCGTTAGTGCTGCTTACGGCAACCTATTTCTACGGCATCATGCTGGCCCATCAGATCGACCAGGCGCTGGTGTTTCTCGACAGTGCCGTAGCGTTGATTGCCGTGATGTCCATCGCGGTGGTGGCCTGGGCGTCCGTCCAGACTCAGCGGATCAAAAAAAGACAACTCGAACAAGGCAAGACCCTGGTGCTGATCTGGGATACCAAAGTGGCGCTACGCCGTGTCGAAACGGTGTTCGACCGCTATTTCTGGGGCAGTTACTGGCAACCGGGGCGCACGTTCCAGGAAGTCATGGGCGAACTCACCGGCACGCCGCTGGAAAAAAGCCTCGAAACCCTGAAGAAGCAATGCCTGGAGCTGGACAAACAAGTGGCCGACGACGGTCGGCACTGGCTCAACAACGCCCGGGAACTGGCCGACGTCGCCACGGCCATGGCCCGCGAGCGCTATCAACTGGACTTCTGCGACCCCCGCGGGGAAGTCACGGGCGGGGCGGTGATCAACCGGGACTTCGAAGTGCTGGTGTACACCTGGACCGCACGGCTCAAAACTTTTGATCATCAGCTCGATGAGATCGAAGTGCAGTATTCCTGAATTGAAGTTGGCTGTTCTGACGCCATCGCGGGCAAGCCCGCTCCCACAGGTTGAGGTGATCACTGTGGGAGCGGGCTTGCCCGCGATGGCGATTTAACGAGCCCCAAATCTCCCACGCCTGATGCTAATCTGCCCCCCACTTCAAACACTGTCGCGACCGCAACCCGACATGGGTTCAGGGAAGACGACCACACCTTCAACAACGGACATTGAACGGGTCATTCATGAATAAATCAGCAGGCATACTTCTGGGGATTGTTGTCGCCATCGGTGCAATCAGCGTCGGCGGTGCCTGGTACACCGGCACCAAAATCGAAAGTGTGCTGAACACCACCCTGGCGGACGCCAACCAGCAATTGCAGGCTGCGATGGTCGGACACAAGGGCACGGCGAGCGTGGAACTGGTGTCGCTGGAACGCCACCTGTTCAGCAGTACGGCGCACTATCGCCTCAGGGCCGAAGGGGAAATGTTCGGCGAAGCGCCGGTCGAGTTGCTGTTCGTCGATCACCTCGAACACGGTCCGCTGCCGTTCTCGCGCCTGGTGTCGTTGAAATGGTTGCCGGTCATGGCCACCAGTCACTACACGCTTGCAAAAACACCGCTCACGGAAAAATGGTTCGCCGCCACCAAGGACGCTTCGCCGCTTAAAGGCGTGATCAACATCGGCTACGACAACTCCACCAACGGCACGCTGGAACTGCTGCCGCTGGAAACGGCGCTGGATGAAAAATCCAGCCTGAAGTTCTCCGGTCTGAAGGTCGACGTATCGGCCAGTGCCCAGGCGCAGAAGGTCAAGGCCGACGGCTACATGGACAGCCTGAAACTGACCACTGTTGCTGAAGACCAGGCCCCGGTGCAGGTGGAATTGAATGGCCTGACCCTGGCCAGCAACCTGAACAAAAGTACATACGGTTACTACACCGGCGAGAACACCGTCGTGTTGAGCAACAGCAAAACCACCTTCGGCCCGAAACAATCGGTGCTGGGCTTCAAGAATTTTGAAATGAAGAACCAAACCCAGGAATCGGGTACCAGCGCATCCGGGCGTGCCGATTACAAGATTGGCGAAGTCTCCTTGAACGGCAAGGCTGTCGGTTCTGCGCAAATGGCCATGAGCCTGAAGAACCTCGACATTCCTTCCACCATGGCGTTGATGCAGATCTACCAGACCAAACTGCAACCCTACGAGCAGGCCGCCGCCGAGGCTGCCGAAGCGGGCCAACCGGTTCCTGAGCTTCAACTGACCGAGGCTGAAGAGACGCAGCTCAAGAGCAATCTGGAGCAGTTGCTCGCAGCCGGTCCGAAGTTGGCCATGGAGAACCTGTCGTTCAATACCGCCAATGGCGAAAGTCGCGCCAACCTGGTGCTCGACCTGACCAAGCCGCAATCGATCGACCAGCCGGCCGACCAGCTGGTCCGCCAGTTGATCGCACTGCTGGACATCAACCTGCAAGTGTCCAAGCCAATGATCGTTGACGTGCTCACGGTGCAGTCGCAAATCGACGGGCAGACCGATGCCAAACTGATCGCCGATCAGGCCACGGCCACGGCCGACATGTTCAGCAGCATGGCTGTTGGTAGCCAATTGGCAAAACTGGATGGCAACAACGTCGTCAGTAAGCTGCACTACGCCAACAATCAGGTGGATTTCAACGGCCAGAAAATGACCGTCGAAGAGTTTGTCGGTTTCCTGATGAGCAAATTTGGTGGGGCTGGCGAGGTTCAGTAATTGCGCTGAAAAACTTACCTGTGGCGAGGGGATTTATCCCCGTTGGGCTGCGAAGCGGCCCCAAAAAATGGGACTGCTGCGCAGTCCAACGGGGATAAATCCCCTCGCCACAGTCTATGTTTCAGCTGCGGATCAACCGCCACGCCTCATCCACCGACAACGGCTGCTTCATCCGTTCGGCCAGCATCGCCACGGTTCGTTCTTCATCGCAGGCCACGACGGCGGTCACCACGCCGTTCTTGCCAAACAGGCCGATAAAGGGCGGATTGAACGGATCACCCTTGAATTCGACTTCGTCCCCGGCCTCGGCGTGGCCGAGGTAGTCGTAGTTTTTGCCGAAGTGCCAGGTCCAGAAGTACGGCACGTCGAGGTAATGCTCATCGCCACCGAGCATGTTCGCCGCGGCGATCCGTGCCTGTTGTTGCGCCAGGCGCCAGTGTTCGATGCGCAGGGGCTGACCGTTGAGCGGAAACGTCGCAATGTCGCCCGCCGCCCAGAGCCCGTCCGTTACGCGCATACCGCCGTCGACCCGCAGCGAGAGGTCCTTTTCCTTCGGTAGGTCGGCAAAGGCTTCGGTTGTCGGGCTGACGCCTATTCCCGCCAGTACCAGGTCCGCCGGTAACCGGTTGCCATTGTCCAGGCGCACCGCTTCGACCTTGTCCGTGCCTTCGATCTGCGTGGCTTCCCCCTCGGACTGAAATACCACGCCATTGGCTTCATGCAGCGCGAGGACCGCCTTGGCAACGGTTTCGCCGAACTGTTTGGCCAATGGCACTGGCTGACGAGCCAAAACCGTGACGTCGAGGCCGTGCTGGCGCAAGGACGACGCGGACTCCATGGCGATAAGGCTGTCGCCGATGATCACTGCCCGCTGACCGGGTTTGGCGCTTTGCAGAATCTGCTTCGCGTGATCCCTTGAGCGTAAAACAAACACTTGCGGCAGGTCGGCGCCGGGTATCTCCAGCTGCTTGGGCGTGCCGCCGGTTGCCAGCAACGCGGCGTCATAGTCGAGCGATTGGCCGTCGCTCAGTTCAAGTGTTTGGCTTGCGCAATCCAGGCTCGTCACTTCGGCGTTGATTCGCTCAATGCGCTGTTCCTTGTAAAAGTTTTCATCGCGCAGCGGCGGGACATCGTCCGGCGGCGTCTCTCCGGAAATCACGAATTTGCTCAATACCGTACGGTCGTAACCGGCAGCGGTTTCGCGGTCGATCAGCAGCACACGGCCGCCGAAGCCCTTTTCCCGCAGTGCCGCTGCCGCCGCCGTGCCCGCAGCCCCGGCCCCAACAATCACGAAGGTGCGCTCATCGTCGGCCGGCGGCGTATGCGCATCCGCCAGCGGTTGTTCGCCAACCCAGACCTCGCCGTCACGCACTTCGAGCGGGTAGCGCTTGAGGCTGTCGAGGGCCGGTGGTTCGCACAATCCGCCATCTTCAATGCGAAATTGAGCTTTGTGCCACGGGCAGGTCAGGCGCCCGTTGCACAGCGCGCCATCAACCAGTGGTGCTCCGGCGTGTGGGCATTCGCCTTGATAGGCACGCAATTGATCACCGACCTTCAACAGCAGGATTTTGCTGTCCGCGATCCGGACTTCCAGGCCGCAGTTTTCGGGAATGTCGGCGAAACGGGCGACGCGATGCAGGGTCATGATCGCTCTCCAGACAGGCGTTTCATTTAAGAGTCTGGCCCCAATCTTGAGGTTCAGCCAAATCCTACTGCCACGGCGCGAATGGTCCGGCTATAGTTTGCACGCCGACGACGGCCCTACCCGCTTAAGGTGCTCCGCAATGACCCGATTGACCTCACTGAACCCTTGGCTGGCAGCCGTAGCAGTCGCCCTTTGCGTGCAATTGCCGGTGCAGGCGGCCCAGGAACGTTTCACCCTGAACATCCCGGGTGTATCGGATGACCGCTTGTTCACTTCGGCCGCCGCCAGCGATGCCCCGGGGTGCGGTGGGCACAATGTGTCGCCGGCGCTGAACTGGAACGCCGGCCCGGCAGGCACGCTCAGCTACGCCATCGTCATGCACGACCCGGATGGCCAGAAAGGCCAGGGCGTCGATAACTGGATTCATTACGGCATCAAGGCCACCACCCATCAGATCCCGGCCGGCGTTGGTGCAAAATCCGCGCTGGAAGGCGTGGGCGGCACCAACAGTAAAGGCACCACGGGTTATGTCGGCCCGTGCCCGCCGGTTGGCGACAGTGCGCACCACTACGTCATCCAGCTCTACGCCCTGGACCTGGCCCCGGACGCCTTGCCGGCCGGTTTGACCCGTGCGCAGTTCCTGGAAAAAATCAAAGGCCATGTGCTGAAAAACAGCAGCGTGGTGCGGCGTTATCACCGCTGAAGAATTTTTTCGCGCGGGTTAACCCGAACCATTGGGGCTGTCCGTCTCAGAGGATGAATGGATCAACATCCTCCTGAGGTCAGCCCCCATGTCTCTCCCCCTGCATTTCCTCCGTCCGGCCGCCCAGGGTTTTGCCGTCGGGCTGTTACTGGCCGTGGCCGGTTGCGGCGTTTCATCGAAACCCGAGTCCGCGGCGGTGCCACCACCGGCCCATACCGAGCTGAAAACCGAAACCTCGGTACAACACGAATCTGTCATGGCTGACGCGGTGATGACCAAACGCAGTGTGCGCGCTGCACCTTTGGCAAGCCTCGCACCGATGCCTGCCGGTGAAACTTATCCACAGTACTATCGCGACGAACAGCGCGAGCAATACCAGGCCCTGGCCGACAACCCTATCCACAGCGTCGCCGAAGCGCCGGTCTCGACCTTCAGTGCCGATGTCGATACCGGCGCCTATGCAAACGTCCGCCGTTTGCTCAATCAGGGACGCCTGCCACCCGAAGGAGCGGTGCGTCTGGAGGAAATGGTCAATTACTTTCCTTATGACTACGCCTTGCCCAACGATGGCTCGCCGTTCGGCGTGACCACCGAACTGGCGGCCTCGCCGTGGAACCCGCATACCCGCCTGCTGCGCATTGGCATCAAGGCCTCGGACCGCGCAGTGGCGGAACTGGCCCCGGCGAACCTGGTGTTTCTGGTGGACGTATCCGGCTCGATGGACCGTCGCGAGGGCTTGCCGCTGGTCAAAAGCACGCTGAAGTTGCTGGTCGATCAACTGCGCGAAGAGGACCGGGTGTCGCTGGTGGTCTATGCCGGCGAATCCCGCGTGGTGCTGGAGCCTACTTCCGGACGAGAAAAAGCGAAGATTCGTACCGCCATCGACCAATTGACCGCAGGTGGCTCCACCGCCGGCGCCTCGGGCATCGAACTGGCTTATCAACAAGCGCAACAGGCGTTTATCCCCAAGGGCATCAACCGCGTCCTGCTGGCCACCGACGGTGACTTCAATGTCGGCATCAGCGACTTCGACAGCCTCAAGCAAATGGCTGTGGATAAACGCAAGACGGGCGTGTCCCTGACCACCCTGGGTTTCGGTGTGGATAACTACAATGAACACCTGATGGAGCAACTGGCCGATGCCGGCGACGGTAACTATGCCTACATCGATAACCTGCGTGAGGCGCGCAAGGTGCTGGTGGATCAACTCGGCTCGACCCTGGCGGTGATGGCGAAGAATGTGAAGCTGCAAGTTGAGTTCAACCCGGCGCAGGTCAGCGAATATCGACTGCTGGGCTATGAAAACCGCGCGCTGAAGCGTGAGGATTTCAGCAACGATAAGGTCGATGCGGGTGAAATCGGGGCAGGGCATACGGTGACGGCGTTGTACGAAATTGTTCCGGTGGGCGAGAAGGGTTGGTTGGAGCCGCTGCGCTATCGTCAGCCGGGCGCTGCTGGTTCCGACAAGAATGGGGAATTGGCGATGCTGCGTGTGCGTTATCAGCTGCCGGGTGGTGGGAATAGTCGTCTCATCGAACGAGCTATCACGGATAGCGTGAAACCAGCCAGTGACGACCTGCGATTTGCCGCTGCCGTAGCCGCGTTCTCCCAGCAGCTCAAGGAGGGCCGCTATACCGGCGAATTCAGCCTGAAAGACACCGAAGCACTGGCCCGTGGTGCGCGGGGCGATGATCGCTTTGGCCTGCGCAGCGAGTTCGTGCAGTTGGTGGAGCTGGCGCAGAGCCTGTGCACCACCAGGGCGTCGAATTCCACAGTCACTGAACGACGAGTTGAATAGTGAGCCGACTCAAGGGGTTCATCAGCCAACTGTTCGCGCCAGCGAACAATCAGGAGGCCAGCAGCGACGAATCGCTGCTGGCCCGTTATCGCGAGGGCGACGGAGCGGCGTTCGAGATTCTGTACACGCGCCACCGTCAGGGGTTGTACCGGTTTCTGCTGGGGCTCAGCGGCAGCGCGGAGCGGGCCGAAGAGGTGTATCAGGAAACCTGGCTGAGTCTGATCCGCAGCGTTAGTCAGCCACAGGGCAGGGCGACTTTTCGTACCTGGTTGTACCAGATTGCCCGCAACCGTCTGATCGATCACTGGCGCAAGCACGGTGTTCATCAACCGCTGCACGATACCTATGACGAACAAGTCCACGCATTGCCCGACGAAGCCTCCGATCCAGCACAACTGCTAAGCCTGAGCCGCGACAGTCAACGTCTAGACAACGCCCTGCAAACCCTGCCCGCCGACCAGCGTGAAGTGTTCCTGCTGCGCGCCTACAGCGATCTGGACCTGCCGCAGATTGCCACCCTCACCGAAACACCGCTGGAAACGGTCAAGAGCCGCCTGCGTTACGCCCAGCAAAAACTGCGTCGGCTGCTGGCCGAGGAGGTACTGACATGACTGACGCCCGTCCGACACCTGAAGAGCAGGTACTCAAGCATTACCGCGAGCACGGGAGCGGCGAGCCACCGGCCCATCTCGATGCGTTTATCCTGGCCGCTGCGCAGCGCGAAGTGCCGACGTCGAAGCCAGGTCTGTGGCAACGCTGGATTCACGCCTGCCAGCAACCGCGCTGGCAAGTGGCATTCGCCAGTCTCGTCGGCGTCGGGTTGATGCTGGCGCTGGTGCAACGAGCGCCCGAATCGGTGCCGAGCTACGACTTTGCGCCCGCGCCCAAAGCCGCCGCACCTCAGGCCAAACAGGAAGCCGAACTCGCCTCGCCAGCCACTGCCCGCTCACTCACCGCTCCCGCCGCAGCCATGCCTGCACCCGCAGCGCCCATGGTGGAATCGGCAGCGCCGGCACAACAGGAATCATTCGGCGCCAACTTGGCCGATGAAGCCAAAGCCAGCAAGCGCGCAGCAGCCCCGGCAAAATCCCTGGACGAACAACTGCGCGAAGTCATCCACCTGCAAAAAACCGGAAAAACCCAAGCCGCCGACAAGCTCCTGGCCGACCTGCAAAAACGGTTCCCCAAAGAAAATCTCGGCAATCGACTCAAGGAAATGCAGAAAAACTGATCGGCAAACCGCACCACCATTTGGCAAAAAGGCCCGAAAGCGCGCACTATCGGGCCATAGCCGATGCGTTGGAGCATGCCGTGACAAAGAAAATCGACCGCATCGCCCAAATGCTCAACTGCCCGGAAAAGGGTGAGGAACTGCGGCGTGCGATTACCGAGAGTCGTAAGGATTTTCTGCTGAATCAGCCAGAAGCGGCTGAGGATGACGACCTTGAAGAGGAATTTTTCGAGGACGACGAGGATGATGAGTACGACGAGTTTGATTGGACGACGGAATAACAAAAACCGCTTCGGCGGTTTTTTTGTGGCACACAGAAAAACCAACCCCATCGCACCTGAAGCTTTCTCACATCTATTTCATCGCGTGTCAGACGCGATTCGAGTCCGCGCCCTCCTGCCTTCATAGCAACGTTCCGCATCCAGTTTCGAAATTACCGGGGATTCTTCCGCGTATAGAAAAACGAACAATGATGTTCAGTATTTCATGCGGGTGGTCGATATAGAGCCGTAGCATGACGACCGCTTGGTCTCCAATGCTCGTGCCAATCACCAATAACGCCTTCGTGGACACGACCCGTTATGAATAAAAACCTCCGATTCAGCCACAAGATCCTTCTTGCGGCGTCGTTGATCGTGGTAGCCGCCTTCACGCTATTCACGCTGTATAACGACTACCTCCAGCGCAACGCCATTCGCAAGGATCTGGAAAACAACCTCCATGAAATGGGCGAAGTGACAGCAGCCAACATCAAGAACTGGTTTGACGGTCGCACCTTGCTGGTTGAAAACCTGGCGCAAAACGCGGCCTTGAACCCGGAGATGGCCAGCATCACTACGTTGATGGCGCAGAAAACGCTGGTGTCGAGTTTCCCCAGCACCTACGTCGGTACCACCAAAGGCGAGTTCGCCATCCTGCCTGATGCGAAGATGCCCGACGGCTACGATGCGCGTACACGCCCTTGGTACAAGCTGGCCGAAGCTAGCAATAGTGTCGCCATGACCGAGCCGTACGTTGAAATGGCCACTAACACGCTGGTGGTCTCCATGGTGGCGGCCATCCGCAAGTCGGGGCAGACCGTCGGCGTGGTTGGCGGCGATGTGAGCTTCGGTGCGCTGGTCGACATCATCAACAAGCTGGATCTGGGCGGAGTGGGTTACGCGTTCATGGTCAGTTCCGATGGCAAGGTGCTGGTCCACCCCGACAAAAACATGCAAATGAAGAGCCTGAGCGACCTCTTCCCGCAGGGTACGCCACGGATCAACGGCGAGTTGACCGAAGTCCAGGCCAATGGCCAAACCCGTCTCGTCACGTTCGCCCAGGTCAAGGGCTTGCCTTCGGTGAACTGGTACATCGGCCTGTCCATCGACAAGGACAAGGCTTTTTCCAGGCTTAGTGAATTCCGTGCGTCGGCGGTTGTTGCCACCTTGTTCGCCGTGGTCTTCATTATTGCCCTGCTGGGTATGCTGATTCGTCTGCTGCTGCAACCTCTGCAGGCCATGACCAAGGCGATGGAAGATATCGCCGAAGGTGAGGGCGACCTGACCAAGCGCCTGGTCATTCATACCCAGGACGAGTTCGGCATTCTCGGGAACGCCTTCAACCGTTTCGTGGAGCGTATTCACACCTCGATCCGCGAAGTGTCGTCGGCCACCGAGCAGGTCAACGAAGTGGCCCTGCGGGTCGTGAGCGCATCGAACTCTTCGATGGTCAATTCCGACGAGCAGGTCAACCGAACCAACAGCGTCGCCGCCGCGATCAATCAACTGGGGGCTGCCGCCCAGGAAATCGCACATAACGCCGCGCAAGCTTCGCAACACGCCAGCTCCGCCCGCCACTTGGCCGAAGAAGGCCAGCAAGTGGTCGATCGCAGCATTCAGGCCATGAACCGTCTGTCGGACCTGATCGTCACCTCCAGTTCGCACATCGAAACGCTGAACAGCAAGACCGTGAACATCGGTCAGATCCTCGAAGTGATTACCAGCATCTCCCAGCAAACCAACCTGCTGGCGCTCAACGCGGCCATCGAAGCGGCGCGTGCTGGCGAGGCGGGGCGTGGCTTTGCCGTGGTCGCTGACGAAGTTCGCAATCTGGCTCACCGCACTCAGGAATCGGCGCAACAAGTGCAGAACATGATCGAGGAGCTGCAAGTCGGCGCCCGTGAATCGGTCAATACCATGGGTGAAAGCCAGCGTCATAGCCAGGACAGCGTATCGATTGCCAACCAGGCGGGCGAGCGCCTGGGCAGCGTGACCCAGCGCATCGGTGAAATCGACGGGATGAACCAGTCGGTGGCCACCGCCACGGAAGAGCAGACCGCCGTGGTTGACTCGATCAACATGGACATTAACGAGATCAACATGCTGAACCAGGAAGGCATGCAGAACCTGCAGTTCACCTTGAGCGCCTGCTCGGACCTGGAACAGCAGGCCAGCCGCTTGAAGCAATTGGTGGGCAGTTTCCGGATCTGACCGGTTCCGGCGACAACGAGAAAGCCCCGAACCGTGCGGTCCGGGGCTTTCTCGTTTTTGCGTATGGCGCACCAGGCGGGATTCGAACCCACGACCCCTGCCTTCGGAGTCCTAAAAGCCGACGCTTAGAATCAATACGTTGGCGCAGATTAGCTGGGGGGAGTCAAAGGGTTGTGGTCGCTGGAGGTAGCGGTTTTTCGCCCCGGTTAGCGGGGTGAGCGTGGTGAATTTGTGGCAAGCCCGATCGATTTCAGTCCAGCCGCATGCTCCAAATGACCAGTCGTGTGCATTCAAGCTGACTAGCTGTCTGTAGTTGATCGACAGTGATCGACAGTGATCGACAGTGATCGACCCGTTGCAGGTGGCGACAGGCAGAATCGACCGATTGTTGTCACTCCAGAGTCATCATCACCGTTCACGCTCTATCGGACTGTCCAATATTCCGGGAAATCGATCAGCATCGCGTTTACGGGCTCTCTGGGTTCTTTAGGTCTTGTAACACCCCCGTTCTGTATCCTCCATCCTCTCCTTGCCAATTTGTATTAGCCCGCCGGCAATCTCAAGTTTTGCGTTTAGGTTTTGCCTGATATTCCCGTCGCGCCTGGCTGGTTATTGTGAGGCGTTTAACGCTTTATCCCGCTTTGGCTGTTGGCGCCGGGAGTCTAAAAACGATACATAGATACTGAGACTAAAAAATGATTATAAGAAATATCAGGTTAGGCGCGCGTGCAACACTTTGTTTTGGCATTATTTGCCTTTTGCTTATATCTATGGGCGGATTGTCTGTATGGAAAATGTCACAAATTGGTTCTGAAGCGAAAAAGCTGGAGGTCGATTGGCTTCCGAGCATACAGAACTTATCCGAGTTAAGGACGACCACCTATAAGCTTCGCCTTTCGCTGCTTTACTACGTTATGCAAGGGACGACGGGCAAGGAGGCGGCACGCACCAAAGTAGTCGATTTGGACAAAAAGTTCGTTGAGCTCTCTCAAAACTATGCGCCTAGAGTTTCCTCTCAGGCTGAGCGGGTTAAATATGAGAAAGTGCTGGAGTCAATGAAGCATTACCGCGATAAATTACAGGTTTTTTTGGCGCAAGCTGACAAATCCCAGGCCGAATCCTTTACCTATATTCAGGAGGTGACTGCACCGGCGGCGGAAGAACTGATGAGCAATATTGATCAGTTGATCGCCTTGAATACAGAGGGTGCAGAAAAGTCGGGAGTGAATGCGCGCGAAGCCTTCGACAGTGGTCTTATTTCAGCGATTACAATCATTGTTGCCGGCTTGGTGGCGACTGTATTCATCGCGATAATCTTCACACGAAGCATCGTGTTACCGTTGCAATCATTGCTGTTGGTCAATCAGAAAATTGCCGAATGCGATTTACGGAGCAATGTGGAAGTGTCGGGTGCCGATGAGTTGACCGAGCTGCAAAGGTCCGCGGCGACGATGCTGACTAATCTCAGAGGCACGATCAATAACATTTCCGAATCTTCTTCCTTGCTGGCATCGGCATCTGAAGAAATGAGTGCCATCACCCATGAGTCGAAAGCGGGTGTACAACAACAGAATCTCGAAACCGAACAGGCCGCGACGGCCGTCAACGAGATGACGGCGGCGGTCGAAGATGTTGCCCGCAATGCGGTTTCCGCTTCTCAATCTACACAGCAGTCCAATACAGCCGCCCATACGGGCCTGGATCGGGTCACGCGGACGATTTCCTCGATCGAAAACCTGGCCGGCTCTGTAGGCCAGACCAGCAACGACCTCGAAGTGTTGGCGCAGCAGACTCAAGGCATCAGAAAGGTGCTGGACGTGATTCGGGCCATTGCCGAGCAGACCAATCTATTAGCCTTGAACGCCGCCATTGAAGCTGCTCGCGCCGGTGAACAAGGCCGTGGATTTGCCGTGGTGGCTGACGAAGTCCGGGCCCTGGCTCATCGAACCCAGGAGTCGACGCAGGAAATCGAACAAATGATGAGTGGCATTATGTCGGGCTCGGACAAGTCTGTTCTTTCGATGCACCTAAGCAGGGATGAGGCGATCAAAGCTCTGGAGATCGCGCGCGAAGCCGGGGAGGCGATCCGGGAAATATCCAGGGCGGTGACTGATATCAACGAAAGAAACCTGCTGATCGCTACAGCGTCTGAGCAACAGGCAGCGGTCGCCCGCTCCGTGGACCAGAACCTGATGAGTATTAGGGATCTATCGATTCAGAGTGCAGCGGCTGCGGACCAGACGTCCGTTGCCAGTAATGAGCTATCGAAGTTGGCCATAAGTTTAAACAAGATAGTGACTCAGTTTACAGTTTAAGCGCCCCGCGAATTAATTGCGGGCTTTCCTTAGGGAAGCTTCAAGAGTATCCATCAGAGACGGCCGCTATTGGTTGGCTCTGGTGAGATATTCGACCTAGGATGTTCTCGCGCTGAAATATCAAATGGTAACGTTATAGATAGGCGGTGGCGTCGAATAATATTGTGGCGGTTTGTGGGGCTTTTCAATAGTGCGATGAGCTGGTTAATGTCAGGCGCAAATGATTGCTATCAAGTGAAGCAGGTTTGAGTTTGTATTTTTAGGCGTATCTGTAATGAATCGTAAGGGAGTTTCTAGTGAAACTACATGAAGCCTTAGATGATGCACGGGCAAAGCTCGCTGATATTTACTCGCAGCTGGAGTTGGCAAAGTCTTTGCTGCAGCAGTCCGAAAAACTGGATAACCCAGAATTTATGCAGGCAAGGGCCGTGCAAATGCTGCAGAAAGCGGCCGACGACGCCCAAGTCTTTGCGCTGAATTTTTGCAACAAAACGGTATGATTTTTAAACGGGAGTCGGCTGATATCAGCTGCTCTCCGGTATGGTTGAAGCTGGTCAGGTCGCGACGCAGCGTGCCAGGTTCAACTTGAGACCTTTCCCTTGATGATGGAGGCCAGCATGTGGAAGCCGTCAGTGTCGATTGTTTGTCATGGCGGCACCGGCGCAGCGCTCCGGCGAGTATTGCAGGTAGTGATGACTGGAATTACGCGGAGCCGGGCCTGTTGCTCCGAGCTGCCCCTCAAAAAGCAATGATGTTCGTTGCATATTGACCCGTTCTGAAATTCAGGATTTCCCTATATCCTTCTAAGCTCGTTCCGCCTGATACTTACAGGCAAGGGCGTCCATCTAATAAGTCCTGTGATGAACGTTTAACATGGCTAGCTTCCTTGCTGGCCAGGCGGCGACTTAAAAGTTTTATTGTCTGATGAGCGGTTGGGGCATCAGGCTTAATTCGCGCCCGAAAACCTAGCCTATGGAAGCCTGCAATCTGCGGAACTCGTTCCGGAGCTCATCGTGAGTGGGGATGGCAGTGGTTATCCACGGCAGTTGCAGAACAATTGAACTCCTATGATCGCCAGGAGTGTGATTGTTCTTGATGTATGTGACGCGATACCTAATTGACGATTATATAAAGGCAAACTTCCCCACCCTGTCGCGGCTAAAGTTATTTCGTAAGGCGTTGATCGTCACTCTTCCTTGGGGTTGTCGGGGAGCGTTTGCGCACTCGATGATCAATAAAAAAGTACATGGATAGTTCTTTATTATTACTAACGGATTTAAGTGCAGAGCACTGACTGCTGCTGGCCGAGCTGGCATGTTGCGCAGCCAAAGTACGCATCATGTCGATATTGGAATTGAAGGCAAATGAACAAAAAAAACTATTGTTTGATTTGGAGTGAGGCCCTCCAGGTCTGGGTGGTAACGTCAGAGTTCGCACGCGGCAAGAAGAGAACACTCGGTAGAAGTTCTGTCGTTGCAGCGATAGCCAGCAGCAGTCTGTTAGCCGTCTCTCCCGTTAATGCTAACTGTGTTGCAACAACGACTTCCGTAGTTTGCGACGCTAGCAATCCGAATCCTTATACCTCGCCGATTGGCAGCGCGTCGACTGTCGATGGGTTCAGCGTTGTACTAGGTGCCGGTAGCCAACTCAATATTGGTGATGCCACAGGAATTGCACTTGGCAATAATGGTTCTATTACCTTGGAAGAGGGTGCCTCTCTCAGAAACGCCGGACGTAACTCCTACGGTCAGTACGGGGTAGGCGCGAATACGATCGAATTCGGCTACGGAAACACGCTCACTATCGGTGTCGGCGCCAGTGTAACCGCAGTCGGCCCTGCTGGTAACAGTGAAGCGATAAACGCCTTGGGAGATGGGAACACGGTCATAAACAAGGGCACGATTCGTGGAGGCGCAAGCTCTGCCATTTTCTTTGAAAACAGCGGGGGGATGATTGGCCATGGCCGGAATCGAATCGACAACTTTGGGACCATCATTGCCGGTGCGAATGGTGAGGCACTTGGCAGTTACGGAAATGTAGGGATTGATTTTATCAATCGACCTGGAGCAATCGTACAAGGCAACTTGAATTTCCAGGGTGGCAATGACAACGTTGCCCTTGGAAATAATTCAACTTTCTCTGGAAACCTCAATGGTGGTGGCGGTACTAATACATTGCGCCTGGACGCGGAGGCCGGACATTCGGATGTTATGTCCGGAAGGATTAAGAACTTTACGTACATCAACAAAACAGGTCTGGGCACCTGGACTTTAAGTGGCGTGCTGGGGCCGAATGACCGAACCGGACCGGCCACATTCGATGTACAAGCCGGCACCCTCGTCTTGGGAAACTACTATGGCTATTTCACCGGAACCACCCTGGTCGACAATGGCGGAACACTGAAAGGTGCAGGAGATGATTTTCCGAAAAACATCAATAACAACGGCCGAGTTCAATTTGAACAGGTAACGGACGCTGCCTATGGTGGTGTGATTTCCGGTACGGGGATGGTGACCAAGTCTGGCTCCGGCAGACTCGAACTGACCGGCAAAAACACCCACACCGGCGGCACCAACGTCGACGCCGGCACGTTGGCACTGAGTGGCGCGGGAACGTTGGGGGCCAGTACCGGCATCACGACCGTCACGGGTGGCACGCTTGATCTGGGCGGAACCACGCAGACCCAGGCAACCCTGAACCAGTTCGGCGGAACCGTGCAGGGCGGCACGCTGAACCTGGGCACCTACCAGCTCAACGATGGCACGCTGGCCGCGGACAGTACGGTGAATGCGTCGAACCTGTTCGACTTCCGGTCGGGGACCGCGAACGGCGTGCTGCGCGGCGCCGGCGCCGTGCAAAAGACCACCGCCGACAGCGTGACCGTAGCGGGTGCCGGTTCGCAGGTCGCCAGCGTGGAAGTCAAGGATGGCACGCTGCGGTTCGAGCAGGCGGGCGCATTTACCACGACGGGCAATTACACCACGCAGGCTGGCGCCACGACCGATCTTGGCCGGGATCACTCGACCCTGGCAGTGGGAGGGGTGTTCACCCAAGCCGCCAATGCGACCCTCAAGGTCACCCTGGATGCGACCCGGCCGGTGATCAGGGCGGACTCGGCACGCCTGGATGGCCTGTTCACGTTTGACGGTTTCAGTCCGAACGCCACCTTGCCAGTCAAGGCCAGCGAAGTGACTCAGCGTGTCTATACCCTCATACAGACCACCAATGGCGTGACCGGGGACTTCACCAACGGCCAGAATGCCAACACCGATCTGGATTATCTGCTTAGAGGCGCTCACATCTCGGCCGACGGCAAGGATTACAACCTCGGGTTCCGGATGGCCTGGACCGATGGTGGACAGGCCCAGGGTACGGGCAATTTCACCGTCAAGGACGATACCGCGTTTCAGGTTGATACCGTCCTGGCCGACCAAAGCGCACCAGCCGGTGGCTTTGCCAGCGGCTGGGACGGGAAGAGCCTGAACAAATCGGGCGGGGGCCTACTGGAACTGTCGGCCGCCAACACCTACACCGGTGGCACCACCGTCGATGCCGGTACGTTGGCACTCACAGGCGCGGGAACGCTGGGGGCCAGCACCGGCACCACGACCGTCTCGGGTGGCACGCTTGATCTTGGCGGAACCGCCCAGACCCAGACGGCTCTCAAGCAGTTCGGCGGAACCGTGCAGAGCGGGACGCTGAACCTGGGCACCTACCAGCTCAGCGGTGGCACGCTGGCCGCGGACACTACGGTGAATGCGTCGGGCCTGTTCGACTTCCGGGCGGGGACCGCGAATGGCGTGCTGCACGGCGGCGCGTTGCAAAAAACCACCGCCGACAGCGTGACCGTAGCGGGTGCCGGTTCGCAGGTCGCCAGCGTGGAGGTCCAGGGCGGCACGCTGCGGTTCGAGCAGACGGACGCATTTACCACGACGGGCAATTACACCACGCAGGCTGGCGCCACGACCGATCTTGGCCGGGATCACTCGACCCTGGCGGTGGGAGGGGTGTTTACCCAAGCCGCCAATGCGACCCTCAAGGTCACCCTGGACGCGACCCGGCCGGTGATCAAGGCGGACTCGGCGAGCCTGGATGGCCTGTTCACATTTGACGGTTTCAGTCCGAACGCCACCTCAGCGGTCAAGGCCAGCGAAGTGACTCAGCGCCTCTATACCCTCATACAGGCCACCAACGGCGTGACCGGGGACTTCACCAATAGCCAGAATGCCCAGACCGGTCTGGATTATCTGCTTAGAGACGGTCACATCTCGGCCGACGGCAAGAATTACAACATTGGGTTCCGGATGGCCTGGAATGATGGCGGACAGACCCAGGGTACGGGCGATTTCACCGTCAAGGACGATACTGCGTTTCAGATTGATACCATCCTGGCCGACCAGAGCCTGCCAGCCGGTGGCTTTGCCAGCGGCTGGGACGGGAAGAGCCTGAGCAAATCGGGTGGGGGCCTGCTGGTACTGTCGGCCGCCAACACCTACACCGGCAGCACTACCCTCAATGGCGGAACCCTGCGCACAGATGTGGCTGACAGCTTCGCCAGCAGCAGCGATGTGATCGTCAATGACGGCGTGCTTGACCTCAATGGCAACGACCAAACCGCCAACCGTCTGGCCGGCACCGGTGGAGAAATCCGGCTCAACGGCGCGACACTGACGGCCAATAACTCCACGACAGCCGACAACACTGCGTATGGCGGAGATATTACCGATGGTACGAAAGCGGGTAGCCTGATCAAGACCGGTGATGGCACGCTGACCCTGACTGGCCAAACGGGCTGGACCGGCATCACTGAATTGCGAGGCGGCGAGCTGGTGCTTGACGGCATCGATGGTGGTGCACAACTGACCAGCAATATCATCGGCACCCGCGGCACCCGCCTGACCCTGCAGAATGGCGCGAGCCTGACCGGCTGGATCGACCCGACAGACGTCAAGATCGACTCAACCAGCATCTGGAGAATGACCGACAGCTCACTTGTCGATAACGTCGATCTGGCCGGCGCCATCCAGTTTGTCGAGCCGACCACGCTACCTTTGAGCCAAGGCCGTACCCTCACCGCCAGCAACTGGGTCGGTCGAGGTGGCACGGTAGAACTGTATACCGTCCTGGGTGACGATCGATCGGTGAGTGACCGTATCGTGATTGACGGCGGCCGCGCCACCGGCACCACCGGGCTGATCATCCGCCACGCGGGGGGTAATGGCGCGCAAACGGACCAGGGCATTCGTGTGGTCGAGACGCGCAATGGTGCAACGACCGAGACTGACGCATTCAGCCTGGCGCCGACCTCGGACGGCTACCGCGCCGGTACGGGCACAATCGCCGCTGGCGCCTACGACTATTACCTGGTGCGGGGCGGCAACAACGGGGTGGCTGATGACTGGTACCTGAGTTCGGTGGACTGCGTTAATGACCGCTCGCTTTGCGAGCAGCCTGATACCCCCATGCCCTCTCAGCGTTTTCGGCCTGAGGTAGGGAGCTATCTGAACAACAAGGAAGCCGCTTCGACCATGCTGATCCACACGCTGCATGATCGCCAATTTTCAGCACAGAGCGACGATGAGAGCACATCGGGTGACACCAATGGCTGGCTGCGGGTGGTCAACAAGAGCAGCGACCGTACAGGCGCGGGCCGCCAGGACCTGTCCGACACGATTTCGCTGATACATGGTGGCGGCGACCTGCTGCATTTCAGTGACGGGGCCGACGGCAGTGTCCGGGTCGGCGCGATGGGCGCGTACGGCACGAGCGACAACCGCGCCGATAACGGCAGCCTGAGTTCACATGGCTCGGTGAATGGCTATAGCGTCGGTGTATACGGCACCTGGTTCGGTCATCAAGACACCCGGTCTGGCCCTTACGTGGACAGCTGGTTGATGTACGGCAAGTTCGACAACCAGGTTAAAGGCCAGGGGCTGGAAAGCGAGGACTACAGGTCGAGCAATCTGTCGGCATCGCTGGAAACGGGTTACTCGATCGCTATCCATGAGAGCAAGGACACAAAGCTGTACATCGAGCCGCAAGCCCAAGTGATCAACTCGAAGTACCGGGCCAATTCACACACAGAGCACACTGGAACGGTGGTCTCAGGCCAGGTGGATACGACGCTGACGACACGCTTGGGCGTACGCCTGCACGGTGACCTGGGAGGTGTTTCAGGCATCGAGCCGATTGCCGAAGTTAACTGGTGGCACGGTCCAAGCTCACAGGCTATTGAATTCGATGGAATGAAGGTGCATGACGCGCTGCCCGAAGATCGCCTGGAGGCCAAAGTTGGCCTGCAGGGCAACCTGAGCACCGCCGTGAGCGTTTGGGGTCAGGTCGGGATCGAAAGTGGCGAGCATGACTATACCGCCAGCAAGTTCCAAGTCGGCGTGAAGTACGCCTGGTAAGCGCGAGCGGCCAATTTGGGCAAGACGGCTGAGTTCGCTCTGACAGTCACAAGCACGGAGGTGGTGATTGTCAAAGCGGGCTTGAACCCTCAACCCCCGGGCAAGACCTTGGTGTCCTGTAGCAACAATACCGCGAGCGGATGATCGGTCTTTCCGGCATCGCAATTTTCCTTTGTGGCAACAAACAAAGACGGTGACGTTATCGTCAATGTCGGAACACCTATTTTAATGAATTATCTCCACACAACATCATTCATGGGCCTTTCACGCGTGGTCGTCACCTGTGTTCTCGGCGCTCTGGCGCCGTCGGTGCATGGTACGTCGTCGACGCAGGCGAGCTGGACGAACAGCGAGGGCCTCTATGGAGCGTTGGGTGTACAGCCGTTGACTAGCACCCGAATCACGGATGGGGCGCTATCGCTGGATGCTTTGGCAGAGGAAGCGGCAAGCACGCACGCGAGCGTTACCGCCAGCCGCGCCGCAGTGAACGCGGCGGACGCTGAACAGGATGGCGCGTGGCAACAATTCCTGCCCACGCCCTCCCTCCAGGTTGAACAGGGCCACTCCGGCGAACAAACCACCAAGGCGAGCCTGTCACAGCCCTTGTGGGCCGGCGGACGTCTGACGGCCGGACTGGATGCGGCCAAGGCGCGCGCCCAATCGGCCCGATACAGTGTGGGGGAGGCCCGGCAGGACCTGGCGTTCAGCGTGGCCGCCGCCTACCAGAACTTCGTACAGGCGCGCGGCAGGCAGCAGGTGCTGGAGCGCTTACTCGCTCGACTGGACGGCTACCAGCAAAGCATGCAGCGTCGTGTCGAGGGCGGCGCATCTCCCTCCAGCGACCTTGAGCTGGTGCGCTCTCGCCGCTCGGGTGCCCGAGCGGAACTCATCTCGACCAAGGCGGCTGAGGATGCCGCTCTCGCCCAACTGTCCCAACTGGTAGGCCGGCGGCTGACGCGCGCCGACGTCCAGATCGAGCACTCCGGCTCGATGCCAGCGGGGCTGGAGGACGTTGTAGCGCTCGCGGAAGATTTCAGCCCCACGCTGCGGCGCCTGTCGCGGGACATCGAGGCCACCCGTGGCGACGCCGCCGTGAGCAAGGCGGCGATATACCCGACCCTGTCCTTGGTGGCCCAGAATGAGCAGGCCCAGTCGAACCTGGGTCACAACTCAGACAATGCGGTGATGCTGCAACTGCAGTTCACGCCGGGTGCAGGCCTGTCATCGCTGTCGCGAGCGAATTCGGCCCAGGCGCGGGTAGAGGTGGCGCAGGCCAACCGTGAAGCGGCACTGACGGATCTGGAAAGCCGCGTGCGCAGCGAATACGAAAACCTGCGCTCGGCCATGGAAAGCAAGCCGGACATCGAGGCCAATGCCAAGGCCGCCGGGAATGTGCTGGGGTCCTACGAACGGCTTTTTAACACGGGCAAGCGCAGCTGGCTGGACATGTTGAATGCCGCGCGCGAACTCTCCTTTGCCGAAATCGCGGTCATGGATCTGACCGCGCAGCGCGTGACCAGCCGTTACCGACTCGCCCTTTACTGCGGCGAACCCCTCTGGATGACCCACGCCAATGACTAGCGACATAAAGGGCGACCCGTTCGCCAGCCAATTGAACTGGATCTGTGGGAAGTGCCATGCGCTGTTCCCGGATCGTGACAAGCCATCAATGCGCCGTCTCAAGGGACTGCTCACCCTCTCCGCCACAGAGCCCCGGCAGGAGGGTGTACAAAAAGAGGTCGGCGCTGTGGCGGCGTTGCTGACTTTGATGGAATTGCGGGCTGCACATTGGGTCGGTAGCCCGAACGAGTTGCAACTGCCTATGATCGGGTTCGTGCCGGCACTAGGCTGGGGGATGGTCGTGGGACGCGACCAGGTGGGGCACTGGCGCTTCGAGGGCATCGACAAGGTCCGGATGCTCGACGAAGTGCCAGCACAATCAGTATTCACTGCCATCGCCCCGGCGAACGTCGCCGGCGTCAAAGGCCAAACCACGGCCCGTGCGATGTTTCGCGCCGCCTTACTGTCCCACAAAAAAGTGTTCGCTTGGGCGGCCGGCGCCGCCCTGGTGGGCAACCTGCTGGCGCTCGGTGGCTCGTTGTACAGCATGCAGGTCTATGATCGTGTCATGCCGACCCAGGGGGTTTCCACCCTGCTGGTGCTCACCCTCGGTGCGGTGTTGGCGGCCTTGCTGGAATTGCTCATCAAGATGGCCCGTTCGGGTGTGTTGGAGCACTCGATCAAGGGCATGGACCTGTCGTTGTCACACCAGATTTTCAAGCGCTTGCTGACGATCCGTATGGATCAGTTCCCCTCCAGTGTCGGCTCGTTGTCCGCGCAACTGCGAAGTTACGAGCAAATCCGCGCCTTTATGTCCACCGCCACGATGTATTTCGCTGTGGATGCGCCGTTCGCCCTGTTGTTCTTGGCGGTCATCGCCTTACTCGCAGGGCCATTAGTGGCTACGGTGCCGGTGCTCTTCCTGCTGCTGTCGGTGGCTGTCGGCCTGTACTACCGTGGCAAGATCGCCGGTCACGCGCAATCGGGTAACGCCCTGGCCAACCGAAAACTGGGGCTGCTGGTGGAGTCCGTGGAGGGCGCCGAGAGCATCAAGGCGTTCGGCTCGCGCTGGCGCCAGCAGGCCCAATGGGACCTGGTCGAGCGAGCGGCGTCGGAAGATGGCGTGAAGATGCGCCATTACAGCGAGCAGGCCTCCTACATCGCCGCGTTCATCCAGCAGGCCAGCTACGTCGGGCTGGTGGGCGTTGGGGCATACCTGGCCGTCACGGACAACAACCTGACCTCCGGTGTCCTGATCGCCTGCTCCATTCTGTCGGGGCGCGTGCTCGGACCGGTGGCGGCATTGCCCGGTCTGATCGTCCAGTGGGCCAACGCGCGCGCCGCGCTGGAGACGCTGGAGAGAGTGTTTACGCTCGAGCTCGACAACCATGCAGTGGTCAACCCGCTGACACCTGAGCACGTCTCGGGCAACTACGAGGTCAACGACCTGCACTTCGCCTACCCGGGCCGGCCGCAGTCGCTGCAGATCAAGAACCTGCGCATCCGCGCGGGCGAGAAGGTCGCTATTCTCGGCGCGATCGGTGCAGGCAAGAGTACCCTGCTCAAGGTCCTGGCCGGGCTCTACCACCCCAGGGCCGGCCGCGTGCTGCTCGACGGACTGGACATCCAGCAGATTTCCCGGGCGTGCTTGAGCGAGCACTTGGGCTACTCGCCGCAGGATATCCGCCTGGTGGCCGGTTCACTGCGCGACAACCTACTGGCCGGTCTGCATGGGGTGAATGAACAGCAGGTGCTGGATGCCTGTCGCTGGACCGGCTTGGCTGCGGTGGTCGCGAGCCACCCCCAAGGCTTGGACCTGGAGATCGGCGAAGGCGGCACCGGCTTGTCGGGCGGACAAAAGCAACTAGTGGGCCTGACCCGCCTGTTACTGGCCAGACCGAGTGTGTGGCTGCTCGATGAGCCTACCGCCTCCATGGACGACGTCACGGAAGCGCGTTGCCTGAAAGCTCTGAGCCAATCAATCGGCGTGAACCAGACACTCATCCTGGTCACGCACAAGTTGGCACTGCTCTCGTTAGTGGATCGCATCGTGGTCCTGAGTACGCAGGGCGTAGTGGCTGACGGTTCAAAACAGGACGTGCTGCGTGCCATTCAGGTGCCCGCCCGATCGGTCGCGCCCACGACTACGCCTGCGGGCGCGCCGATGCCGTTTGCATCGACGGGCGTCACTGCGCCTGCGCACCTTTCGAGTGGCACCGTGCGCCCAACAGGACCCAGCGTTGCCGCCCAGAGTGAGAAATTGTCATGAAGCACGAATGCATTTCCCTGGGCTCGCATCTGAAGATCATTGTCAGTATCACGGTGCTGTTGGCGGTGCTGCTGGTTTGGGCGAGTTTCTCAGAGATCGCCCAGACCTCCCGCGCGCAGGGGCAGGTCATCTCGGTCGCACGGACCCAGGTGGTCCAGGCGGCCATTGATGGCGTCATTAGCGAGATGCTGGTGCAAGAAGGCCAAACCGTGACCAAAGGGCAGTTGCTCGTGCGAATGGACCGCAGTCAGGTGGCGGCCGCCTACAACGACAGCGAGGGTAAGGTAGCGGCTTTGCAGGCGACCTTGGCCAGGTTGCGCGCCGAGGTACTGGGGCTGCCGTTGGTATTCCCGCCGGACGTGCAAGCGTTTCCCCATTTCGTTTCCAACCAAGAGGCGTTGTTCCAGCGACGCCGCTCACTGCTGCAGGCCGACGTCTCGGCCATGCAGAAAAGCCTGGCCCTGGTGAACGAGGAACTGGCGCTGAACCTCCCGCTCCTGAAGACCGGTGACATCGGCAAGGCCGACATCATCCGGCTCAAACGCCAAGCGGCGGAACTGCAAGGCCAGATTGCCAGCCGCCAGAGCAAGTTCTTCCAGGATGCGCAAATGGAGATGACCAAGGCCCAGGAAGACTTGTCAACGCAGCAAGAGCAGTTGAACGACCGCAAGTCGATGTATGAGCGCGCCGAGATTTACTCGCCGGCGGACGCGCAGGTGAAAAATATTCAGACCACCACGCCGGGGGCCAAGGTGCGCCCGGGCGATGAGTTGATGGAGTTGGTGCCCTCCTCGGGTGAGTTTGTGATCGAAGCCAAGCTCAAGCCTGCCGATGTGGGGACGTTGCGTGTGGGCTTGCCCACCTCCATTAAACTCGATGCGTATGACTACAGCATTTACGGAATGCTGGACGGCAAGGTGCGCTACATCAGCCCGGACACGTTGTCTGAGCAGACGCCGCAAGGCGATGTCCCCTACTACCGTGTCCAGGTGGACGTTGACCACACGGCGCTGGACCTGCACAACGCCCAGCGCCCGGATCGCAAAATCGAAATCCAGCCCGGGATGACGGCAACAGTGGACATCGAAACAGGCAAGCACTCCGTCCTGTCCTACCTCACCAAACCCGTCTCCAAAACGTTCAAAGAGGCCTTGCATGAACGTTGAGCGGCCCTTTGACCGGTTTTTTTTAAAACGTTCGAGAAAATTATGGTTAACGCGCAGATGAGCCTGGTGTAGCCCTGGCGGACGCGTTTCCCTTTTTTCGATTTCTGCCTTTTCCATTCTTGCGGAAAGCCTTTTATGTCTCTCGTTCTAATCCAGCAATCTCCTCAGGCCATTGCCGAGCGCAACGTTCTCACCGCCGCCAAAAGCCAGGTGGCCGCCAAATCGGGGGTGCACTATCAAGTGATCGACGAGAAGACCGGCAAGGCGCCGGCACACATGGTGACCAAGCGCGTTGGCAAGCACCTTGTGGTAGAGATTGAGGGTGAAGAGCGTCTTGTACTCAAGGATTACTTCCCCGAGGTCGGCAAGGACGGCATAGCCTCCTTCGATACCCTGCAGGCCAATGGAGAGACCGTCTCGCTGACGCAGGCGAGCGGGCCCATAAGTACGGCCGAGGGCAACGACTATCGGATGTACCTAACCCCGGACAACAACGAGTCCGGCCTGTTCGCCTGGGCGAGTGGTGCAAGTGGTTTGGGGACTGTCGGCTTGGCCGCGCTGGGTGCGCTGGCAGTGGGTGGTGTTGTGGCGGCCGCGAGTGGCGGGGGCGGATCAGGCAGTTCCGCCGGAGGGGGGGCGAATGACGCCGCGCCGACGACGCCGAACGCGCCGCATGCACCAACCGCGGTGATCGGCGACCGCAATGGCGACGGCGCGCAGGACGTGTCGGGCACCGGCACGCCGGGCGACACCATTGTGGTCACCTGGCCGGATGCCACCACCAGCAGGGGCACGGTGGCGGGTGACGGCACCTGGTTGGTCAACGTTCCAGCGACCATGACCACCAACGGTCCGGTCACCGTGATCGAGAAGGATCCTTCCGGCAATGTCAGTTCACCGGTCACTGTGCTGCTTGGCATTGAGGTCGCGCCGATGCAGGCGGTGGCAATCACCGGGGCGGCCGACGACGCAGGCACGATCACGGGTAACGTGGTCAACGGCGGCGTGAGCGATGACACTTCGTTGGTGCTGTCGGGCACGCTGGCGGCGGCGCTGAATGCGGGCGAAGTGGTGAAAGTGTACGACGGCGCGACCTATCTGGGCGACGCCGTGGTTATCGGCACGACCTGGACTTATGCCACGAGCGGTTTGGCCGCGGCGGCGCACAGTTTCACCGCCCAAGTGGTGGACGGGGCGGGCAACGCTGGCGTGACCAGCGCGACCTACAACGTGATAGTGGAAACCCGTGCAGCGACGGCCACCGTCAACATCACGGCAATCAGCCTCGATTCGGGTGTCTACACCGGCGACTTTGTGACCAACGAGCAGTCGCTACGGGTCCTGGCTACGGTGACGGGCACGCTGGGCGCGGGCGAGAAGGTGCAGATTTCGCTGGATAACGGGGTCAGCTGGAACGATGCGTCGCTGTTGAGCGGCAACGACTACGTCTTGGACAACCTGAGCAATGTGCTGCCTGCGGGCAACTACACCTTCCAGGCGCGGGTGGTCAATGCCTTGAACCAATCCGGTGCGGTGAGCAGCCAGGCGGTGGTGATCGATACCACGGTGGCGGCGCCGTCCACGGCGCTGGCTGCCGACACAGGGGCCTCGGGCAGCGACAGTCTCACGAGCAATGACATGGTCAACGTGCGCGGGCTGGAAGCCGGGGCGAGTTGGCAGTACCAAGTGGACAACAACGGCATGTGGGTGACCGGTACTGGCACCCGCTTTACACTGAGCGAGGGTTCGCACAGCTATACGGTGCGCCAGACAGATTTGGCGGGCAACGTGTCGGGGCCGAGTGCGCCGCAGACCTATACGTTGGATACGACAGCGCCGGGCATGCCAACCCTTGCCGCCATAACGGATGATGGCTCCACGCCAGGCAACATTGCACCCGGCGGGTCAACGGACGATACAACACCGCTGCTGCGCTACAACTTGCTGGGTACCAATGCCGTCGCTGGCGATATCCTGTTGGTGAGGGATGGTACCGCCGAATTTTTGCGCCACGTATTGACGTCCGCTGAGGTGGCTGCCGGACAGGTCGAGGTTTCGACGCCCATACTATCCTCGGGAACCCATAGCTTCACTGCATCGTTGGTGGATGCAGCAGGAAATACTAGCGTTTCCAGTCCAGCTTCATCTTTGACCATCACCGCTCCGATTGCCCCGGTTACGTTGGCTCTGCAGAACGATACCGGCCATGCGGATGATTTGCTGACCGCCAATAGCACAATTGTGGTCAGCGGACTCGCCACTGGGGCAACCTGGGAGTACAGCATCGATGGTATCTCCGCTTGGCAGACCGGCAGCGGTGACACGATTTCTGGCATCATCGGCCAGGGGCTTCACACCGTTTACGTACGCCAGACAGATGGCGCCGGTCAAACTTCTGCGGTGCAGCACCTGCAATTTACGTTGGTCACCGACTCGGTTCTTCAAAGCGATAGCGAAGTAAAGGCAACCCTTGATACAGGGTATCGCTGGCGGGGTGGGGCGCCGGGAATCATCACCTATTCGTTCCCGACGACAGCTGACGGAATGGATAACAAGAACGCAACCTACATGGCCGGCTTTCAGGCGATCACGCCAGAACAGCAGGCGACCATGCGCCTCGCCTTGATGACCTGGGATGATCTTATTCCCCAGACCTTTGTGGAAATAACACGTACAGGAACAGAGGCATCCGGTTATTCGGATATTGAGTTCGGGTCAAGTACAACCTATACGAATACCGCCACCGGATCCTATCCGGCCATCGGCTCTGTTTGGTTCAACAACGACAAGTTTCTGCCACAGAACATGACGGCATACCGCTTCATGGCGGTTGAGCATGAAATTGGCCACACGCTGGGCTTGGCACATGCAGGCGTGGGATCTGGCCCCGTGGACTACTATCAGAACGTGACGGCTTATTCCGTCATGTCCTATTACCGTCCGCATCAAGACTTTGTGGGTGTGAGTTCACCCGCTTGGGACGCGAACACTATGCAGGCGGATTGGTTCAGAGAAGACATTTCGCCTTTCGGTTATACAGCCGCGGCCCAAACACCGATGCTCGATGATATCCAGGCGATTCAGAGTATCTACGGCGTTTCGACAACAACCCGGACGGATAACACAACCTACGGATTCAATAGCACGATCACGGGTCAGGCGGCGCAGCTTTATTTCTTTACCACAGACCGCTCGGATATCACCAAGAACGCCTTTCCAGTTCTGACGCTGTTTGATTCGGCGGGTAATGACACACTGGATTTGAGCGGATGGAACAGCGCCTCGAAAATCTCGCTGCTTAGCGGTACCTATTCCTCAACTAACCAAATGACCAATAACATCGCCATTGCCTACAACTGCGTAATCGAAAATGCGATCGGGGGTGGCGGCAACGACATGATCCTGGGCAATGAGGTGGCGAATATTCTCATGGGCGGTGGCGGAAATGATCTTCTCGAAGGCAGAGGGGGTAACGACACGCTAGACGGTGGACTCGGTATGGATATTGCCCGTTACTCAGGCCTTTGCTCTGACTATACCTTGACTCAGAACGGAACCGGGGATTGGACCATTTCGGATAAACGCATCTCCTCCGTCAATGAGGGAACAGATCATCTGCTAGCCATCGAACGGTTATCCTTCCTGGACGGCTCGCTGGATATATTGACCGCCACGCCGACCTGGAACCCGGGAATTCAGGTGCTTTAGATGAGCACTAACCTGCCATGGATCTGATCCCTATGCATCTTGCCGTGGTCGTCAGTCAATGATGGCTTGAGGCCGTCTCCGTCCGCGGCTTTGTTCAGCCCCTGGTATAGACGAAACAGAAAGTGGAGGACCGTCCGCGCCCTGGGTCAATTCTCAATTGGCAGGGTGAATCTATTCAAATCAGCGCGAGAGAATAATGCCTCGGTCGATTTCAATTTCGATCATGCACGCCCAGGCTTGGGCATCGGCTTTGGTTTCGAAGGTTTTCTTTGGGCTGGATAGCCCTTGCGGCGGATTTGCGCTTCCCACTGATACTCGCCGCGATTCCTGATTGTTGCCATTTCGACCATTCCCGCCACGTTCAAGAGTGGCAAATTTGTGGCAAAAACGACTTTCAGGACTAGGACAGGCTTCTGGCAGTGAAGCCAACCCCTTGTAATACAAGGGGTAGAAGATGGCGCACCAGGCGGGATTCGAACCCACGACCCCTGCCTTCGGAGGGCAGTACTCTATCCAGCTGAGCTACTGGTGCAATGCGGGCGCCATGATACTCATATGCATGGCAGGCGTCCATGCTGCTGAATCGCTTGCTGTTTTCACAAGCGTAACCTGCGTTTGTTACGTTGATCAGAAAAAACAGGCAAATGGGACGTTTTCGTTCTTTTTTTCGAACGCCCTATTGTCCTTTACCCCCTTTGATCCTAGGATTCGTTTGAGATTTCAAACGCTCTTGTCTGGGTGCTGAACCGCACGAGTCCATTACGTGCGCTATTTATGTGCTTCAGCCCGGTGAATGATTTCCCTGACGGCAGCCTTTGAAGGCGCCTTTCGACAATCACAAAATTGCTCCGCCCCGCGCGGTGCTGTTAAGGAAAGCCGACATGCAGCTTAAAGACACCCAATTGTTCCGCCAGCAAGCCTTCATTAATGGCGAGTGGGTCGATGCGGACAATGGTCAGACCATCAAGGTCAACAACCCGGCAACGGGCGAAATTCTGGGCACCGTGCCGAAAATGGGCGCTGCCGAAACCCGCCGTGCCATCGAAGCTGCTGACAAAGCGCTGCCGGCCTGGCGTGCACTGACCGCCAAAGAGCGTGCAGGCAAACTGCGTCGCTGGTTCGAACTGATGATCGAGAACCAGGACGACCTGGCTCGCCTGATGACCCTGGAACAAGGCAAGCCATTGGCCGAAGCCAAAGGCGAAATCGTTTACGCCGCTTCCTTCATCGAGTGGTTCGCCGAAGAAGCCAAGCGCATCTACGGTGACGTGATTCCGGGCCACCAGCCAGACAAGCGCCTGATCGTGATCAAGCAGCCAATCGGCGTGACCGCAGCGATCACCCCGTGGAACTTCCCGGCCGCGATGATCACCCGTAAAGCCGGCCCGGCCCTGGCCGCCGGTTGCACCATGGTGCTCAAGCCTGCTTCGCAAACCCCATACTCTGCTTTCGCCCTGGCCGAACTGGCTCAGCGTGCCGGCATCCCTGCCGGTGTGTTCAGCGTGGTTTCCGGCAGCGCCGGCGACATCGGTACCGAGCTGACCAGCAACCCGATCGTGCGCAAGCTGTCCTTCACCGGTTCGACCGAAATCGGTCGTCAACTGATGTCGGAATGCGCCAAGGACATCAAGAAAGTGTCCCTGGAACTGGGCGGCAACGCACCATTCATCGTGTTCGACGACGCGGACCTGGATAAGGCCGTCGAAGGCGCGATCATTTCCAAATACCGCAACAACGGCCAGACCTGCGTCTGCGCCAACCGTCTGTACATTCAGGACGGTGTTTACGACGCGTTCGCCGAAAAACTGAAAGCCGCTGTGGCCAAGCTGAAGATCGGTAACGGTCTGGAAGCCGGCACCACCACCGGCCCGCTGATTGACGAAAAAGCCGTGGCCAAGGTGCAAGAGCACATTGCCGACGCCCTGAGCAAAGGCGCAACCGTACTGGCCGGTGGCAAGCCGATGGAAGGCAACTTCTTCGAGCCGACCATCCTGACCAACGTGCCGAACAACGCTGCCGTGGCCAAGGAAGAAACCTTCGGTCCATTGGCGCCACTGTTCCGCTTCAAAGACGAAGCCGACGTGATCGCGATGTCCAACGACACCGAGTTCGGCCTGGCCTCGTACTTCTACGCTCGCGACCTGGGCCGTGTGTTCCGTGTGGCTGAAGCCCTGGAATACGGCATGGTCGGCGTCAACACCGGTCTGATCTCCAACGAAGTCGCGCCGTTCGGCGGCATCAAGGCTTCGGGCCTGGGCCGTGAAGGCTCCAAGTACGGCATCGAAGATTACCTGGAAATCAAATACCTCTGCCTGGGCATCTAAGCCCGGCAAGGCATTGTTACAAACGCAAAGGGCACGAGAGCGCTGACCCTTTGCGTGTTTCAAACGAAATTTTCTCGGTGGCCGGGAACGCTGTGGCAGTCGATCATCGCATGCTGCCGCTGTTGTTCCCCGCCGCTTAATCCTTGAACCACGCCGACCGATGAGCGGCGAATGAGGAATGTAATGAGCAAGACTAACGCTGATTTGATGGCCCGCCGTACCGCTGCTGTTCCACGTGGTGTTGGCCAGATCCACCCGATC
This sequence comes from Pseudomonas baetica, assembly GCF_051216495.1. Taxonomy (GTDB): domain Bacteria; phylum Pseudomonadota; class Gammaproteobacteria; order Pseudomonadales; family Pseudomonadaceae; genus Aquipseudomonas; species Aquipseudomonas baetica_B. The sequence continues at coordinate 2,693 of NZ_JBPKAM010000030.1, read as the reverse complement.
TTCGCCGATTCCGCGAAGAACGCTACCGTGACCGACGTTGAAGGTCGTGAGTTCATCGATTTCGCCGGCGGTATCGCCGTGCTGAACACCGGCCACGTGCACCCAAAAGTCATCGCCGCCGTGACCGAGCAGCTGAACAAGCTGACCCACACCTGCTTCCAGGTACTGGCCTACGAGCCGTACGTAGAAGTGTGCGAAAAAATCAACGCTCGCGTTCCAGGTGATTTCGCCAAGAAAACCCTGCTGGTGACCACCGGTTCCGAAGCCGTGGAAAACTCCATCAAGATCGCCCGTGCCGCCACTGGCCGTGCCGGCGTGATCGCGTTCACCGGCGCTTACCACGGTCGCACCATGATGACCCTGGGCCTGACCGGTAAGGTCGTGCCTTACTCCGCTGGCATGGGCCTGATGCCAGGCGGCATCTTCCGCGCGCTGTACCCGAACGAACTGCACGGCGTGAGCATCGACGATTCGATCGCCAGCATCGAGCGCATCTTCAAGAACGACGCCGAGCCGAAAGACATCGCTGCGATCATCATCGAGCCGGTTCAGGGCGAAGGTGGTTTCTACGTCGCGCCGAAAGAATTCATGAAGCGTCTGCGTGCCCTGTGCGACCAGCACGGCATCCTGCTGATCGCTGACGAAGTACAAACCGGCGCTGGCCGTACCGGCACCTTCTTCGCCATGGAGCAGATGGGTGTTGCTGCCGACCTGACTACCTTCGCCAAATCCATCGCTGGCGGCTTCCCGCTGGCCGGTGTGTGCGGCAAGGCCGAATACATGGACGCCATCGCACCGGGCGGCTTGGGTGGTACTTACGCCGGTAGCCCGATCGCTTGCGCCGCGGCCCTGGCCGTGATGGAAGTGTTCGAAGAAGAGCACCTGCTGGACCGCTGCAAGGCTGTCGGCGAGCGCTTGGTGACTGGTCTGAAGGCTATCCAGGCCAAGTACCCGGTAATCGGCGAAGTCCGTGCCCTGGGCGCGATGATCGCGGTCGAGCTGTTCGAAAACGGCGACAGCCACAAGCCAAACCCGACTGCTGTTGCAGCGGTGGTGGCCAAGGCTCGCGAAAAAGGTCTGATCCTGTTGTCCTGCGGCACCTACGGCAACGTTCTGCGTGTCCTGGTTCCGCTGACCTCGCCGGACGAGCAACTGGACAAAGGTCTGGCGATCATCGAAGAGTGCTTCGCCGAGATCTGATCACCCAGTGTGACCTGATCGACAAAAAAACCCGCTTCGGCGGGTTTTTTTTGCCCTGTGAAACGCAATCGGCTGTATCGAATGGCCAGCATTCGCTAAGGTTCAGGCATTGCCAGGGAGAGCTGTATGACAATGGTTAATTTACCCGCCATTCCCAGAGTGCTGATTGCCGAGGCCGACCCCTGGTCCCGTGATCTGCTCAAGGAAGTGCTGTTGAACGTACGCTGCGATGCGCGACTGGACTTGTGCGCCGACGGCCAACAGGCGCTGGAATGGCTTGCCGCCCATCCTTACGATCTGGTGATTGCCGACTGGGAGTTGCCCGGTGTCGATGGCCTGAATGTGCTGCGCAGCGTGCGCCAGCGCAAACGCAATCCGCCGCTGCCTTTCATTCTGATGAGCAGTCGCAATGACAGCGCCAGCGTGCGTGAAGCCCTGCCGCTAGCGCCTGCCGCGTACCTGACCAAACCCCTGAACATGGAAAGCCTGACCCACCGCTTGCAGGATTTACTGCTCAATGGCGGTGAACAGGTCACCTGTGAGGTGCCTTCGCTGGCACCGGGCATGACGCTGTCGGTGTACCTGGAGCGACGTCGTGAGTTGGCGGAAGGTGCACCGCTGATGACCGACGTGCAATTGGCGGTCAAGCGCAGCCTCAACCCCGGCGGCCTCGATCTGACGAGGCTGGAAGACGAAATCCGCACCGATCCGCAGGTTACCGCCGTGCTGATCGCCGCCGCCAACAGCGCAGCCCAGCACCATGGCGCCGCTGTGCAAACCCTGTCCCAAGCCTTGCATCGACTGGGCACCGGGCAAAGCATGAACCTGATCCTGGGCCTGGCCCTCAAGCGCAGTGCAAAGCTGAGCGACCCTTACTTGGCGGACTACGCCGAGCGCTATTGGGACCTGTCGCTGCACACCGCTGAATATGCGCGGACGCTGGCGCGCTTGCTGGACCTGGATCAGGCGCGCTGTTATTGCGCCGGCATGCTGCACCGCCTCGGTGACCTGGCCTTGCTGCGTTGTTTGCAGGAGTGGAAGCAGGCCGGTGGCGAGCTGGACGATCAAGAGGAAGTGGGTGAGGCACTGGTTGAGTTCGGCGCGGCTTACGGGTCGGCGTTGCGCACTCGCTGGCGCCTGCCCCTGGAACTGCGGCAGCTGATTGCGGCGGCCTATCAGCTCGGCGGCGGCGTTTACTCCCGCGAAGCGCTGGTGATGAACATGGCGGCGCAACTGGCGCGCCTGACCGAGCATGAGGGCATCGAGGAGTTGGCCAAAAGCCGGACGGCGCGACTGCTCAAGATCGGGTTGCCGGAGTTGATGCGGATGCGCAAACAGTAAGTCTCACACCTATCCCTGTGGGAGCGGGGGGGGGGGGGGGGGGGGGGGGGGGGGGGGGGGGGGGGGGGGGGGGGGGGGGGGGGGGGGGGGGGGGGGGGGGGGGGGGGGGGGGGGGGGGGGGGGGGGGGGGGGGGGGGGGGGGGGGGGGGGGG
>NZ_JBPKAM010000002.1:0-146295 GCF_051216495.1 Pseudomonas baetica | reverse complement strand
GGGTCAGCCACCACACAGGCTGAATGTGATGGCCTCATCGCGGGCAAGCCCGCTCCCACAGGGTTTTGCAGTGTTACAGGGTGGAAAGTGGCGGGGTGCGCGGCGGGATCTGGCGCTTGCTGCCGGTCGACTCGAATGCCGCCGCGAAACGCAGCAGCGCCGAATCGTCATAGGCACGACCGGCAAAGGTCAGGCCGACCGGCATGCCAATGTCCGGCATGATGCCCATTGGTACGGTGACGGTCGGAACGCCCAGATGGCGAATGGCGAGGTTGCCGTTGGCCACCCAGATACCGTTGCTCCAGGCGATGTCCGCGGACGCCGGATTGACGTCGGCGTCCGCCGGGCCGACATCGGCCACCGTCGGGAACAGCACCGCATCCAGGCCCAGTCGATCCATCCAGTCTTCAAGGTCGATCTTGCGTGTCTGTTCCAGGCCGCGCAGTCCATCGGGCACCGTGGTGATCTGGTCCCACGGGGTGATGCCGCGCTCAGCCATCTTCACGTATTCGTCCATGCCGGCAGCCAGGTCGCCTTCGCGGTTCGGCAGGGTGCCGGGATCGTGAGGGAAAATCTGCGGGCCATCGACGTCTACCAGACGGTTGAGTTTCGGATCGCCATTGGCCTGCAGGAAATCATCGAACGCCCACGCCGTCAGATCCCACAACTCATGGTGCAGGAACTCCTTGGACACGATCCCGCGATTGAACACGGTCGGGGTGCCCGGACGATCGCCTTCGCAGTTGGACACCAGCGGGAAATCCACTTCGAGTACTTCGGCACCGGCGGCTTCCAAGGCTTTGCGCGCTGCTTGCCACAGGCCGATCACCGAAGGGCGGGTGTTGATGCGTTGTCCGGTCGGACCACCGATGCCAGGTGCTTCGCTGGTACCGGCTTCAGGGTCGGCGTTGATGTACATCTTTGGCACACCGAAACGCTTGCCGGCCAGTGAGTCGGACTTCACGGCGAGGTCCAGATAGGATGCGGGGCGCACGGAAGCGACGCTTGGAATTGGCACCCAAGGTTGCAGGCGCCACAGGTCGCCACGGGTATCGGTGTCTTCGGCCACGACCACATCGAGCACTTCGAGCAGGTCGGCCATGGTCCGGGCGAACGGCACGACCACGTCCATGGTCGGTGTCAGTGGCCAGTTGCCGCGCACCGAAATCACCCCGCGCGAAGGCGTGTAGGCACACAAGCCATTGTTGGACGCCGGACCGCGACCGCTCGACCAGGTCTCTTCGGCCAGACCGAAGGCAGCGAAGCTGGCGGCGGTGGCCGTGCCGGCACCGTTCGACGAACCGGAGGCGAAGGGGGCGGTGAGGTAGTCAGCGTTGTACGGGCTCTCGGCGCGGCCGTAAACCCCGCGCTGCATGCCGCCGTTGGCCATGGGCGGCATATTGGTCTTGCCCAGGCAGATCGCCCCGGCAGCGCGCAGACGTTCGATGGTGAAGGCATCGCGGTAGGCGACGAGGTCCTTGAAGGCAGGACTGCCGGACGCGGCGGTCAGGCCCTTGACCAGATAACTGTCCTTGGCGGTGTAGGGAATGCCATCGAGCGGGCCGAGGGTCTGGCCCTTGGCACGGCGCTCGTCGCTGGCTTGCGCTTCCTTGAGCGCCTCGGGGTTGCGCACCACCACGGCATTGAGCGCAGTAGGCGTCTTGGGGCCGTCGTAGGCGTCGATTCGGGCAAGGTAAGCCTGCACCAGCTCGACCGAGGTGGTCTGGCCGGCTTCAAGGGCAGCACGCAGTTGGGCAATGGAAACTTCAGTGACTTGGATCATGCGGTCAGTACCGGCAGTAGAGGGAATACGGTGAGTGTTTGCCTGGCGGTGGATCTCGGGCACAGGAACTTCACTTCTCTTTAAAGGTTTTTCATAACGTTTCTGGTTGCACAGCCTTACGCGACAGAGGCGGGATTTCAACCGTGGCGTTAATTTTTTTTACCGGGGTGGTAGAAGCTCTCCTAACAAGTCGCTGTTTTAAAAGAAAAATTATGGCTGAGGGGCTTCCCAGACGAAGCAAATGTTGATAAATTTCCGCGCATTCCAGCACAGCCCATTAAACAGGCTGTTTATCAGGAATCGAATGCCAGGCATTCGTCGCAACATTTGCAGGGGCGTCGCCAAGCGGTAAGGCAGCAGGTTTTGATCCTGCCATGCGTTGGTTCGAATCCAGCCGCCCCTGCCATCTTCAAGAAACGCCAGTTCCGATCGGGGCTGGCGTTTTTTTATGCCCGCAGGCTTTCCCCCCAGATGCAGTCCTTCCTGATCCATCCGGTCACGGATATTGGCCATTTCGATCCCCTTTTGGCCTGCCTCACGCTGTCAACCGTCCGGTCTGTCAGCAAGAATCGGAACCAGGTTGCTGACTCGGCAGCAACGATCAAAACCAAAACAGAATCTTGATCTTCCTTACCCTTGGCTACTCTTCTGGCCACTGCCGTCTACAAAACAGATAAAAAACCAACGAGCTGACATTGGGGAACTGATCCATGGACACTATCAAACGCATCCTGGGCGCCACGGTTTGCGGGCTGACGTTGCTGGCCAGCGCGGTGCAGGCTGAACAGCAAGAGTTGAGGGTCTACAACTGGGCAGACTACATCCTGCCGTCCGTGCCCAAGGACTTCGCCGACAAAACCGGCATCAAAGTGACTTGGGACACCTTCGACACCAATGAGTCCCTGGAGGCCAAGCTGCTGACCGGCAACTCGGGATACGACCTGGTGGTGCCGTCGAACCAGTTCATCGAAACCCAGATCAAGGCCGGGGTGTTCCAGAAACTCGACAAGTCCAAGTTGCCGAACTGGAAGCACCAGGACCCGGCGCTGCTCAAGCTGCTCGATGCCAACGATCCCGGCAACCAATACGGCGTGCCCTATATGTATGGCACCGTGCTGATCGGCTTCAACCCGGCCAAGGTGAAGGCGGCGCTGGGCGAGAATGCGCCGGTGGACAGTTGGGACCTGGTGTTCAAGCCGGAAAACATGGAAAAGCTCAAGGCATGTGGCGTGGCGATGCTTGATTCGCCTTCGGAAATCCTGCCGATTGCCCTGCATTACCTGGGATTGGACCCGAATAGCCAGAAACCGGACGACTACGAAAAAGCCAAGGCGCTGATGCTGAAGGTTCGTCCCTACGTCACTTACTTCAACTCGGCCAAGTACATGACCGACATCGCCAACGGCGATATTTGCGTGGCCATCGGTTACTCCGGCAGCTTCTATCAGTTCGGCAATCGCGCCAAGGAAGCGGGCAACGGCGTGGTGGTCGATTGGCGCTTGCCGAAGGAGGGGGCACCGATCTGGTTCGATACCTTTGCCATTCCGAAAAGCGCGAAGAATGTCGAGGAGGCCCACGCGTTCCTCAACACCTTGCTCGACCCGACAGTCATTGCGCCTATCAGCGATTTCCTCGGTTATCCGAACGCCAACAAGGATTCGCTGGCGCTGATCAACAAGGACATCACCGGCAACCCGAACCTGACCCCGACCAGTGAAGCGTTGGCATCGCTGTATGTCGTGCAGCCGTTGCCGCAGAAGCTGGAGCGGGTGCGCACGCGGGTGTGGACGGCGATCAAGTCGGATAAATAACGCAGCCCCCTTGTGGGAGCGAGCCTGCTCGCGAAAGCGGTCTGCCAGTCAACATAAATGTTGAATAGGCCACCGTCTTCGCGAGCAGGCTCGCTCCCACAGGGGTTATGCATTACAGCTTCAGGGATTATTTATCAGCATTGGTCGTGCGAATCAGGTTGTTGCGCAACGCCACGATCGCTTGCTGCATCTTCACGAAATCATCCGGATCCAGGCCGGTTTGCGGGAAGCCGTCTTCGGTCAATTCCGAGCGCAGGCTTCGACCTTCTTTGGTCAGGCTGATCCGCACCTGGCGCTCGTCTTCGGGATCACGCTGGCGCAGCAGGTAGCCCATCGCCTCGAGCTTTTTCAGGATCGGCGTCAGGGTGTTGGATTCGAGGAACAGCTTTTCACCGAGGCTGCCAACGGTCTGGTTGTCTTCTTCCCACAGCGCCACCAGGGTGATGTATTGCGTGTAGGTCAATCCGAGTCGTTCGAGCATCGGCTTGTAAGCCTTGCCGAACGCCAGGTTGGTGGAATAGACCGCAAAACACAGGAAGTCGGAGAGTTTGAGATCCAGGGCGGATGTCTTGTCGGTGGTTTTCATGGGCATTCTCGTTGGCCAGGCAGGCAAGACAGAAACTATACGTCGGATGCGATGGTGTCGGAAGTGCTGGAAACCGTCGTATTGACCTTGCGAACCTGTAAATGCCGACGGCCGGTTCGCCAGGGTAATCCTGTCGAACCGGCCGCGCGGCGTATTGTGATTGCGTTCGTGTGCGCTAACATCGCATGCGATATAAATGATGCATCAAACCGTGATGACGTTCAGGGCAACGTCGATGTTGCCGCGTGTGGCTTTGGAGTAGGGGCAGATGGAGTCGGCAATGTGCGCAAGTTCAGTCGCCACATCATGGGCCAGTCCTGGCACGCGCAGGGTCAGTCGAGCCTGAAGGAAGTAAGCTGAGCCTGTCTGGCCCAGGTCTACCTCGATGTCGACGGCCAGATCCGCTGGCAGCACGATGTTGCGTTCCTGGGCGACCAGACCGACGGCGGCGGTGTAGCACGCCGACCAGGCTCCGGCGAACAGTTGCTCGGCTTTCGGGTGTGGCTGCGTATTGGCGAAAACGTGGGCAGGCTGTGCGGAACCTGGCGACGACAGTTCGATATCGAGGTTGCCGTTATGGCCACGGGAGGTGGTGCCAGCGTTGCTGAGGGTGGTGTGGGTCTTGCCGGTGGCCAGGACTTTTTCGATCTTGCTCATGGGTGAATCCTCGAAGGTGCAATCAGGTTTGATTTAGTGTCGTGTGAGCTTAGATCGCATCCGATGTAATGAATAATCCTGCAGAACCCAATCAGCGTCAAGGGGTATTTTCATGCCTTGGCGACGAGTGGTTGTGTTTGAAGGGAAGGCCCCATTCCCTGTAGGAGCGAGCTTGCTCGCGATAAACGGGAGAGCAACGCGGGGTGTCAGGCCGGACGCGTCATCGTTGGCGACCATCGCGAGCAAGCTCGCTCCTACAGGGATTCAACCGCTGCAATTCCTGCTGCACAAAATCGGCAAACAGCTTGATCCGGATCGGCGTCAGCGTGCCGAAGGCGTGCAGCGAATGAATCGCTCGGGTGGGCAGTGGGTGATCGGCCAGCACTTGCATCAGCGCACCTGAATCCAGGTCTTGCTGCACCGTGCATTTCATCAGGTAGGCCACCCCCATGCCGCCGAGTACAGCGGCGCGCAGGCCGAATCCCGAGTCCAGGCCGATGCGACCCCGTGGGACCAGGGTTTCACCGTTGGCAAAAACGATGGGCAGGGTCCGACCGTTCAACTGATAGCGCACGAAGGGCAGGGCGCGCAGTTCATCGATGGACCTCGGGTTGCCCCATTCGCCGAGGAACGCCGGGGAAGCCACCAGTGCCATGTCGAGTTGAGTGAGCGTGCGGCTTTTCAAGTCGCTGTCGGTGAGGGGCCCCACGCGGAAAATCACGTCGTAACCTTCGCGAATCAGCTCCACGCGGTGATCGAGCAAGGTCAGGTCCAGCTCCAGGTCGGGGTGTTCGGCGAGGAACACCGAACTGATCCGCGGCATCAACAAGCGCCCGAGTTCGCTGGGCATGCTGACCCGCAGGTGACCGCGCGCATCGCCCGTGTCTCGCAGGGCGTCGGCGGAGTCATCGATGGCTTGCAGCAGGGGCGCGACGCGCTCATAGAAGGCCTTGCCCTCGGGTGTGAGGCTAAGCATTCGCGTGGAGCGGCGGAACAGCTTGGCATTGAGTTCCGTCTCCAGCCGGGCAACGCTTTTGGATATGGCCGAAGGCGTGGTCCCGGCGTTGCGCGCGGCGGCGCTGAACGAGCCGGCTTCGACCGCGCGGACGAAGGCAATCAGGCTGGCGGATTGATTCAACAGGCTCGACATGGTGTGACTCCGCAGCACAACAGATGTGCCTTTTACTGGACTGTTTGGCTGGATGCGCGCGACATGATACTGCGCGCCTTCAACCAGCGGAGTCAGCAAATGCAACGTCTACAAGGTAAGGTCGCGGTGATCACCGGCGGCAACAGCGGTATAGGTTTGGCCTCGGCGTGCCTGTTCGCCAAAGAGGGGGCCAACGTGATCGTCACGGCCCGTCGACAAGAGGTGCTCGATGAAGCAGTTCGCCAGATCGGTCATGGCGCCATCGGCATCAAGGGTGATGTCGCCAGCCTTGAGCACCATGCCGAGGTGGCCTCACAAGTCCGCGAGCGATTCGGTGCACTCGATATCTACATGGCCAACGCCGGGGTCGTCACCCAGACGCCTTCGGAGCAGGTCACGCCAGAACAGTTCGACGCGCAATTCAACATCAACACCCGCGGCGTGTTCTTCGGTGTGCAGTCGATTCTGCCGGTGCTGCGCGACGGTGGCAGCATCATTCTGACCAGCTCCCTGGCCGCGACAAGAGTGTTCGACGGACATGCGGTGTACGCCGGTTCCAAATCGGCCATTGGAGCATTTGCGCGCAATTGGGCGCTGGAGCTGCGAGCGCGGCGGATACGGGTCAATTTGCTGAGCCCCGGCCCGGTGGATACGGCAATCATTGCCAAACTGGGGGTTACAGAAGAACAGCGTCCGGATTTCATGCAGATGATGGCGGACATGATCCCCGCCGGCCGCTTGGGCGAGGCCGATGAGTTGGCGCGAGCGGCACTCTATCTGGCATCCAGCGACAGTTCGTTCGTCAACGGCATCGAGTTGCACGTGGACGGTGGCATGTCGCTGGTCTGATTAAACACCTGCACTCGACAGCTCCTACAGGGGCGGGTATCAGAAGGTGCAGACAGCATCGGAAAAGACTACCCGCCCGAACTGTGCATTGGCATCCAATGGCGTGATGGCCTGCAGTTGGTCCAGGCGGACCTCTTGCTCGCCGTCAGCCGTTTCCAGCAAGAGGAATTCTTCCTTGCTGCTGGCGGTTCGCGTAGTCAGCGCCTTGGCGAACAGGCGCGCGCCGTCTTTCAGTTCGACCTCCAGTCGATAGCCGCGCATGCAGGCAATCTCCAGATAGTCGTACAGGTCGCAGTTCATGGGCTGATAGGTGTGCATGTCGTTACTCCTGGAATGAAATAACCCTGTTTGCCGGGCCTATCATCTTCCTGAACGCATGGTTCATCAAGGAATCGGTTGAGTTCAAAACCTGTGGGCGCTGGCTTGCCGGCGATGGCGTCAGCACCGGCAGCAAAACTCTGAGATAGACTCACAACCACTATCCGCCCCTGGAGCGCTCCCCATGGCAGGACCGCAATGGACTCGCTGATCACCGCCGCCGCGCAAGCCCTGGCGGCCGGCGATCCGCTCGGCGCGCTGGACCGGGTTGCCCTACGCGAGGATGCACCGGCGCTGGCGTTGCGCGGGATCGCCATGGCGCAACTGGGTGATCTGGTCCGCGCCAAGGCACTGGTACGCCGGGCGGCGCGGGCGTTCGGGCCGAAAGAGGCGGTCTCCCGTGCGCGATGCATCGTGGCCGAAGCCGAGATCGCCTTGGCCTCCCGGGACCTCGGCTGGCCTGCGCAAGCACTCGACGCGGCGCGCCTCATTCTTGAGTCCCACGGGGATTGGGTGAACGCTGCCCACGCACGGTATTTGGAGATCCGCCGCCTGTTATTGATCGGGCAACTGGATCAGGCGCAGGAAAAACTCGCCGGACTCGACCCGGCCACCTTGCCACCACCACTGCGGGCGACCCATGAGCTGCTGGTGGCGGGAGTCGCCATGCGCCACCTGCAGGCGCATACGGCACGTGCGGCCCTCAGCCGAGCCGACCTCGCCGCCGGGCAATCCGGCATTGCGGCCTTGATGGCGGAAGTCGAGAGTGCCGTTCGGATGCTCGACAGTCCCGCCGCACGCTTGATGACACAGGGCGAAGCGCGACCTGTGCTGCTCGACGAAGTGGAAGCCTTGTTCGCCTCGACATCGCTGGTGGTGGACGCTTGTCGAAACCTTGTGCGTGGCGCCGGCATGTCCGTGTCGTTGTCGACGCGGCCGATTCTGTTCACGCTTGCGCGAACACTGGCCGAAGCCTGGCCGGCCGATGTGTCCAGGGAAACCCTCATCAACCGGGCCTTTCGTTTGAAGCTGAGCGATGAATCCCATCGCGCCCGATTGCGCGTCGAAATCGGACGACTGCGGGCGGCACTCAAACCGCTTGCCGGCGTGACCGCCACCCGACGCGGGTTCGTGTTGGTTCCGCAGGTTTCCCCCGACGTGGTATTGCTCATGCCCCCGGTCGACGAGAAGTACGCCGCGGTGTTCGCCTTGCTCGGCGACGGTGAAGCCTGGTCGAGCTCGGCCCTGGCCCTGGCGCTGGGCAACAGCCAGCGCAACGTGCAACGGGCCCTCGAAACGCTGGCGGCGCAAGGCAAGGTGCAATCATTCGGGCAGGGGCGATCCAGGCGTTGGCTGACCCCGCCGGTGCCCGGTTTCGCGACGACCTTGTTACTCCCGGTGCCGCTGCCCGGTGGCTAGGATGAGCCTCACCAACCCCGATCGAGGAACACCGAAATGAAACAGTCAGCCGCCGAAATCCTCCGTGAATTTGGTCCTTTCGAAGGTGTCGAGCACGTGCATGGCCTGACCTGGGACGGCCAGCAGGTGTGGTTTGCCAGTGGCGAAAAACTCAATGCCCTCGACCCCGACAGCGGCAAGCCCGGGCGGGCGATCGACGTCGCCGCCCACGCCGGCACTGCGTTCGATGGCAAGCATCTGTTCCAGATTGCCGAGGACCGTATCCAGAAAGTCGATCCCCAGAGCGGTCGCGTACTCTCCACCATCCCGGCCCCCGGAGGCGGCAACGATTCGGGCCTGACCTGGGCCGAAGGCACATTGTGGGTCGGGCAGTACCGCGAACGAAAGATCCATCAGATCGACCCCGAGAGCGGCGCGATCCTGCGCACCCTCGAATCCAACCGTTTTGTCACCGGCGTGACCTGGGTCGAAGGTCAGTTGTGGCATGGCACATGGGAAGGCGATGAAAGCGAACTGCGCCGGATCGATTCGAAAAACGGCGAGGTGCTGCAAAGCTTGAAGCTGCCGGCCGGCATCGGCGTATCGGGGCTGGAGTCCGATGGTGGCGAGCGGTTTTTCTGTGGCGGTGGCAGTAGTGGGCGGGTGAGGGTGGTGCGTCGTCCGTCATGACGAACCGGGCTGAGGTTGGATGTTTAAAAGGCGTCCAGCCTTCAGCGAATCTTCCGCCATGGTGCCAAGAGCCTTCCCGCCCTCACACCGGATCCGTCCGGCTTCAACGTCTGTGCCCATCGCGTATCGTTTTCAGAACCGCCTGATTCTGTCGACACCATCGCCCCGGTTAGCGTTATCTCGGCGGATTCATATTTGACGTCAGAATAGTGGCTCTTTAATATCGCGCCACTATCGCGCCATCAATTATCTTTTTCGAGGGATCGAACATGGACTCACCCGCCCTCGCGGCGAGGTTGTGCCTGGCTTTGCTGTGCCTTTCTCCGCTGAATCCCATCCATGCCGCGCCCACGCCCGGTGACACCGACCTGATCCGCGAACGCCAGGATCGCTTGCTCGAAGAGCAGCATCGAAGGCTCGAAGAACTCAAGGAACTGCCCGGCCAGCCCGTTCAACCGACTCCGCCACCGGCCCCGGTCGACACCCGTTGCTTCCCGATCAAGGACATCGAACTCAAGGGGGCCGACAGTCTCTCGGACCGCGAAAAGCACCGTCTGATCAAGCCCTACATCGGTCAATGCCTGGGCGTCACGCAGCTCAATGAACTGCTCAAGGTCATCACTGACCACTACATCGAAAAAGGCCTGGTCACCAGCCGCGCCTACTTGCCGCAACAGGACTTGTCCGGCGGCCTTCTGCAAGTGCTGGTGGTTGAGGGTCGGCTCGAAGGCCTGAACAGTGCACCGGACAGCCAATTGTCCGAGCGCGAACTGACCATGGCGTTTCCCGGCCAGATCGGTGAATTGGTCAACTTGCGGGAGATCGAGCAACTGGTCGATCAGCTCAATCGCCTGCCCTCGAACCAGGCCAAGATGGAATTGACGCCCGGCAAGAACGTCGGCGGCAGCGAAATACAGGTGACCAACAGCCCGCAAAAGCCCTGGCGCGTCGGGCTGTCTCGCAACAACGATGGTCAGCGCAGCACCGGTGAACAGCAGTGGGGCACGACGTTTGACTGGGACAGCCCGCTGGGCCTGGCCGATCAGTTGATGCTGCGCGGCGGTCACGACGCGATGACCGATCACCAGCACACCTCCAACAACACGCTGCTGTACTACAACCTGCCGTGGGGCTGGTGGAACTTCAGTTACAGCTACAACCAGAGCGAGTACCGCTCGCAGATCGCCGCCAACGATTTCAATTTCAAGCAGACCGGCGACAGCCAGAACCATCAGTTTCGCGCCGAGCGGGTGATCCACCGCGACGCCGTCAGCAAGACCTCGCTCAACGCCGGTCTGTCCTACCTGCGCACCAACAACTTCATCGAAGACAGCAAGCTCAAGCTGAGCAGCAACCGCATCAGCGAACTGCAGTACGGCCTCAACCATGGGCGGCGGGTCGGCAGTGCGTTCGTCAACCTTGACCTAGGCCTGCAACAAGGCATCGGCGCGTTCGACGCCCAGGGCAATGACCATCCGGGGCCGGGCGAACCCAACGCGCGTTACCGCAAATACACCGCCACCGCGAGCTATCTGCAGCCGTTCAAACTGTGGGGCGAATCCTTCAACTTCACCAGCCTGATGACCGGCCAGCGCAGTGAAGACGTGTTGTTCAGTCCGCAACGGACCAGCCTCGGCGGGCAGTCATCGATTCGTGGTTACAAGGATCAATCCCTGTCCGGCGACAGCGGCGGTTACTGGCGCAACGACCTGCGCTGGACCCTTCCGGTGACGCTGGAGTGGTTGCGCCCGCTGTTCGCCGAATACGGCAGCGGCCTGGGTTACGACCAGGGCGTGATTCGCGGCGATCGCTACAACGGCGATCAACACGGGCGGATGTCGAGTCATTCGCTGGAGCTGTTTGCCCGTGGCCAGCACCTGGCCGCCAGCGTGACCTTTGCCCACTCCCTGGAACGCCCGGACGCGCTGACCGAGCGTGAAGCGCCGATCTATTTTCGCGTGGACTTCTTCCTCTAATTAATCACGTTCTCCGAGATCAACGACATGGACGCCCGTCACTACGCCTTTCTCGCTTGCCAGCCTTCAGCGGTGCTGAAAACCCGCGACCGCTTCTGCGGCATGCCCAAGCGTGGGCTGGCATTGCTGTTGGCCAACGTGATGTTCTGGCAGCCGATCTGGGCCCAGGCCGACGGAATCGTGGTGGCCAATCCGGGCACCGGCCTGGACCATGCCGGCAATGGCGTGCCGATCGTCAACATTGCCACGCCCAATGGCAGCGGCCTGTCGCATAACCAGTTCGTTGATTACAACGTCGGCAGCCAGGGCGTGGTCCTCAACAACGTCGCCAACCAGACCGGTGCCACGCAACTGGGCGGGATCATCATCGGCAACCCGCACCTGAAAAACAGCGGTTCGGCGCAAACCATCCTCAATGAAGTGGTCGGCGGCAGTCCGAGCCAGTTGCGCGGCTACACCGAAGTGGCGGGGCAGTCGGCCCGGGTCATTGTCGCCAACCCGTACGGCATCAGCTGCAACGGCTGCGGCTTCATCAACACCCCGCGCGTGACCCTGACCACCGGCAGACCGGTGCTCGATGGCAGCGGACGACTGGACCGGTTCCAGGTCGATCAGGGCAGCGTGTCCATCGATGGCGCAGGGCTGAACGCCAACAACGTCGATAGCTTCGAAGTCATCACCCGCAGCGCGAAGATCAACGCCGAGATTCAGGCGAATAACCTGAGCATCGTCACCGGTCGTAACGACGTCAACGCGCAGACCCTCAACGCCACCGCCCGCGCCGATGACGGCAGTGCCAAGCCGCAATTGGCCATCGACAGTTCGGCGCTGGGGGGGATGTACGCCGGTGCGATCAAACTGGTCGGCACCGAAGTCGGGGTGGGCGTCCACCTGGCCGGCAACCTGGCCGCTAGCGCCGGTGACATCCAACTCGACGCCAACGGCCACTTGAGCCTGGCCCAGACCGCTGCCAGCGGTGCGGTCAACGTCAAGGCCGTCAGCTTCGATTCGCAGGGGTCGGTGTATGCCGGCAGCAGCCTGAATGTACAAACCACCGGCGATCTGAACGCCCAGCAAAACCTGGCTGCGCGCGACAACGTCAGTCTGACGGTAGGTGGCCGTCTGAATAACAACGGCGTGATCGAAGCGGGCGTGAATGCCGATAACGGTCGCAATACCACTGGTGATGTCAGCCTCACCGCGCAGAGCATGATCAACCGTGGCAGCGTCGTGGCCGGCCGCTCGCTCCAGGCGCAGGTCAGCCAGAGCCTGGATAACCAGGGTGCCACCTTAAGTGGGCAGCAAGCCGTACAACTGGCGGCCGGCACTCTGGATAACCGCAACAAGGGGCGAGTGCTCGGCAACGGCAGCCAGGCGCTCACGGCCGATCAGTTGCTCAACAACCAGAATGGTTTGATCAGCAGTAACGGTGCGTTGACTGTCAATGTGCGTTACCTCAACAACAGCGGCGGGCGCATCGCCAGCAAGGCCGACCTGACTGCCAGCATTGGTCAGTTGATCCAGCAAGGCGGCGACCTGGTTGCCCAAGGCAACCTGACCCTCAAAGGTACCAGCCTGGACAACAGCGGCGGCAACATCGTCGCGCAGCAGGGTTTGGACATTCGTCTGGATCACCTCCTGATCAACGTCGCCGGGTTGCTCAGCAGCGAAGGCACCTTGAGCGTCAATGCCGAAGCCCTCGACAACAGCAGCGGCAGCCTGTCGAGTGCCGACACCCTCACGCTTAGCCTCACGGGCGCCTTGACCAACAAGGGCGGAACGGTCGCCACCGACAAGGGCCTGATCCTGACCAGTGGCAGCCTCGATAACCATCAACAGGGCCTGCTCACCGGCAAAGGTGCCGTCAGCGTTACCACACAAAGCTTCGACAACAGCCAGGGCGGACAACTGATCTCCGGCAACAGCCTTGACCTCAGCGCCGCCCAGGTGAACAACGCCAACGGTACTCTCGCCAGCGAAAAAGCCCTGAACGCCAGCGTCACCGGCCTGGACCAGCAAGGCGGCCAGTTGTTCAGCCATACCTCCCTGAGCCTGGACCTGAACAACGGCCAACTGAACAACCAGTACGGCCTGATCAACGGGCCGCTGCTGATGCTTAAGCACCTCAACGGCCTCAACAACCAGCACGGCGAAATCTCCAGCGCCCAGGCGTTCACGCTGACGGCCCAGGCCCTGGACAACAGCAGCGGCAAACTCATCAGCAACCAGGCCCTGACCCTGCGTATCGCCCAGGTCTTGAGCAATGTTGCGGGGCTAGTCTCTGCCGCCTCGCTGGATGCCCACAGCGCGAGCCTGGACAACGACCAAGGCCTGCTCAGTAGCCTCGGCGACCTAAGCCTGACGGTCGATGGCAATGCCAGTAACCAGGCCGGCAGCGTGATCGCCAGCGGTAACCTGCTCCTGAACGCCGCCAATTTCGACAACAACAACGGCCAGGTGTCCGCGAAAAACGACCTGAGGGCACAGGTCACCCGCCTGACCAACCGGAATGGTCTTTTGATCGCCCAAGGCGGCCTGACGCTGGCCGGCCTTGCGCTGGACAACCGTCTGAACGGCCTGGTGGGCTCGACCGGGACCTTGCAACTCAACGTCGACGGTATCGACAACCGTGGCGGCGAACTGTCGAGCAACGCCGACCTGAACCTGACCGCCAGCAGCCTGGACAACAGTGATAGCGGGCTGGCGATTGCCGGCCAAAGCCTGAACCTCACTGTCGACCGCTTGCTCAACCGCACCTTGGGGCAACTGTCGGGCAATAGCGGTTTGAGCCTGATCGGAAGCAGCCTGGACAACAGTCACGGCAGCCTGCGGAGCCAGGAAAACCTCAGCATCCACCTCAGTGGCGACCTGACCAACAGCGCCGGACTGCTCAACAGCGAAGGCTTGCTCAGCGTCAGCGCCGCCAGTCTGGCCAACCGCCTGGGCAGCCTGTCGAGTGCCGGCCAGCTCAGCCTGACCATCTTGGCCGATGTGGATAACCAGGGCGGCCAACTGGTGACCGACGGAGGTATCGACCTGCACAGCGCCAGCTTCGACAACAGCCAGCAAGGCAGTCTCAGCGGCAAGTTGGCGGTTCAGATTAGCACCGGCGCTTTGGACAACAGCCAAGGTGGCTTGGTGACCGGTGCCGATACGCTCGACTTGACCGCCACCCAAGTGACCAACCAGAGCGGCGGCCGTATCGCCGCTGCCAAGGCCTTGACCGCCAGCGTCACCGGGCTGGACCAGCAAGGCGGCCAACTGTTCAGCAACACCGCCCTCACTCTGAACCTGAACCATGGCCAGTTGAACAACCAGGGTGGCCTGATCAACGCGCCGCTGCTGATGCTGAACAACCTCAGTGAGGTCAACAACCAAACCGGTGAAATCTCCAGCACCCAAGGCTTTACCCTCGCGGCCAACCACCTGGACAACAGCAACGGCCGGCTGCTGAGCAATCAGGGCCTGACCCTGCGCATCGCTCAGGCCCTGAGCAATATCAACGGCCTGATCGCCGCCGCTGCGATAGATGCCCACAGCGCCAGCCTCGACAACAGTGGCGGTACCCTGACCAGCCGGGCCAATCTTGATCTCAATGTCGACGGCACCTTGAGCAACCAGAACCAGGGCCTGATCAACGCCGCGCAAACCCTCAGTATCAATAGCGCCACGCTGAACAACCAAAACGGCTCGTTGCTGGGCAACAGCATCGGCCTCGACTTCGGCGCTGCCACCGGTGACCTGAACAACAGTGGCGGCCTGATCACCACCCAGGGCAGCCTCGGCATCAACCACTTGCGCGACCTGACCAACCAGAACGGCGAGATCTCCAGCAGTCAGAGTTTCACCCTTACCGGGCGCAGCCTCGACAACAGCGCCGGCAAGCTGATCAGCAGCAACCTGCTCACCCTCAACGCGATCGGCCTGCTCAATCAGGGCGGCCTGATCTCCGGTTGGCAAGGGTTGAACGTCAGCGCCAGCAGCCTCGACAACCGCAACAGCGGCACGCTGTCCAGCCGCAATGGCGACCTCGATGTCAGCCTCAGTGGCGCCCTGCAGAACGGCAACAACGGCGCGCTGGTCAGCCAGCAAGCCCTGAGCGTCTCGGCTGCCAGTCTCGATAACACGGCGGGCATTCTCTCCAGTGGCGGCGCCCAGACGCTGACCGTCGGCGGCCTGCTCAACAACGCTCAGGCCGGCCTGATCGACAGCGGCGCGACGCTGACCTTGCAAACCATGACGCTCAGCAATGTCAGCGGCACCATCAATGCGCAGCAGGCCCTGACCTTCACCGGCACTGGTCTGGACAACACCAGTGGCAACCTGACCGGCAACGGTACCGTCACCCTCGATCTGCTCGGCGCCCTGACCAACACCCACGGCAAACTGGCCAGCGCCGGCTCGCTGCTGATTCAGCGCAGCAGCCAAGTCAACAACCAGGGTGGCCAACTGGCCAGTCAGAGCTTGCTGACCCTGCTGACCGGTCGTCTCGATAACAGCCAGCTCGGTACGCTTGCCGCCAGCGGCCAGCTGAGCGTCACCGCCAGCGGCGCCGTACTCAACGGCAACAATGGCCTGATCTACAGTCAGAACGACGGCCTGCAACTGCAAGCGGCCAGCCTCGACAACGGCCAGGGCACCCTGCAAAGCCAGAAAGCCCTCGGCGTGCAAACCACTGGCGACATCAGCAACCAGAGCGGCCATATCCTCGCTCAAAGCGGCAACCTGAGCGTTACCGGCGCGAATCTAGACAACCGAGGCGGCGTGCTTGCCAGCCTGCAAGGTGCGTTCACCGCGCACCTGACCGGCGTGCTGAAAAACGGCTACGACTCCAGCCACAACAACCAGGGTGGCATTACCCAGGCGCAAAGCCTGAGCCTCAGCGTCTTGGGCGGCATCGACAACTATGGTGGCCGCATCGCCGCACAGGCCGGCAACGCCGTCCTCGTCACCGGCAACGTCGACAACCGCAACGGCGGCATCTACGCCAACGGCCTGGTCAGCGTCACCGGCAATAACTTCGACAATAGCGGCAGCAACGACGGCCAGATCGCCGGGCACCAGATCACCCTCAACCTTGGCGGCGCCCTCAATAACCGCCAGGGTGTCATCGAGAGCGACAGCACCCTGGCCATCAGCGCCGCCAGTCTCGACAACCAGACCGGCCGCTTGCGCGCGCTGGGTACCAATGGCAAGACCCAATTCCAGATCGGCGGTCTGTTCGACAACCGCAGCGGCACCCTGGAAGCCGCCAACATTGACCTGGCCCTGGGCGCTGCCAGCTTCCTCAACAGCGGCGGCTCGCTGCTGCACGTCGGCACTGGTAGCTTCGACATCTCCACCGCCAACGTCACCGGCGCCGGCGGCAACATCGTCACCCGCGGCGGCCTGACTTTAAGCGCCGACAGCCTGACCAACAGCAGCGTGATCCAGGCCGGGCGCCTGACAGTCAACGTCAACACACTCGGCCAGACCGCCGGCGGGCAATTGCTGGCCTCCAGCACCCTCGTCGGCAACGGTGGCAATTGGTCCAACGATGGCCTGATCGCCAGCGACGGCACCCTCAGCATCGGCCTGAGTGGCTACTACAGCGGCAACGGCCGCATGAGCAGCCTGGGCACATTGGGGCTGTCGGCCGATCGGGTCGACTTGAGCAATGTCGCCAGCATTGCCGGCGGTGGCAACACGACCGTTTCGAGCAGCCTGCTCAACAACTACGGGCGGTTGACGTCCAATGCCAGCCTGAGCGTAGTGGCGGGTACGCTCAACAACTACGGCACCCTCGGAAGTGCGCAAAAGCTCACGGCATCGGCGAGCGCATTGCTGAACAGCGGTGGGTTGATATTCAGTGGCGGTGATATGGCTTTGTGGGCCAACACCTTCACCAACCGCTACGCCGATGTGTATAGCCTTGGCAACCTGGCTATCGGCGGGGATGCCAGCGGTGGTTGGAGCGCATCGATCGCCAACGTGTCGGCGACGATCGAAAGTGCCGGTGATTTGAGCCTGGCAGCGTCGCATATCGAGAACCGCAAGGACGTGTTCCAGACCACGGGCGGGCTGCTATCCGGTTACATCGGGGTGCAGTGCTATTCGTGCTCATCGTTCGATGACTTCGATAACCGGGCCGACAGCTATGCCGTCTGGGTAGAAAATTATCAGTCGCAGATCGTCCAGGATTCCGCGTCGGCCAGCATGACGGCCGGGGGCAACTTCACGGCTAACGGAGGCGACTTCCTCAATCAGGCGTCAACGCTCAGCGCTGCAAGTAACCTGACTTTCAATCTTCAGACCTTTACCAATCAGGGTGCAGCTGTGGGCGACTACAGCGTGCGGCGCTCTATTGCCCTGACTTCGAAACAACAGCACACCGATTTGGCTTATTGGTTCGCCATCATGGACTACAACGCCGCCAATGATCCTGAGTATGATCCGGGCGCGGCGGGGTATCTTCCTGATGGTATGTTCGTGGGACCGAATATTCACGTCTGGGACAGTGCCGGCAACGAATCCCTTCTTGGCGTGGGTGTTCGCGGGGGGACTCGAGAATCCCAAGGTTACGGCAGGTTCGGTTCGGTATGGATCGAGTATGACGGGGGGGTATGGCAGAGTTTTACCTTGCCGCATTACAGTGACAGCGTGCGCACGCAAGCGCCAGCCGTTATCCAAAACGCTACTCCTTTTGATACCACGATTGTTTACAACAGCCCCTCATCCTACGCCAACGCGGTCGTCCAGGCCGGCGGCGCTGTCAGTATCAATGCTACCCAAAGTCTGACCAACAGCGTCGTACGTCAAGGCGTTGGCATCGCCGCAGGCGGTTCCCGAGTGGGTGCGACCCAATCGAGTGGCAGCAATCAGCCGACCATCGTCAACCTCAATCCGCAATTGCCGCCAGACCTGGCCCACCAGCGAGTCAACCCGCTGACGTTACCCGGTTTTAGCCTACCTACCGGGCAAAACGGCCTGTTTCGCCTCAGCGGCCAAGGCAGCAGTACAACGCAGGACAGCGCCCCACAAACCTGGACCATGGGTGGTAACAGCATCAGCCTGGCGCAGAGAGAGCAGTCGGTGCCGCTCACCCAAGGCAGAATCCTCCAGGTGGCTGATGTCGTTCAGATCGGCGTCAGTACTGTGACTTTAGGGCTGGAGGCTCGACAGGGTGGCAGCCTCGATCCCTCAGCCAGTACCGCCGTACAAGGGCCGTCCGTTGCCCAGCCCGGTACTACCACGCAGGTCGCCGGCCAAATGGTGGCGCGCGTTCAAGGATTGCCGGGCACCCGTTCGCCAGCCAATACGCACAAGTATCTGATCGAAACCAACCCGGTACTCACCGATCTCAAGCAGTTCATGAGCTCGGACTATCTGCTCGCCGGCCTGGGCTACAACCCCGACGACAGCGCCCGGCGCCTGGGCGATGGCTTCTATGAACAACGCTTGATCCAGCAAGCCGTGGTCGCTCGGACCGGCCAGGCGTTTATCGATGGGCAGACCTCGAATGAGGACCTGTTCAAGTACCTGATGGACAACGCCATCGCCAGTAAGAATGCACTGAACCTGACGGTAGGGGTGTCATTGACGGCTGAGCAAGTAGCCGCCTTGACCCATGACATCGTCTGGATGGAAAGCGTCGTCGTCGATGGCCAGACCGTGCTGGTGCCCGTGCTCTACCTAGCCCAGGCCGACAATCGCCTGGGTCCCACCGGGGCGCTGATCGAAGGCCGGGACGTCAGCCTGATTGCCGGCCAGGATCTGAACAACACCGGCACCCTGCGCGCCAGCAGCAACCTCAGCGCCGTAGCCGGCAACGACCTGATCAACAGCGGCCTGATCCAGGCCGGCGACCGCCTCGACCTGTTGGCCGGCAACAACCTCACCAACCAGGCCGGAGGCATCATCGCCGGACGTGACGTCAGCCTGACCGCGATCAATGGCGATGTGCTCAACGAACGCACCGTCAGCACCTTCAACAGCAGCACCGGTGGCTACAGCCAGCAACGTGATGTGGTCGATAACGCCGCCCGCATCGAAGCGGCCAACAACCTCAGCATCAGCGCCGGCCGCGAAATCAACAACACCGGTGGCGTCCTGCAAAGCGGTGCCGACATCACCCTCAATGCCGGTCGCGACATCAACCTGATTGCCGCCCAAGCGCTAAACAGCACCCGCTTCGGCAGCAATAACCACAGCGAATCCATCCGCCAATACGGCGGCAGCGTCGACGCCGGCCGCGACCTGAGCCTGAGCGCCGGCCGAGACATCACCGTCATCGCCAGCCAGATCGACGCTCGACGCAACATCGCCATGGCCGCCACGGAGAACCTGACCCTGGCCTCGGCGGCGGACGAGCAACACTCCTACAGCAAAAGCAAAAAAGTCGAAGAGCAGGAAGACCACATCCACCAGGTCGGCACCAGCGTGACGGCGGGTGGCAGTGTGGTGCTCAGTGCGGGGCAGGATTTGACGCTGATCTCCAGCAAGGTCAGCGCGGGGGATGAAGCCTACTTGGTGGCCGGCGGCAACCTGGAACTGCTGGCCGCGCAAGACAGCGACTATTCGCTGTACGACATGAAG
Source organism: Pseudomonas baetica (assembly GCF_051216495.1). Classification (GTDB taxonomy): domain Bacteria; phylum Pseudomonadota; class Gammaproteobacteria; order Pseudomonadales; family Pseudomonadaceae; genus Aquipseudomonas; species Aquipseudomonas baetica_B. Next base: position 126,503 of record NZ_JBPKAM010000002.1, on the reverse strand, counting down.
AAAAAGGGCAGCTTCGGCAGCAAGAAGACCCAGCGCGATGAAGTCACCGATGTGAAAAACATCGGCAGCGAAATCAAGACCGGGGGTGACCTGACGTTGGTCAGTGGTGGGGATCAGCGTTATCAGGGGGCCAGGCTCAACAGTGGTGGTGATCTGACCCTTGATAGTGGTGGGAGCATTACTTTTGAGGCGGTGAAAGACCTGCATCGGGAGAGTCACGAAAAGAGCAGCAGCAATTTGGCGTGGCAGTCGGCCAAAGGTAAGGGAACCACCGATGAGACGCTGCGCCAGAGTGAGCTGACGGCCAACGGTCAGATCGTGATCAAGGCGGTCAATGGCTTGAAGATCGACCTGAAGAATATCGATCAAAAAACCGTCAGTCAGACCATCGATGCCATGGTCCAGGCCGACCCGAAGTTGGCCTGGTTGAAAGACGCCGAGCAGCGCGGGGACGTCGATTGGCAACTCGTGAAAGAACTGCATGACAGCTGGGACTACGAAAGCTCAGGTTTAGGCGCCGCTCCGGCGCTGATAATTGCCATTGTTGCCAGCTACTTCCTCGGTCCGATTTTCGGTCCAATGGCCAGCAATATTGTTGTCGGCACGATCAATGGAGGTGGTGATGTCGGCGAAGGTTTCCAAGCGACTTTCAGCAGCGACAGCCTTAAAGGCTATGTAATCGCCGGGGTGAGTGGTGGTATCGGCGGTGACAATATCGGCCTGCATTTGGCTATCAACTCTGCGCTTAAAACCGTACTTCAGGGGGGGAAGTTCAAGGACAATCTGACGCAAGCAGCTGTGATGATGGCCGCTGATGCTCTCAGTGGCTACCTCTATCAGAACGTCGGCAATGCGTTGAATGGCAGTGGTTTGGCAACCAAGGTCGCGGTGCATGCCATCGTCGGCGGTCTGATTGGCGAAGCAGCTGGGGGCGACTTCCGCACAGCAGCGTTAGCGGCCGGGGCCAATGAGGCGTTGCTTGAACTGGTTGGAAAAGACATTTTTCCTGGCGACGCCCACGCCCGCTTGATCGCAATGGTTTCACAGTTGGTAGGGATCACGGTGGCTGCGGTGGCGGGCGGCAGCCCCAAGGATCAAGAGGTCGCGGGATGGGTGACGCAGCAGGCGGCAGTAAATAACTACCTTCAGCATGAGGAGGTTGACAGCCTTGCCCAGGAACTCGTGGGTTGCCGTACCAATTCAGATCCAGTGGCGTGTCGTGGCCAGGTGCAGGATAAATACCAAGCGTTGAACGATAGCAAAACCGGTTCCGGACTGTATGGCTGCAAGGGCGAAGGGGAAAAAGCGTGCAGCGGTCAGTATACTGATGCCAAAGATGGTTCTGCTAAGCTTGATTCGCTGCTTGATTCTTTCGCGTTAAATGCCGATGAGAAGGCCGTACTCGCTCACTTTCAGGACATCAACCACAACGATGAGCGAGTGGCTGACCATGCTTGGCTGCAATCATTCTGGAGCGAGTCTGGGGTTGCGGGTGGAGTACTCAGTGGTGGTGCTGCAGCACTTGCAGCTGCGGAGAGGGCGGCAGCGGCCAAGGCCGCAGCAGAGGCTGGTGCAAAAGCAACTGGTTCGATAGATAAGCTTCCACCTCTACGGCAAGCATATGTCGATGAAGTTAATGGTTTGTCAGAGATTAGTCTCAGTATGCGCGCAGCAGGTGCAACGCCAGAGCAAGTCGCTCGTCAACTCCACCAGATACGCCGTGAGTTAGGCGTTCAATATAAGGATCTAACACCGCCTGATAAACTTGCAGAGATTTATGAGCGAAACTTGCGAGTGTATGGGGACAAGCTTGGGCCATCTATTGATTGGCTGAGAGCTAAAGGAAAAAGCTGGGAGCAGATAACTGAATCTGCAAGTCGTTCAGGCGGGAAGGATTTAGGTTTTAAATATGACTGATGAATTTACATCAATAGTACTGGGTGATGAATACGATGCGGTGTTGCGTAACGCCCTGCACATTGTTTTAGTCAGGCTTGGTGCTGTAGGACTTGATAAGTCCTGGGCGGTTGGAGGCTCTCAAGAAATTGAGGTCGCAGAGGTTGAATTGATGGGTGAGAAAGTTAAAATTGAGTCAGAAACATTCGTAGGTATTACTATATTTGGACCTAGGTATATTATTGATGAGGTGGCCGATAAAGTGCGCCAGGAACTTGCTCTCTAACCGTTTAAACTAGTGGTAGCGTTGTGTCTTTCAGCTGCAAATTTTTCTAGGGAAAAGGGGACTAGGGAAAAGGGGACGGATTTATTTTTCTTCTTTGTCTAGTCCTGAATAAGGTTTACACCTTCTGATCTATTTTCAGGAGGATGTGATGGAAGCGGCAAAAAGGCGTAGTCAGCGTGACTACACGCTGACTTTTAAATTGTCGGTCGTGGATCAAGTTGAAAGAGGCGAGCTGAGTTATAAAGAGGCTCAGGAGCGCTACGGGATTCAAGGCAAAACGACCGTTCTGACGTGGTTGCGCAAGCACGGTCGGCAGGATTGGAGCCCAGGCACATACATTGGCTCGCCGAGGATGGGATCTATGCCCGACAAAAACCGACCATTGACGCCAGAGCAACGCATCAAAGAACTTGAAGAGCAGTTGGCTCTGTCCAATCAGAAAGCCCAGTTTTTCGAGGCAGTCGTGGATGTCTTGAAAAATGACTACGGCCTCTCTGTCGTAAAAAAGCGTCCCGGCAAGTCCTCGCGCAAAAACGAATCCAAAATCTGAGCATCAGCAGGGCTTGCCAGTTCATGGGGATAAGCCGACAGGCTTACTACAAGCGCAATCGCGCTGATGCTGCCCGGTTCGTTCTGGATCAGCGAATAGCCGACTTCGTTCAGCAAAAGCGTCAGCGACAACCACGCTTGGGCGCCCGAAAGTTGCACTATTTGCTGCATTGCCAGCCTCAACTTGAGCTGCAAGTAGGTCGAGATCGGTTGTTTTCAATTTTGCGCGAAAGGCGTTTGTTGGTGGCCCGCAAACGCGCCTACCACAAGACGACTGACAGCCATCATCGCTTTCGGCGTCATCCAAACTTACTCAAAGCAGGTCCTGATCAAATTGTTCCAAGCGGCCCTGAGCAAGTCTGGGTGGCTGATATCACCTATCTACCCACTCAGGAAGGTGTGGCTTATCTGAGCCTGGTGACGGATGCTTTTTCGCGAAAGATCGTGGGCTATCACGTTCATGAAAGCCTGCACACCGAATCAGTAGCGCAGGCACTACGCCGAGCGGTAAAGCAGCGTCGAACGGAACAATCACTGGTTCATCACTCGGACAGAGGCAGCCAGTATTGCTCGGGCATGTATCAGGAGCTGCAGGAGAAACACGGCATCAGATGTTCAATGACGGACGGCTATGACTGCTACCAAAACGCCCTGGCAGAGCGGGTCAACGGGATCTTGAAGACTGAGTTTCTGCTCCAGCGACCACGGGACTTACTGCAGGCGAAAAAGATGGTGAGTGAGTCGGTTTCGATCTACAACCGCGAACGTCCGCACCTGTCTTTGAAATACAAAACGCCCGATGCGATGCATCGGGCGTTGGGGTGAAACAGGTGTAAACCTATTTCAGGACTAGACACTGTTGGTTTTGTATTGCCTGTCAGGGCCCCATCGCGGGCAAGCCCGCTCCCACAATGTTCGTGTTCACACGGATCCCCTGTGGGAGCGAGCCTGCTCGCGAAGGCGTCAGTCCTGGCGACGAATAAACTCAGGCCTTCTGCTCAAACGCCACATAGATCTTGCGGCAAGGCTCCAGCACTTCCCAGGTGCCGCGAAAGCCTGCCGGGATCACGAAGCGATCACCGACCCGCAGGGTCTTGGCGTTGCCGTCAAGGTCGCGCAGCACGGAAACGCCCTGCACGATTTCGCAGTATTCGTGTTCGGTGAAGTTCACCGTCCAGTGTCCGACGGCGCCTTCCCACACGCCGGCGTTCAACTGGCCACAGGGGCTGTTGTAGTGGTTGTACACCACTTGCTCGGGATCACCCTTGAGTACTTTCGCCGGGTCGGGGCGATAACGTTCGGCGGCGGTGGTGGCCTGGCTGAAGTCGACGATGTTCTGGATGCTCATTGTTCTAATCCCCCGTCATTGCGGTGCGAGTGGTAGGTGTTGCCAAAGTCTATGTTTATTAAAATGAACATCGCAAGGCCGTTTGCCGGCGTTATGTCAAATATATTGAAACTTCACCCGCCGCTGGTTTAGGGTGGTGGATGCCCTGGACCGATATGCAGGCTGGTCGGGCAGAATTCCTGACAGCGCCCGCGCAGAACGCGGGCGTCGTAATCAATAAGAGGAGGACACTCGAATGACCACCCTGACTCGTGCCGACTGGGAACAACGGGCCCGCGATCTGAAGATCGAAGGCCGCGCTTACCTTAATGGTGAGTACACCGATGCCGTCTCTGGCGAGACTTTCGAGTGCATCAGCCCGGTCGATGGTCGTCTGCTGGGCAAGATTGCCAGCTGTGACGCCGCCGACGCGCAGCGCGCCGTGGAAAACGCTCGCGCCACTTTCAATTCCGGTGTGTGGTCGCGCCTGGCGCCGACCAAACGCAAATCCGCCATGATTCGTTTCGCCGCCCTGTTGAAAAAGCATGCCGAGGAACTGGCACTGCTTGAAACCCTGGACATGGGCAAGCCGATCAGCGATTCCCTGTACATCGACGTTCCTGGCGCGGCGCAAGCCCTGAGCTGGAGCGGCGAAGCCATCGACAAGATCTACGACGAAGTGGCTGCCACTCCGCATGATCAACTGGGTCTGGTGACCCGTGAGCCGGTGGGTGTAGTGGCTGCCATCGTGCCGTGGAACTTCCCGCTGATGATGGCCTGCTGGAAACTGGGCCCGGCGCTGTCCACCGGTAACTCGGTCATCCTCAAGCCTTCGGAAAAATCCCCGCTGACCGCCATCCGCATTGCGGCCCTGGCTGTCGAGGCTGGCATTCCTAAAGGCGTGCTGAACGTGTTGCCAGGCTACGGCCACACCGTCGGCAAGGCCCTGGGCCTGCACAACGACGTCGACACCCTGGTGTTCACCGGTTCGACCAAGATCGCCAAGCAACTGATGGTCTACGCCGGTGAGTCGAACATGAAGCGCGTGTGGCTGGAAGCCGGCGGCAAGAGCCCGAACATCGTGTTCGCCGATGCGCCTAACCTGCAGGAAGCCGCCGAAGCCGCTGCTGGCGCGATTGCGTTCAACCAGGGTGAAGTCTGCACCGCCGGTTCGCGCCTACTGGTGGAGCGCTCCATTAAGGATAAATTCCTGCCGCTGGTGATCGAGGCCCTGAAGACCTGGAAGCCGGGCAACCCGCTGGACCCGGCCACCAACGTCGGTGCGCTGGTGGATACCCAGCAGATGAACACCGTACTGTCCTACATCGAGTCCGGTCACGCCGACGGTGCCAAACTGGTCGCCGGTGGTAAGCGTACCCTCCAGGAAACTGGCGGGACCTACGTTGAGCCGACCATATTTGACGGTGTGAGCAATGCGATGAAAATCGCCCGGGAAGAAATCTTCGGCCCTGTACTGTCGGTCATCGAGTTCGATAACGCAGAAGAGGCCGTCGCCATCGCTAACGACACGCCGTACGGCTTGGCCGCCGCGGTCTGGACTAGCGACATTTCCAAGGCTCACCTCACCGCCCGTGCACTGCGTGCCGGTAGCGTCTGGGTCAACCAGTACGACGGCGGTGACATGACGGCACCGTTCGGTGGCTTCAAGCAGTCCGGCAACGGTCGCGACAAGTCGCTGCACGCGTTCGACAAGTACACCGAGTTGAAGGCGACCTGGATCAAGTTGTAAGTCGGTTTAATTAACGACGTAGGTCCCTTGTGGGAGCGAGCCTGCTCGCGAAGACGGTGTAACAGTCAACATTGATGTTGAATGTGCTGGCCTCTTCGCGAGCAGGCTCGCTCCCACATTTGTTTTGTGTCGTCTGTAAAAATAAATATCCACAGGAGCGTGGAACATGCGTTGGGCGACGTATTTCGCCGTGTTGGCGTCTGTCTTGAGTGTCGGCCTGGCCCTGGGTGTCAGCATGCCGCTGGTGTCGTTTCGCCTGGAAAGCTGGGGCTATGGCTCGTTTGCCATCGGCGTGATGGCAGCGATGCCGGCCATTGGTGTGCTGCTGGGCGCGAAGATCTCCAGTCATCTGGCGGCGCGTCTGGGTACAGCCAATCTGATGCGCCTTTGCCTGTGGGGTGGGGCGGTGTCCATCGGTTTGCTGGCGCTGCTGCCCAGCTACCCGATCTGGCTGGTGTTGCGCTTGATGATCGGGGTAGTGCTAACACTGGTGTTCATCCTTGGTGAAAGCTGGATCAACCAACTGGTGGTCGAGGAGTGGCGTGGACGGCTGGTGGCGCTGTACGGCAGCAGCTACGCGTTGAGCCAGTTGGCCGGGCCAATACTGCTGGGCGTGCTGGGCACCGAGCACGATTACGGGTTCTGGGTCGGCGTCGGACTGCTGGTAGCGGCTCCCTTTCTGTTACTGGGTCGCAGTGGTGCGCCCAGCAGTGAATCTTGCAGCGTGACTTTTGGTGATCTGCTGACCTTCTGTCGCGGCTTGCCGGCGATTGCCTGGGGTGTTTCGCTGTTTGCGGCGTTCGAAGCGATGATCCTGACGTTGTTGCCGGTGTATTGCCTGCGCCAGGGATTCACCACGGAAATTGCCTTGGCGATGGTCAGCACGGTGGTGGTGGGCGATGCCTTGCTGCAATTGCCGATTGGCGCGCTGGCGGATCGCGTGTCGCGGCGTACCTTGTTTACTGGCTGCGCGATGGTCCTGCTGGTGTCGAGCCTGGCGATCCCGCTGCTGATCGATACGCTGCTGATCTGGCCGCTGTGGGTACTGTTCGGCGCGAGTGCCGGCGGTTTGTTTACCTTGTCCCTGATTCTGATTGGCGAGCGTTATCGCGACGATGCGCTGGTGCGGGCCAATGCGCACATCGCGCAGCTATGGGGGATTGGTTGTCTGCTCGGACCGTTGATCGCCGGCGCCGGCAGCCAGTGGATCAGCGGACATGCGTTGCCGTTGTTGATGGCGGCGGGAGCATTTGGCCTGGTGATTCTGGTGTCGCGGCAAGGAGCCTTTGGTGCGGTTCCTGAGCCGGCCTGAGCAGTGATTGTGTGGCGAGGGAGCTTGCTCCCGCTCGGCTGCGTAGCAGTCGCTGGGGTCGCTTCGCAACCCAACGGGAGCAAGCTCCCTCGCCACAAGGTGTTTCAGCTACAACATTCGCTCAAGCCCGACCGTATTGCTGAACCAGGCATTGAAGCGCCGCCACCAATTGCCCGGTTCCCGGGTCAGGGTGTGCATTTTGCCGTCGTCTTCGGTGGTCCAGACGACCTGGCCATTCTCCAGGCGAACCTGATAGCTCAGGGCCGGCGCCATGCCTTCCAATGCCAACGCCCGAACACGGGCCGCGAGTTCCGGGCTGTCCACCAGCACGCCGACTTCGGTGTTCCACAGCACCGAGCGCGGGTCGAAGTTGAACGAGCCGATGAAAGCTTTCTGCTGGTCGAAAATGATCGCCTTGCTGTGCAGGCTGGAGTCGGACTCGCCATAAGATCGGCTGGAAAACAGGCGAGGGCCGCTACCGCTCCCTTCGCCGGGTTGGCGGCGTAGTTCAAAGAGTTGCACGCCATGCTCCAGCAGCGCCTTGCGATACGGTGCGTAGCCTCCATGCACCGCTGGAACGTCCGTAGCCTCCAGTGCGTTGGTCAGCAGTCGCACCGACACGCCGGCATCGGCGCGCCCCGTCAAATACACCAGCCCCGGTTGGCCGGGCACGAAGTAGGCGGAGATCATCACCAGCTCTTTACTGACGCCATCGAGTTCAGGTGTCAATTGGGTGGTCAGCAGCAACTGCGGATCCGGTTCGCCGTCGGCCAACACTTTGCTCGGCGCATCCCACAGTGCCTGATTCCAGGCCCAGATCAGTTCTTTGCGCCAGATATCCAGGCGCGGTTCGGTTTTGAAAGCCATCAGTTGCTGATGGAGCGCGTGATTCTGCTTGCGGTATTCCTCCAAGGATTTTTCCAGCCGGGCCCGGGTGTCTTTCAGGTCTTGGGCGGTCGGCTTGCTGGAAACAAAGGCATCGATCGGTTTGCTCAGGGCGCTGTTCCAGTACTGGTCGAAACTGTGTCCCAACTGTTCGGCGACCGGGCCGACGCCAAGGATGTCGATGTCGGTGAAGTTCAGCTTGGGCTCGGCATCGAAATACTCGTCCCCCAGATTGCGCCCGCCGACGATGGCCATGCTGTTGTCAGCCAGCCATAGCTTGTTGTGCATGCGTCGGTGTTGCAGCGAAAGGTTGAACAAGCGGCCCATGGTGCGTGTCACGCCAGTACTGCGTCCCAGATGCAGCGGGTTGAACACGCGAATCTGGATCTGCGGATGCGCTGCCAGGGTGGCGATGGTGACGTCTTGACCGTCGCTGGTGGTGTCGTCGAGCAATATGCGCACGCGTACGCCGCGGTCGGCGGCCTTGAGCAGTTCTTCCACCAGCATTCGCGTGCTGATGCCGTCATGGACGATGTAGTACTGCAGATCGAGGCTGGCTTGGGCGTTGCGAATCAGCTCGGCGCGAGCGGTGAAGGCCTCGGTGCTGTCGGACAGCAAGCGAAATCCCGACTTCCCTTCATGAAGAGCGGCCTGGGCCTGGACCGAGCGGCCGAATGACGAAACGCTCGCCGGCAGCGCTTGGCTCGGTTCGCGCTGCACGTCGAAACTGGCGCAGCCGCCGAGGAACGTAGCAAGTAACACCAGAACAAGCAGGGGCTGTCTGACTCTCACGTGGGACCGTTCCGATTGGCGGCAGATGTTGGCATATGGACGCTGGGCTCCGCAGAAAGGTCAGTCGGTCAGCTCGTCGGCCTCCGCCAGCAGTTTGATGGCGGCGGCGCCGACCTTGCGCACAGCATCTTCAATCTGTGCCGTTGGTTTGGCAGCGTAGTTCATGCGCAGGCAATTGCGGTATTTGCCCGAGGCGGAAAAGATGCTGCCGACGGCAATCTGTACGCCCTGGTCATGCAAGGCACGATTCAGTTTCAGGGTGTCGAAGCCTTCCGGCAATTCAACCCACAGCATGAAGCTGCCTTGGGGGCGGCTGGCGCGGGTGCCGGCGGGGAAGTAGCGGGTGACCCAATCGATCATCATGTCGCGATTGCGCTGGTATTGCGTGCGCATCCGCCGCAAATGCGGTTCGAAGTGACCGCTCTTGATGAACTCTGCGATGGCGATCTGCGGTTGCGGTGCGGTGGAGCCGGTGCTGATGTATTTCATGTGCAGCACCCGTTCCAGATAGCGACCGGGCGCGACCCAACCAATGCGCAGACCCGGGGCGAGGGTCTTGGAAAATGAACTGCACAGCAGGACGCGACCGTCTTCGTCGAAGGATTTGATCGTGCGTGGGCGCGGGTAGGTGTAGGACAGTTCGCCATACACATCGTCCTCGATGATCGCCACGTCGAAACGCTGTGCCAGCAGCAACAACGCGCGTTTGCGCGACTCCGGCATGATGTAGCCCAGCGGGTTGTTGCAGTTGGGGGTCAGCTGTATGGCCTTGATCGGCCATTGTTCCAGGGCCAGCTCCAGGGCGTCCAGGCTAATACCGGTAAGCGGGTCGGTGGGGATTTCCAGGGCTTTCATACCCAGACCCTTGAGGGTCTGCATGGCGCCATGAAAGCTTGGCGAGTCCACGGCCACGATATCGCCTGGCTCGCAGATCGAGCGGATGCTGGTGGACAGCGCCTCGTGGCAGCCGGTGGTCACCACCAGATCGGCTGGACCCAACTGGCAGCCGGAGTCGAGCATCAAACGGGCGATCTGTTCGCGCAGTTCGAGGTGGCCGTGAATGTTGTCGTAATACAAGCCAGGCATGTCCTGCCGGCGGCTGAGCTGCGCCAAGCCGCGCAGCAGCGGCTTGAGGGTCGGGGTGGTGATGTCCGGCATGCCGCGACCCAACTGCACCACATCCTTGCGCGGTACCGCGCGGATCAACTCCAGCACCTGATCCCATTGCGAGATATCCACAGGCCGTTGCGCCGGGCGCCCAACCGCTGGCAGCTCCGGTAGCTCGCGACTGACCGGCACGAAATACCCGGACTTGGGCTTCGGCGTGGCCAGTCCACTGTCTTCCAGCACCCGATAAGCCTGCTGCACCGTACTCAGGCTCACCCCGTGTTCGATGCTCAATGCTCGCACCGATGGCAGCCGGTCACCGGGGCGATAGAAGCCCTGTTCGATACGCGTGCCGAGCAGTTCGGCGAGGTTGACGTAGAGGGTCATGGCGCAGTCTCGATAGAGGTCGTTTGGCTAACCAGTACAGATGGGACGAAAAATCAGGATTCAGAGGCCAGACGATCAAATCTGTATGGAAGTAATACAGATACTTTGGATCTGTAATGGTTTTCGCCGCCCACGCATCATGGAATCTCTGGCTACCCAAGTAAACAGGAGCAATCAAAATGAACGGCTTGAGCGATGTGCGGCTGACGTTACACAGTCAGGAACTGGCGGCAGGGCATGAAAACGGTGCACGCGAGGCGGATATGCGCAACGCGCCGCGTGGCCTGAGTCGTTGGGATCTGTTCTGGCATCGTCTGCACACGCGCAAGGCGTTGCTAAGCCTCACGCCAGAGCAGCTCAAGGATGTCGGGTTGACCTATGAGCAGGCGCGGGAGGAGGGGCTCAAGCCGTTCTGGAGGATCTGATTGCTGCGTTGCTTTTGCTGGCCTCATCGCGGGCAAGCCCGCTCCCACAGTGGTTGTTGGTGTTCACAAAAACAGTGTTCACCACAAAACCTGTGGGAGCGGGCTTGCCCGCGATGAGGCCCGAAAGAGCAAGGATGATCGATCAGGCCCACTCTTTAAGCCGATGCCAAAGCATCCCCAACGCCAACAAGGGCGAGCGCAAATGCTTGCCGCCGGGGAACGTCATGTGCGGCACCTTGGCAAACAGATCAAATCCACCGCTCTGTTGCCCGCTGATGGCTTCGGCCAGCAGCTTGCCGGCGAGGTGCGTGGCATTCACGCCATGGCCGGAGTACGCCTGGGCGTAATACACGTTCGGCTGTTCCTCGAGTCGGCCAATTTGAGGCAAGCGGTTGGCGCCGATGCCGATCATGCCGCCCCATTGATAATCGATCCTCACATCGCCCAACTGCGGGAAGACGTCCAGCATCTTCGGCCGCATGTAGGCCGCGATGTCTTTCGGATCGCGCCCCGAGTAATGGCAGGCACCGCCGAACAGCAAGCGGCGGTCAGCTGAGAGTCGGTAGTAATCGAGCGCCACTCGTTGATCGCAGACCGCCATGTTCTGCGGTAATAGCGAGTGTGCCAGCTCTTCGCTCAAGGGCTCGGTGGCGATGATGTAACTGCCGGCGGGCAGCACTTTGCCGCCGAGTTCCGGGTTGAGTTCGTTGAGGTAGGCATTGCAGCCCAGCACCAGTGTTTTGGCGCGGACCGTGCCCTGGGCGGTATGCACCTTGATCTCGGGGCCGTAATCGATGCGAGTGGCGGCCGACTGTTCGAACAGCTTCACGCCCAATTGTTGCGCTGCGGCCGCTTCGCCCAGCGCCAGGTTCAGCGGATGCAAATGCCCGGAACCCATGTCGATCAGGCCCCCCACATAGCGGTCGGAGCCCACCACGGTGTGCATTTCGTGGGGTTGCACCAGGCGGGTTTCGTAGCGGTAACCGAGGCTTCGCAATTCTTCGGCGTCTTCGACAAACCCTTCGAGGTCGCGGGGCTTGTTGGCCAGGTCGCAATAACCCCAGGTCAGGTCGCAAGGGATCCGAAAACGCTCGACCCGCTGTCGGACAATTTCCACGGCTTCCAGCCCCATGAGTTTCATCTGACGCACGCCGTCGTTGCCGATGACGTTGGTGAATTGATCCAGGCCATGGCCGACCCCGCGAATCAGCTGCCCGCCGTTGCGTCCGCTGGCGCCCCAGCCGATCTTGCGGGCTTCGAGCAGCACCACGCTGAGGCCGCGTTCGGCCAGTTCCAGCGCCGTGTTCAGCCCTGAAAACCCGCCGCCGACCACACACACATCGGCCAGCACTTCGCCATTGAGTGCCGGGTAATCCGGCTGCGGCAGGCTACTGGCGGCGTAGTAGGAGGCAGCGTGCTGGGCACCGGCATTCATGGGCGTCATCCTGATTCTTGTGTTTAGAAAACTTGACGGAGCATAAGCCTGACCTTTGCGCACGGGCAACATTGGTCGGTTGCCGCTGTCTGGATCGCGGCTTTTGCCTCAGAATCACGCTCTATCCCGCTACCGGTCGGCACCACGATGAGCTGCAACAGCCAGAAAATTCGCACACTGCGCCAGCAGATCCCCTCGTTCGAGTGCGTGCCCGGCTGCCATGACTGCTGTGGCCCGGTGACCACTTCGCCGGAAGAAATGTCACGGCTGCCGCGCAAGACCCGGGCCGAGCAGGAAGCGGCGATGGATGAGCTCAACTGTGTGCACCTGGGGCCCAATGGTTGCACGGTTTATGACGAACGACCGCTGATCTGTCGGTTGTTCGGCACCACCCAGACCTTGCCGTGCCCCAATGGGCGGCGGCCGGTGGAGTTGATTCACCCGCAGGTCGAGAAGCAGATATTTGAGTACATGGCCTCGAACCGGCAGGTGCTCGTTTAAGCATCAGACCGAGTCGCCTGCCTTCGCGAGCAGGCTCGCTCCCACAGTTGATCCTCAGTGTCAGCAAATCTCGAACACGACACGAGCCCATTGTGGGAGCGAGCCTGCTCGCGAAGGCGGCCGAACAGGCACCACAAAGCTCAGTCCGGGATCGGCAAGCTCAAGCTCTCTTTCACCTCTTCCATCACGATATAGCTCTTGGATTCGCGTACATGGGGCAGCTTGAGCAGGATGTCGCCCAGCAGTTTGCGGTACGAGGCCATCTCGGAAATCCGCGCCTTCACCAGATAGTCGAAATCCCCTGAGACCAAATGGCACTCCAGCACATGGGGCAATTTCAGCACCGCGCGTCGGAACTCTTCGAAGGTATCGCCGGATTTGTAGTCGAGGCTGATCTCGACGAACACCAGCAGGCTGCCCTTGAGGTGCTGCGGGTTGAGCCGCGCGTTGTAGCCCATGATGATCCCTTCGCGCTCCAGGCGCCGGACCCGCTCGGTGCAGGGCGTGGTCGAGAGCCCGACCTTTTCTCCAAGCTCGGTAAAGGAGATGCGACCGTCCGCTTGCAGGATCCGCAGGATGCTGCGGTCGATCTTGTCCAGCTCACGTTTGGTTTGAGTGTTGGTACGCATAGGGGATGCGCCTCCGTGAAAAGGGTTTTTGCCGAGAATTGTCGCCAAATATAGGCTTTTATATAGTGAAAAACACTGCCTAATCTTTTTTACACTGCGCGCATCTAAAGCTCTGAACTACACACGTCAGCGGTCAGCCGCGATGAGGGATATGAAAATGCGCGTTATGGTCTTGGGTAGCGGCGTCATCGGCACCACCAGTGCTTATTATCTGGCCCGTGCCGGGTTTGAAGTGGTGGTGGTCGACCGGCAGCCGGCTGCTGCCATGGAGACCAGTTTCGCCAACGCAGGGCAAGTGTCGCCGGGTTATGCCTCGCCGTGGGCCGCGCCAGGCGTGCCGCTCAAGGCCATCAAGTGGCTGCTGCAGCGTCACGCGCCGCTGGCGATCAAGGCCACTGGCGACATCGACCAGTACCTGTGGATGGCGCAGATGCTGCGCAACTGCACCGCCAGCCGTTATGCAGTGAACAAGGAGCGCATGGTCCGTCTGTCCGAGTACAGCCGTGACTGCCTCGACGAACTGCGCGCCGAAACCGGCATTGCCTACGAAGGCCGCAGCCTTGGTACCACCCAACTGTTCCGCACCCAGGCTCAACTCGACGGCGCCGCGAAAGACATCGCCGTGTTGAAAGAGTCCGGCGTACCGTTCGAATTGCTCGACCGCGAAGGCATTGCCCGCGTTGAGCCGGCACTGGCCAGCGTCACCGATATCCTCGCCGGTGCCCTGCGCCTGCCGAACGACCAGACTGGCGACTGCCAGATGTTCACGACCAAGCTCGCAGAAATGGCTGCGAAACTGGGTGTGCAATTCCGTTTCGGCCAGGACATTCAGCGCCTCGACTTCGCCGGTGATCGCATCAACGGCGTGTGGATCGACGGCAAGCTGGAAACCGCTGACCGTTATGTATTGGCACTGGGCAGCTACTCGCCTCAACTACTCAAGCCGCTGGGCATCAAGGCGCCGGTGTATCCACTCAAGGGTTACTCCCTGACCGTGCCGATCACCAATCCGGCGATGGCCCCGACTTCGACTATTCTCGACGAGACCTACAAGGTCGCGATCACCCGTTTCGACAACCGCATCCGCGTCGGCGGCATGGCGGAGATTGCCGGTTTTGACCTGTCGCTGAACCCGCGTCGGCGTGAAACCCTGGAGATGATCGTCAATGACCTTTATCCTCAGGGCGGCAACCTCGCTGAAGCCAGTTTCTGGACCGGCCTGCGTCCGACCACGCCGGACGGCACCCCGATTGTTGGCGCTACGCCGTTCAAGAACCTGTTCCTGAACACCGGCCACGGCACCCTCGGCTGGACCATGGCGTGTGGCTCGGGTCGTTTGCTGGCTGACCTGATGGCGAAGAAAAAGCCGCAGATCAGCGCCGAAGGCCTGGATATTTCTCGTTATGGCAGCAAGCGTCCGGAGTCGCCCAAGCATGTCAGTCCGGCACCGGCTCACCAGTGAGTTGTCGGCTGTAGCTGCTCTGCCGTAAGCAATAGCGCAAAATCCCTCTCCCGGTGCTACTGGCGGTTTCGCCGCCGGCAGCACCGGTTTTTCTTCCAAACGACCGACCAGAAGTCTGCCGCCATGCGTCCTGCCCGTGCCCTGATCGACCTTCAAGCCCTTCGCCACAACTACCAGATCGCCCGTGAAGTCACGGGTGCCCGTGCCCTCGCGGTGATCAAGGCCGATGCCTATGGTCATGGCGCGGTGCGTTGCGCCCAGGCGCTGGAGTCCGAGGCGGATGGTTTTGCCGTGGCCTGCATCGAAGAAGCCCTGGAGCTGCGCGCCGCTGGCATTCGCGCGCCGGTGTTGCTGCTGGAAGGTTTTTTCGAAGCCGATGAGCTGTCGCTGATCGTCGAACATGACTTCTGGTGCGTGGTGCATTCGCTGTGGCAGCTTGAGGCGATCGAGAAAGCCGTGCTGAGCAAACCGATCACGGTCTGGCTCAAGCTCGATTCGGGCATGCATCGGGTGGGATTGCATCCGAAGGATTACCAGGCTGCTTATCAACGACTGCTGGCCAGCGGCAAAGTGGCGAAGATCGTGTTGATGAGCCACTTCGCCCGCGCCGACGAGTTGAACTGCCAGGCCAGTGCCGAGCAGGTCGCGGTCTTCGAAGCGGCGCGTCAGGGTTTGTCAGCCGAGGTCAGCCTGCGCAACTCGCCGGCGGTGCTGGGTTGGCCGCAGATTCCGAGCGATTGGGTACGCCCGGGCATCATGCTGTATGGCGCTACGCCGTTCGAAGAGGCCAACGCCGTGGCTTCGCGCCTGCAACCGGTGATGACCCTTGAGTCGAAGGTGATCAGCGTCCGTGAACTGCCCGCTGGCGAACCGATCGGCTATGGCGCCAAATTCATCACCCAGAAGCCGATGCGCGTCGGCGTGGTGGCCATGGGATACGCCGACGGCTACCCGCGTCTGGCGCCGACTGGAACACCCGTATTGGTCGCCGGGCAACGCAGTCAGTTGATCGGCCGGGTGTCGATGGACATGCTGTGTATTGATCTGACCGACATTCCACAGGCTGGCCTGGGTTCGACGGTGGAGTTGTGGGGCAAAAACATCCTCGCCAGCGACGTGGCCATCGCGGCGGGCACAATTCCTTACCAGATATTCTGCAACCTGCGCCGGGTGCCAATGCTCTATTCCGGGAGCTGACGCCAGGCGGTACGGACCGGAAGTCGTCTCACCGAACAGGATTCAGGTCGAGGTGTTGTAAATACTGAACGCTGTCGCCATGATAACGATCAATATTTCAACAACCTTGACTCCTGGAGGCGCAAGCTTTGGACGTCGGTGAACGACTGCAATCGATCCGTAAGCTCAAAGGGCTTTCCCAGCGTGAACTCGCCAAACGTGCGGGCGTGACCAACAGCACCATTTCGATGATCGAAAAGAACAGCGTCAGCCCCTCGATCAGTTCGCTGCGCAAAGTGTTGGGCGGGATTCCCATGTCCATGGTCGAATTCTTTTCCGAAGAAATCCTTCAGGAAACACCGGCCCAGATCGTCTACAAAGCCAACGAGCTGATCGACATTTCCGACGGTGCCGTGACCATGAAGCTGGTCGGCCGGGGTCACCCGAGCCGGGCTATCGCATTCCTCAACGAAATCTACCCGCCAGGCGCCGACACCGGTGAAGAGATGCTCACCCACGAGGGCGAGGAAACCGGAATTTTGCTTGAAGGTCGGCTTGAATTAGTGGTCGGGCTTGAAACTTTTGTGCTCGAAGCTGGCGATAGCTACTACTTTGAAAGTACCAAGCCGCACCGTTTCCGCAATCCGTTCGATGTTCCGGCGCGACTAATCAGCGCAGCTACACCGGCGAATTTTTAAGAAAAGAGGCGCCCTGCCAGCATGGCCGAGGCCCCGAGCTGTTTTACCGTTGCGCAACAAAACCCCTTCGACTTTGGGGTTGTTTCAGTGTCGCGGGCTTACCGCTATACTTGCGCCCGCCTGCGAACCGTGGCCGTAGGCGTGACTAGCCACCATTGAGGGTGAACGCGTGAACCTAATTATGAAAATGCTGGCCGTACCAGCAACCGTATTGGCCCTCTGGGCTGCCAGCGCACAAGCTGCGACCAACGACGAAATCGCCAAGCGCCTTGAGCCAGTCGGCCAGGTCTGTGTTCAGGGCAAAGAGTGCAAGGGCATGGAAGTCGCCGCTGCAGCGGGCGGCGGCGGTGCCAAGGCACCTAAAGACGTCATTGCCAAACATTGCAATGCTTGCCACGGCACCGGCCTGTTGGGCGCGCCGAAAATCGGCGACAAGGCAGCCTGGAAAGAGCGTGCCGATCACCAGGGCGGCCTCGACGGCATCCTGGCCAAAGCCATTACCGGTATCAACTCCATGCCGCCTAAAGGCACCTGCGCCGACTGCTCCGATGACGAGCTCAAGGGCGCCATCAAAGAGATGTCCGGTCTGTAACCTACCGGTCTCTTTCGCGAAAAAGCCGCTTGCGAGCGGCTTTTTTGTGCCTGCGATTTCGATAAACGCCGCGTGCCCTCCCTGTAGGAGCGAGCCTGCTCGCGATGGTCGTCAACGATGACGCGGGTTATCTGATCACCCGCAGTGCCTGGTCGTTCATCGCGAGCAGGCTCGCTCCTACAGGGGGCGGTGGTGGTCGATTGGTTTCAGCAGGCTGTTCATTGCAGCAAAGTCCCGGCAAGCTCGGTCCAACCCCAAACAACGGAACGTACGGGAGGACAGAATGGTGCAGCTGTGTTCTATCGAGCAAGCGGTCGATGAGGTGCTGGCGCGGTTGCCGGTTCACATTCACATGGGACTGCCCCTGGGCCTGGGCAAACCAAACCACTTCGTCAACGCGCTGTATCGGCGGATCGCACAGTTGCCAGAGCGGCGGCTGACGATTTACACCGCGCTGTGCCTGGGCCGGCCTCCGCTGGGGGACGGATTGCAAAAAAGCTTTCTCGAACCCTTTATCGAGCGGGTGTTCGGTGATTATCCCGAACTGGATTTTCTCGCCGACCTGCGTCGCGACCAGATACCGGACAATATCCACATCCAGCAGTTCTTCATGCAGCCCGGCAGCCTGCTCAACAGTGCTACGGCGCAGCAGGATTACATCAGCAGCAACTACAGCCATGCTGCCCGTGACATCAACGCAGCAGGACTAAATCTAGTGGCGCAACTGGTGGCGAGCGATTCAGAGCATCCCGACCGCTTGAGCCTGAGTTGCAACCCTGACATCACCCTCGACCTGTTGCCGATGATCGCCAAACGACGGGCCGCCGGGGAGACAATCCTGATGGTCGGCCAGGCTCACGAAGACTTGCCCTACATGCCCGGTGACGCGGAAGTCGGCATCGACACCTTCGACCTGCTGATCGACGAGAAGGACAGCACCACGCTGTTTTCCACACCGAACATGCCAGTGGGTTTCCAGGACCATTTCATCGGGTTGCACGCCAGCACACTGGTGCGCGATGGCGGCACCCTGCAGATCGGCATCGGTTCCATGGGCGATGCAGTGACGGCGGCGTTGTTGGCGCGACAGAGCGATAACGGCGGTTACAAGGCGCTGCTGAGTGATGTCGACCTAGACCCATGGGCGCCACTGATCGAGCGCGAAGGTGGCCTCGAACCCTTCGCCAAGGGCCTGTACGGCTGCAGCGAAATGTTCGTCAACGGCCTGCTGGTGCTGGTCGACGCCGGAATCGTTCGGCGCAAGGTCTACCCGGATGCCAAGTCTCAGGAACAGGCCAATGCCGGTACCCTCGATGAACCGGCGCAGGCTGACGGCATCTGTGTACACGGCGGGTTTTTCCTTGGCCCCCGCAGTTTCTATGAACGCTTGCGCGACTTGCCGCACAACAAGCGGCGCGAATTCAACATGACCCGCATCAGCTACATCAACGAGCTCTATGGCCAGGAGGAGCTCAAACGCTTGCAGCGGCTCGATGCGCGCTTCATCAATACCGCCTTCACCATGACGTTACTGGGCGCTGGCGTGGCGGATCAGCTTGAAGACGGGCGTGTGCTCAGCGGCGTCGGCGGGCAGTACAACTTTGTGGCACAGGCGCATGCGCTGCACGGGGCGCGCTCGGTACTGCTACTGCGCAGCTGGCGTGAGTCGGGTGGCGAGGTCAGTTCCAACATCGTCTGGGAGTACGGTCACTGCACGATTCCACGGCACCTGCGGGACATCGTGGTGACCGAGTACGGCATCGCCGATCTGCGTGGCAAGACCGATGCGGCGGTGATCGAGGCCCTGCTGAACGTCAGCGACTCACGTTTTCAACCGGGTTTGATCGAGCAGGCGCAGAAGGTCGGCAAGCTGCCCAAGGATTTCAGTCTCGATCCTCGGTTTACCGACAACCATCCGCAGCGTTTGCAGGCGATTCAGGCACGGCATGCGCATCTGTTTGCGGAATATCCGTTGGGTTGTGATTTCACGGAGGTGGAGCGGGATCTGTTGCGGGCGTTGAATTGGCTGAAGAGCAAATTCAAACTGAGTGAGATAGTGGAACTGGGCAAGGCTGCGCTGGATGCGCCAGAGCCTTCGTTGTTCCCGGAACATCTGGAGCGGATGCAACTGACCAATCCAGAAGGCTTGAAAGAAGACCTGCTTCAGCGATTGTTGCTTACCGGCCTGAAGGCCACAGCGCAATAACGCCAACACCCAAAGCAACTGTGGGAGCCAGCCTGCTGGCGATTGCTATCTGCCAGTCATGAAGATGTTGACTGACACGACGCCATCGCCAGCAGGCTGGCTCCCACAGGGGAAATGCGGTGTTGCTGGTTATTCGATGAAGGTCACGACGCCGCCAGCCAGCGACTTGACGCGAGCCAACGACTCAACGCGATAACCCTGCGCATCCAGCTCCGCACGGCCGCCCTGGAACGACTTCTCGATCACGATGCCCAGACCCGCCACGGTGGCGCCGGCCTGTTTGATGATCGAGATCAGCGCCTGGGACGCCTTACCGTTGGCCAGGAAGTCATCGATGATCAGCACACGGTCGCTGCTGGTCAGGTGGCGCGGGGAAATGGCCACGGTGCTTTCGGTCTGCTTGGTGAACGAGTACACGGTCGCCGACAGCAGGTTTTCGGTCAGGGTCAGGGACTGGTGCTTGCGTGCGAAAATCACCGGTACACCCAGGTTCAAACCGGTCATGATCGCCGGCGCGATGCCCGAGGCTTCGATGGTGACGATCTTGGTGATGCCCGAGTCCTTGAACAGCGTGGCGAATTCGTCGCCGATCAGCTTCATCAGGGCCGGGTCGATCTGGTGGTTCAGAAAGGCGTCGACTTTCAGGACCTGGTCGGAAAGCACGATGCCTTCTTCGCGGATTTTCTTGTGCAGGGCTTCCATGAAGCTGTCCTCATTTGGCGCTTGTGGCGCCGAAGGTCTATGTAAAAGTGGTCAATTCTAGCGCTTTAACATCGCGCGTATATCTGCCAGTGCGTTATTACCGCGAACGGCTTTGACTTCGGTCGGGGTGTCGTCGTTACCTTCCCAGGCCAGGTCGTCCGGCGGCAGTTCATCGAGGAAGCGGCTCGGCGCGCAGTCGATGATTTCGCCGTACTGCTTGCGCTTGGCGGCGAAGGTGAAGGCCAGGGTCTGGCGTGCGCGGGTAATCCCCACATAAGCCAGCCGGCGTTCCTCTTCGATGGTGTCCGCTTCGATGCTGGAGCGGTGCGGGAGGATTTCCTCTTCCATGCCCATGATGAACACGTAGGGGAATTCCAGGCCCTTGGAGGCATGCAAGGTCATCATTTGCACGCCTTCGGCACCGTCTTCCTCTTCCTGCTGACGTTCCAGCATGTCGCGCAAGACCAGTTTGCCGATGGCGTCTTCGACGGTCATTTCGCCGTCTTCGTCTTTTTCCAGGGTGTTCTTCAGGGCTTCGATCAGGAACCAGACGTTGCTCATCCGGTAATCGGCCGCCTTGTCGCTGGAGCTATTGGTGCGCAGCCAGTTTTCGTAGTCGATGTCCATGACCATGCTGCGCAGGGCGGAGATCGGGTCCTCGCCGGCGCACTGCTCGCGGACCTTGTCCATGAAGCGCTTGAAGCGCGACAGGCGATCGGTGAAGCGCGAGTCCAGATGCTCGCCCAGGCCGATTTCGTCGGTGGCGGCGTACATCGAGATTTTTCGCTCGGTGGCGTAGTTGCCCAGCTTTTCCAGCGTGGTCGAGCCGATCTCTCGACGCGGGACGTTGATCACCCGCAGGAAGGCGTTGTCGTCGTCCGGGTTCACGATCAGGCGGAAGTAGGCCATCAGGTCTTTCACTTCCTGGCGTCCGAAAAAGCTGTTGCCGCCGGACAGGCGATACGGCACCTGGTGGTGCTGCAATTTCAGCTCGATCAGCTTGGCCTGGTAGTTGCCGCGATAGAGGATCGCGAAATCGCTGTAGGGGCGGTCG
Organism: Pseudomonas baetica; assembly: GCF_051216495.1. GTDB lineage: Bacteria > Pseudomonadota > Gammaproteobacteria > Pseudomonadales > Pseudomonadaceae > Aquipseudomonas > Aquipseudomonas baetica_B. The sequence goes on along the minus strand of NZ_JBPKAM010000002.1, from coordinate 105,332 downwards.
GTGCGCAGGTGCAGGCTGAGGATTTCCATCGCCACGCGCTCGGCTTCGGCGTCTTCGTTGCGGCAGCGAATCACGCGGATTTCGTCGCCGTGGCCCATTTCACTCCACAGCTGCTTTTCGAATTCGTGGGGGTTGTTCGAGATCAAGACGTTGGCGCAACGTAGGATGCGGCTGGTGGAGCGGTAATTCTGCTCCAGCATCACCACTTTCAAGGACGGATAGTCTTCCTTGAGCAGCATCAAGTTTTCCGGACGAGCGCCGCGCCAGGCATAGATCGACTGGTCGTCGTCGCCCACCACGGTGAACTGGTTGCGTTTGCCAATGAGCATTTTCACCAGCAGGTACTGGCTGGCGTTGGTGTCCTGGTATTCGTCCACCAGCAGGTAGCGCACCTTGTTCTGCCACTTTTCCAGAATGTCGGCGTGGTCTTCGAACAGTTTTACCGGCAGCAGGATCAGATCGTCGAAGTCCACCGCGTTGAACGCCTTGAGCGTGCGCTGATAGTGGGTGTAGACGATGGCGGCAGTCTGTTCCTTGGGGTTGCGCGCGTTTTCCAGGGCCTGGGCCGGCAGGATCAGGTCATTTTTCCAGGCGCCGATCATGTTCTTGATCTCGTCGACGCCGTCGTCGCCCGAGTATTCCTTCTGCATGATGTCGGTCATCAAGGCCTTGACGTCGGTTTCGTCAAAGATCGAAAAGCCCGGCTTGTAGCCCAGCCGTACATGCTCCTTGCGGATAATGTTCAGGCCCAGGTTGTGGAAGGTGCAGACCGTCAGGCCGCGACCTTCACCGGCGCGCAGCAGGGTCCCGACCCGTTCCTTCATCTCCCGCGCAGCCTTGTTGGTGAAGGTCATTGCGACGATGTACTGAGCGCGGATGCCGCAGCTCTGGATCAAATGGGCGATCTTGCGCGTGATCACGCTGGTCTTGCCGGAGCCTGCACCGGCGAGCACCAAAAGAGGGCCGCCGACGTAGCTCACGGCTTCTTGCTGCCGGGGATTGAGTCGGGACATAGCTAAATTCAGGGGTCAGTCACGAAATGGGCCGGCATTTTAACAGGCTCAGAGAATTGTGCTGCTCTCTCCGACTTGTGACGCATAACGCGATCTCTAATTGCCGGTTTTGTTACTTTCACGCAGGATGCGCAACGGATTTGCGGCTAATGTTCGTAATTCCGGATACAAAGGCTTCGTTTTGATAACTGATGTCATTGGTTATTAGGTATCGCCTCGGCATAATGCCCGTCGCCTACATCTTTGCAGAGTCTAGGGAGCTAGCTTGTCTACGCCTGTCGAACCCTTGCGTTTGCTGCTACTGGCCGAAGAGCCAGCGTGGGCAGCGTTGTTGCGCGAGTGTCTGGCTCCGATGGGGAGCTCGGCCGTGCTCATCAGCGCGCCGAGTTGGGAGTCGGTCAGCAGTCTGTTCGATGACAACCGCAGCGCGGTGTTGTTGACGATCCCGGCACTCCAGCCGGCACCGGGCCGTTGCTGTCTGCCGACGGTGCTGCTGCTTGAACATGAGCCGCTGCTCCCGCCCGACGGCGTAAGCGACTGGCTGGTGCGCGACCACCTCGACCCTGGCATGCTGCGCCGCTGCCTGCGCCATGTGCGTGAGCGGGGCGTTCTGGAAAACACTCTGCAACGCCTGGCCGAGCAAGACCCGCTGACCGGCATCGCCAACCGCCAGGGCTTCCAGACGCTGCTGACGGCGCGACTGGCGGAAAACGACGGCCGCGGCCTGGCGCTGGGCCACCTCGATCTCGACAACTTCCGTCACGCCAACGATGCCCTTGGCCATCAGGCGGGCGACCGGCTGATCCTGCAAGTGGTCGCGCGGCTCAAGAGCCAGTTGGAGGCCGGCGATCAACTGGCACGGCTGGGCAGCGATGAATTTGCCTTGCTGATCGACACCCGTCGCGCCCCGCAGCGCGCCGAATGGATGGCCGAACGCATCACCGAAGCCCTGGCCGAACCCTATTGGGTCGATGGCGAAAGCCTGTTGATCGGCTCCAGCCTGGGAATCGCCCACGCCCGGGCCCAGGCCGGCGCCGATCCGTTGATGTGGCACGCGCACATCGCCATGCAACAGGCCAAGAGCACCCAGGGTTGCACCTTTCACATCTTCAACGAGCGCATCAACCGCAATGCCCGAAGCGTCGCTGACCTCGAAACCGAGCTGCGCCGCGCGCTACGTCGTGATGAGCTGGAACTGCATTACCAGCCCAGGCTGAATCTTGAAGACGGGCAAATTGTCGGCCTCGAAGCCCTGGTGCGCTGGCGCCATGCCGAGCGTGGCTTGCTGCCACCGAGCGAGTTCGTGCCGCTGGCCGAGCAAAGCGGGTTGATTGTGCCGCTCGGCTATTGGGTGATTTCCCGGGCCCTGCGTGACATGCAGGCCTTGCGCGAGCGTGGTTTGCCGCCACTTCATATGGCGATCAACCTGTCTTTCCGGCAATTCCAGGACAGTCAGTTGTTGTCGACCCTGAGCCGGCTGATTGCCGAGCGCGGTGTCGAGGCGCAATGGCTGGAGTTCGAACTGACCGAAACCGCGGTCATGCGCCGCAGCGATCTGGTCAAGCAGACCATGGATGCCCTCGGACGCCTGGGTGTGCGCTTCTCCCTCGACGACTTCGGCACCGGGTTCTCATCGTTCGTGCACCTCAACAGCCTGCCGATCACCTTGCTGAAGATCGACAAGAGCTTTGTCGGCGGCATGGAGCAGCGCGAAGAGAACCGCAAACTGGTTCACGCGATGATCAACCTGGCGCACAACCTCAATCTGGAAGTGGTCGCCGAAGGCGTGGAAACCCCGGAGCAGCTGGATCTGTTGCGTGGATTCGATTGTGATCAGGTGCAGGGGTACCTGATCAGCAAGCCGTTGGCGTTGACCGATCTTGTTGAGTATTTGATGTTTGGCAGCAGCCAACAGCCAGCGCTGGAAGTAGTGGTTTAAGCACAAAACCTGTGGGAGCGAGCCTGCTCGCGATGACGGCAGCACATTCAACATGGATGTGTCAGACAAACCGCTATCGCGAGCAGGCTCGCTCCTACAGGGGATCTCAATCAGGCTGAGCCATCTGGTAACCATTCTGAGACGCAGGTTCGCGCTTGATCATCCGCTTCATCTTCCACTCAAACCCCAGCGTCAAACTCACCGCCGCGCACGCCAGGCCCAGCGCCAAGCCCCACCAGACGCCCGTTGGTCCCCAGTTCAAATGGAACGCCATCCACCAGGCGGCCGGCGCGCCGATCAGCCAATAGCAACCCAGGCCGACCAGGAACGTGGTCTTGGCATCCTTGAGCCCGCGAATACAGCCCATGGCAATGGTTTGCGTGCCGTCGAAGAGCTCGAACCACGCCGCCACCGCCAACAGGCTTACCGCCAGGTTGATGACCTCGCGGAAGGCCGGGTCGTTGTGATCAAGGAACAGGCCGACCAATTGGTTTGGCAGCAGCCAGAACACCATCGCGAAGCACAGCATTGCTGCGGCACCGAAGGCGATGCCGACCCGTCCGGCCAGCCGTGCATCCAACAGTTGACCGGCGCCGTAGTGCTGGCCGATGCGCATGGTGATCGCATAGGAAATCCCCGCCGGGACCATGAACGCCACCGAGACGATTTGCAGGGCGATCTGGTGCGCGGCCAACTGAGTACTGCCCATGGTGCCCATGCACAGCGCGGCGAACGCAAACAGACCGACCTCCACCGCATAGGTGCCGCCAATCGGCAGGCCCAGACGCCATAATTCCTTCAGGTACTGCCGGTTGAGTCGCAGCAGACCCGGACGCAGCGGATAGGCGTCGTAAGCCGGGTGCTGGCGGATGTGCCACGCCAGCGCCAGCGCCATCAGGTTGGCCACAATGGCGGTGACCAGACCGATACCCATCAAGCCGAGTTTCGGCAGGCCGAACATCCCGGTGATCAGCGCATAGTTGAGCAGGAAGTTGGCCACCGTGCCGCCCAGGCTGATGACCATCACGGGTGTGGCGCGGCCGATGGCGCTGGTGAAACCACGCAGGGCCATGAACGTCAGGTAGCCAGGCAAGGCGAAAGGCAGAAACACCAGAAACTGCCCGGCGGCCTGGACGTTGCTTTCGGTCTGGCCAAACAGCAGCAGGACCGGCTTGAGGTTCCACAGTAGCAACCCGCCGCCCAGCGCCATCAAGCACGCCAGCCATACCCCGGCCTGGGTCAGCCGGGCTGCGCCGAGAATATCGCCCGCGCCCTGACGGATCGCCACCAGGGTGCCGACCGCCGCAATCACACCGATGCAGAAAATCGACACGAACGAATAACTGGCCGCACCCAGCGAACCACCGGCCAGCGCCTCGGGGCTCAGGCGCGCCATCATCAAGGTGTCGGTGAGCACCATCAGCATGTGCGCCAACTGCGAGGCGATCAACGGCCCCGCCAGCCGCAGGATGGCCCAGAGTTCAGTACGTGCTGGATGCTGCATGATCATCACGCTCGAATGTCAAAGGGGACAGGAAAGGGTCGATTCTCGGCGCTCTGCGGGGTTTGCACAAAGGGATAAAAAGGATGGATGGCATGATTCAAACTCATGCTGGAGAGTTTCTGCTAGGGTGACCGAATTCCGGTGTAGGAGCTTTCCCAATGTCACGTCGTCTTCCTCCCTTGTATGCCCTGCGCGCATTCGAAGCGGCGGCGCGGCACAGTTCGTTCACCCGTGCCGCCGAAGAGCTATCGATTACGCAAAGTGCGGTCAGCCGGCACATTCGTACGCTCGAAGAGCATTTTGCCTGCCGCTTGTTTCACCGCAGTGGTCGCCACCTGCAACTGACCGAGTCGGCCCGGTTGCTGTTGCCGGGGATTCGCGAGGGCTTCACCGCCCTGGAGCGCGCGTGTAATACCTTGCGCGCCGAGGACGACATTCTGCGCATGAAAGCCCCGTCGACCTTGACCATGCGCTGGTTGCTGGCGCGCCTGAGTCGCTTCCGCCATTTGCAGCCCGGCAACGAGGTGCAACTGACCAGCGCCTGGATGGACGTTGATTCGGTGGACTTCAACGATGAGCCGTTCGATTGCGCGGTGTTGCTGAGCAACGGGCATTTCCCGCCGGACTGGGAGGCGAGTTACCTGTTCCCCGAGGAATTGATCCCGGTGGGCGCGCCCAACTTGCCGGGCGACCCGCCTTGGGATGCCGCTCGCCTGGCAAACACAGAACTGCTACACCCGACACCGGACCGACGGGATTGGCGTAATTGGCTGGAGCGCATGGGCCTGGCCGATCAGGTGTCGCTCAAGGGAGGGCAAGTGTTCGACACCCTGGAATTGGGCATGATCGCCGCAGCCCGAGGCTATGGCGTCTCCATGGGTGATTTGCTGATGGTGGCCGAGGATGTGGCCCAGGGACGCTTGAGCCTGCCGTGGCCGACGGCGGTGGCCAGTGGCGAGAAATACTATCTGGTCTGGCCGAAAACCCGTCCCGGCGGTGAGCGCATGCGCCGGCTCAGTGACTTTCTGCAAAGTGAGGTCCGCGCCATGGAATTGCCGGCTGTTGAGCACCTGAGCTGAAACGTTGAAGCTATATCCCGGTGAACTGCTCAAGTATTCCCGTTCACCGCCGAAAATGTGCAAGTGGGACCTTCGTGCAGGTTCGACGCTACCCCCCAAATTATTAGAAATTTTGCTGAGTTCGCGTCGAGATCAGGATGATCCAGCCGCTCGGCCAGGAGCTGTCATGTCTCAACCTCGTGCCCGGATCGCCTCACAGCTTGGTCTTGCGCTCGCCGTGATTCTGGCGATTGTCATCACCGGCAGTACCTTGTTCGCCCTGCGTTCGCTGGACACCGCCAACCTCGCCACCCGTGAAGAGCATTTGGCGAGTGAAGCCCGGTTGCTGGCCGATCAGTTGAGCACCTTCCATGGCTCGCTGCGGGAAAGCACACAGCGCCTCGCCGGGCTGTTCGAGAAACGCTTCAGTGCCGGTTTGAGTGTGCATCCAGATGAGCCGGTGACCGTGGCCGGCACCCAGACACCTGGCCTGCACCTGGGCAGTGAAGTGCTGAACAACAACTTCCAGGAGGTGGATGAGTTCAAGCAGATGACCGCAGGCGTGGCCACGGTATTCGTGCGCAGCGGCGAAGACTTTGTCCGGGTCAGCACATCCTTGAGTAAACAGGACGGCAACCGGGCCATTGGCACGATGCTCGATCACGGCAACCCGGCCTATGCTCGCCTGATGGCGGGGCAGAGCTACGTCGGCCGTGCCTTGCTTTTCGACCGTTTCTACATGACGCAGTACACCCCGGTACGTGACAGCACCGGCAAGGTGATTGCCGTACTGTTCGTAGGATTCGATTACACGGACGCGCAGAAGGCACAGTTCGAAAACCTCAAACGCTTCCGCATCGGCCAGACCGGTTCCCTGGCGCTGCTGGACGAGCAGAATAAATGGCTGGTGCCGATTGCTGGTGTGCAATCCCTTGATCAGGCCATCCCGACCGTCAACAGCCTGGCGAAGACTCCGGGCAAGGGCCAGTTCTGGAGCGATAAATCCGAAGACTTCTACAGCGTCGCCGTACCGTTCGAAGGCGGGCCGTGGGCGGTGGTGGCAAGCATGCCGAAAACCGAAATCAGCGCCGTGACCTGGAGTGTCGGGTTTCAGCTGGCCATCGGCAGTTTGCTGGCGATGTTGCTGGCGGTTGGCTCGGCGGTCTGGTTGTTACGTAGCAAACTGGCGCCGCTCGCGGACCTGGTGCGTCAGGCTGAAGCCCTGGGTGCCGGTGATTTGAGCGTGCGCCTGAGCGTATCGAGCAACGACGAGATCGGTCAGTTGGCCCGTGCCTTCAATCAGATGAGTCAGGCGTTGTCGACCATGGTCGAGCACATCCGCAATGCCTCGATGGAGGTCAACCGCCGCGCCCAGGCATTGTCCGGTCTGTCCGGTGGTGCCTATGAGGGGATGGAGCAGCAGTCGGGCGAGATCACCAGCATGGCCGGGGCCGTGGAGGAGTTCAGCGCGACCTCGTTGAACATTGCCGACAACATGGGCAGCACGCAACGTCTGGCCCAGGAAAACGCCCAGCAGACGCAGATCGGTCGCACGTCGATGAACGAAGCGTCTTCGTCGCTGGAGCAAATCGCCGGCGCATTGAACAGTACGGCAACAGTGATCAACACCCTGGGCCAGCGCTCCCAGGAAATCGGTGGCATCGTCGGTGTGATTACGGCGATTGCCGAACAAACCAACCTGCTGGCGCTCAATGCCGCGATCGAAGCGGCTCGTGCAGGAGAGCAGGGCCGTGGTTTTGCGGTGGTGGCCGATGAGGTGCGCAACCTGGCGTCCCGTACCCGTGAAGCCACCGATGAAATCTCCGGGATGATCCAGAGCATCCAGCAGGAAACCGGTAACGCCATCAGCACCATGGAGCAAGGCAACGTGCTGATGCAGGAAGGTTTGTCGCGTAACGCCAACGTCGCTGCGGCGCTGGCGCGAATCGACGAGCAGAGCCGTTCGGCCGGTCAGCAGTTTGCCGCCATCACCACCGCGACCCAGGAGCAGAGCAGCACCGCCACCTTGCTCAGCAGCAATCTGCAAAGCATTGCCCTGGCGAACAGCGAGCAGCGTGAGGTTGTGTCCAATTTGGCCGTTACGGCCAAGGAGCTGGAGAAGCTGGCGGCGGATCTGCGGTCCGAGGTTGACCGGTTTCGGTGAGTGGCCTTTGAAATAGCTTTCGCGAGCAGGCTCGCTCCCACAATGGGTCTCAGTTGAGACAGGGATCTTCTGTGGGAGCGAGCCTGCTCGCGAATGGGGTCATCTCAAATCAGCTTCTGTCCCACGCTAATTGCACTTGGCATTGCTGGAGACTTCCTTGGCTGCCTGTTTCAGCAGGTTACCCAACTCACCCGCATTGGTGCTGTTGTAAACCCGGCCACCGGTGTTTTCAGCGATGCAGCGTGACGGGCCGCCCGCACCGATTTTGACCACGTTGACCCGCAGGCGCGGTTGTTCCCTGGCGATTCGACGCGATACCGCGCAAACGTCCTGCCTGCAACCGTCTTCACCGTCGACAAACATCACGATCACAGCATCGTTATTGCGTCCGTCGACCTTGCTCGCCGCGTAGGCCAGGCTGTCGGCCAGCGGTGTGCCGTCGTCGGGAACCAGACTTCGAATCCCGTTGATCAGACGCGGGCGGTCGCCGAACCTGAACATACCTTGGTCCGGTGTTCTTTCGCAGCCGGCGAAGGTGATCAGGCGTGTGTCGATCTTCGGGTCCAGCCCGTTGATCATGCCGGCCAGCGAATCCTTGGCGACGTCCATGCGGGTGGGTCTGGCGGTGAGCCGCATGGTGCGGTTCGGGTCCAGGAGCTTGTTGAGGTCACTGCCGTAGAACCAGTCCTCGTCGGCTTTCACTGCCTTGATGTTCAAGTTCATTGAGCCTGAGGTGTCGAGCACCACCACGAACTGCGGGGTCTCTGACTTCGGCGCATCTTTACGGCAGGCGAAGTTGTCCAGAGTCGGGGCTGGTGGCGGGGCGGCCACGACCGGTTTTGGTGGTGGAACCGGTTTGGGTTCCGGTGCCGGTGCCGGTTTGGGTGGTGGAACCGGCTTGGGTTCCGGTGCCGGTTTGGGTGGCGGCGTCGGCTTGGGCTCCGGTACCGGTACCGGCTCTGGCGCGGGCTCTGGTACTGGAGCAGGTTCCGGTTCGGGTTTCACGACAGGCTCGGGGACCGGTTCAACCGGTTTCTCAACCGGTGCCACCACCGGCGGCACAGGGGCTACAGGCGGGGCCACGACAACCGGCTCACGATGCAGGTACCACCAGAGCCAGAGTGCGAGAAGCAGCAACAGCAGTGCGAGCAATGCCGCGGCGATCCACCAGCCACGACGCGATGGCGGCACTACAGGCACCACTGGCACCGGCGGAACGATGGGTTTGGGTGGGCGCTGGTTCCAGCGCACCACCAAGGGCTCACCGTTTAGACTGTAGAGTTTGTCCAGCTCAGGCGTGCCGAGCAGGCTGCGCAGGTCATCCGCTACGGTCGGTTGGCCGCGTTGTTGCAGTTCATCCGCCAGCCGTTCGAGGGCTGCCTGACGTACTTCATAGGTTTGCAGCAAACGTCGTTGCGCGTCCTCGTTGAGGTCGGCATAGGGCGTCGGTTGGCCTCCCAGTTCGGTCCACCATTCCAACACGTCGCCGCTGCCCATCCGCGGGATAGCAAACAGACTGGCGACGGTCGGCGGAAAGTGTTTCTGGATGAGGGCGACTTTGGCTTGCAGTGCACTCATCCCCTCCGATGTGGCTTGCGCATCCCTGAAGACCCGCTGCATGGCGACGATTCCTGAAAAATGCAGGCATCCAGCGGGATGCTGCGGGGTGAAAAATTACTCTTCGTAGCCGAGGCTGAATTGCAGTTGATTGACCTTCTTCTGCAACGCTTTGAGCTCTTGCTGTTTGGCAGCCAGCGCCGCTGGCGATGATTTGACCGTGGGTGCCGCTTGCGAAGCCTTGAGCTGCTTTTCGAGGTCGGCAATCTGCTTTTGCACCGAGGCTTCATTGCCACGCCGGGCCTTGAGCGAAGTCAGCAGTTGCGACAGCGACTGATTCAGCGCCGCCTGGGATTTCTGCTGGCTGGCCAGATCGGTCTTGGTGCTGAGCTGTTGGGCCTGAATGTTCTCGTACACCTGACGGAACATTGCGTTTTGCCGTCGGGACTCGCTCAGGGCCTGTTCCTTCTGCTTGACCTGTTCGCTGTAACCACCGGAGTAGTCGCAGTTCATCTTGGTCAGCATGCTGCTGTCGCGATTGGTCGCATCGCATTCGCCGGGCGCGGTCGCGCAACCGCTCAGGGCCAGGACGGCAGTGATGACCATCAGTTGTCTTGGCGTCATGTGCTTAGCCCAGGGTGATTGCGGAGCGTTGGCTGTACAGCGCGTCGACTTCCTTCTGCAGGCTGACGACTTTCTGGTTCATTCGCTGAATGTTCATGTCCACCTGCCTGATCTCATCAGTGGCGCCTTGTGCACGCTCGGCGTTTGCCACTTTGCTGTACTCGGTGACTTTGACACGCATGTTGGCAAGGTCTTTACGCAGGCGTGCAATGTCCGAATCGATCCTGGCAATTTGCGCCTGAGCCTTGCTCTTGTCGACTTTCTTGTTGGCGATGTCCCTTTTGATCTGGGCAATTTGCGCCTGGTCATCATTGATCACTTGCTGGGCGGTTGCGGTACGGGCAATCACGTTCTGGGTGTCTTGTTCGACATCGCTGTTCATCTTCGCCAAACGGGTGGTGGTGTCAGCGTATTGGCTGCGACGTTGATCCAGGTAGTAGTTAGCACCCATGGCCACGCCACAGGCGGTAATACCGGCGGCGATGACACACACGGTTTTGTTGCTGCTGTTGGACAACGCGCAAGCGAGGATGCCAACACCAGCGCCGACAGCGCAGGCCTGGTATCCGGACTTGCTGAAGAACTCTGCGTCATTGCCCTGGGTCAGGCGCGGGTCGGGACCCTCGGTGTCGTCGAGCATGGAGCTGCCGGTGTTGGCGCAACCGGTCACTAGCAGGCAGCCGGCAACAACGATAGCGATCTGTGGCTTGAAGCGAGTCCAAAGGCTGCGCGACATGGTGAAACTCCTAGGTAACGGTGTTGACGCGTTGTTATTGAGTGACGGTTTTGCAGCTGGTCAGCCAGGCTTCGGTGTCGATTTTCTGCTTTTGCAGGAACGCCTTCTGATTGGCCCAGTGGGTGCGCAAGTAAGGTTTGAGGTCTTGCAGCTGTTTGTTGCGGGTGATGATTTCTTCCATCACCGGGACTTGCGCTTCAAGCAGTGGCTGGCCGTACAAAGTAGCCGATTCCACCAGGCTGCTGGCGTAGTAACGGCTGAGTTTGTGCAGACGATCCTTTTGCTCTTCGAGCTTGCCCTTACGCATGTCGCAACTGGCATCTTTGTCAGCGCTTTCGCAATTAAGTTTGTAGTTTTTTTGCAGGAAGTCCACGTACTGACCATCGTCGAGCATCTTGGTGCACAGGAACGCACCCAGGTTGAGGCTGGCGCGGATCGCCTGGTCGCGGGTTTCTTCCTGCTGCTGGTTGCTGGCACGCAGCTGGTTCTCCAGGGCCTGCAGCTTTTCCTTGAGCGCTTTGTCTTCGACGCCCGAGGCGAGGTTGTTCAGCGATTGCACGGTGCCTTTGTCGGCGGATTCGGTTTCCTTGCTGCCGGTGCCGAGTTTCTTCCAGCTGCTTTCGATGCTGGCGACCCGTTCACGAGAGGTGAGGGTCGGGGAGACCAGCACCAGTCGCAGGCCGGTGGTCTTGTTTTTCACCGGGCCTTCGGCATTGTAATACGGCTCTTCCTGACGCAATGCCGTACGCAGGTCGGCTTGCGCAGTCAGGTAGTTTCCGCCACGGACGACATAGCCGCCGGCCTGACCGTGCTGGCGGTCGAGTTTGTTCAGTCGAAACGGCTCGAACATCATTTCGTCGACGTTACCCAGCATGTCATGCAGGCCCAGCGGGTTGGGTTTTTGCAGGCCCGTCAATTGCACTTTGCCGTTGGACGATTGCGCCCCGGCGAACCACTCGTAGGCGTTGATGCCTTCTGGCATCGGGTAGTGCGTGTCACGGAATTCAGCGGCACCGACTTCCAGCCCGCCGCGCGCGGCGAACTCCCATTCGACTTCGGTTGGCAGGCGCAGAAAGCCTTGTGCGCCGTCTTCCTTGGGCAGCTTGCCGGCGGCGTTTTTGCGCAGCCACAGGTTGTACTTGTCGGCAGCGTCGATGGCTTGCACCCAACTCACTGCCGTTTGCGGCAAGCGCATTTTGGTGGCGGCGGTGGGGCAGGTGGCTTCGGTCAGTGCGGCGTATTGCAGTTGACTCATCTCGTACTTGGCCATCAGGTAGTAGCGGGATTTGTCGTTCTTGGCCCCGGTGAAACTGCCGGCGATAAAGGTCGGACGGGTCTGTTCGACATAGCCGTATTCCGCGCCGTCCTGACCGATGTTGATCGGGTAGTCATCCAGGGGGCCTGCGACCGGAATGAACACCTTGCGAAACACCATCGAACCTTCGCAGGGCATTGGCAGCACGACGTCGGCAGCCTCGGGCATCGGGTTGTAATACTTCTCTTCCCAGCCCGCCGCCGAAGCGTCGAGCCAGTAGCTGAGGCTCAAGGGCAACAGCAAGCCAAAACGTTTATAGCTCACGCAGACTCTCCGCAGGTTGGATGTTGATGGCTCGCAGGGCGCCGATCATTGCCACCAGTGCAGCGACCAAAAAAGTCAGGAGCAGGGCCGCCAGGCCATGCCAAACAGTAATGTGGCAAACGAAGGTGCCGGTGGACTGGCTGCCGCCGAGCAGGTAGTCGAACAAATGACTGCCCACGGCATAGGACCCCAGCCCGCCAACGTAGCCGGCCAAGCTCAGTAATAGCGCTTGCAGGACCACGAAACCGCCGACAGCCCTGCGTTTGAAACCCAGCAGACGCAGGACCGCCAGGCTTTTGCGTTTACGGTCGATGTTGGCCAGGAACGCGCCGACCATCGATGCCACGCAGCCGATCAGTGCCGCGCCGGCGATCACACCGAAGATTAGCCCCAGCACATGGTTGATGGCTTTGACGTTGTCGATGTCGGCCAGTCGACTCGAGGTTTCGATGTGTTGTTCGTTGAGCCAGTGTTCCAGCGGTGCGACCTGATCGATGTCGCGCGCATAGACGCGGGCGCGGGCATACAGCGGTTGCAAATTATCCTGAGGCTTGCCGGTGGTCACACCGAACTCACTGACCTGATAACCGTCGCGAAAGCGCTCCAGATCCAGCAGCAGCGGCGGGGCGACAAACCCGGCAGCGCGACCGAAGCGGGCACCGTCGAGCACGGCCAGTACCGTCAGCGTCAACTCGCCGCGTTCATTGACGCCGTCCAGACGGCGCAAGGCCCGTAGCTGCACACTGTCGCCTGCCTTGGCCTGCAAGCGTTGCGCTGCGCTGGCGCTGAGGATCACTTGATGGCCGACGGGGTTGAGTGATGCCAGGTTCAGTTGTGGGTCGCCGGGCTCGGTGGCGATGATTTCCGCGCCTTCGACAAAGCGTTGCATGCCGATCAGCAGGTCAGCCTGGGTATTGAGCGAGCGGGTTTGTCCGAGGGCAAAACCGGTCTCGGGGCGCTGGCGCAAACGCTCGATCCAGGCCGTGTCGTAGTTGCCGTTGCTGAGCATCTTCACTTCAAGGTTGCGCGGGTCGCGCAGCAGTTCGTCTTGCAACTGGCTGACAACACCGTGTTTGAGCCCGAACAGCAACAACAACGGCGCGATCACCGCCACCAGGGAGGCGGCGATGCACAGCGAGACCTTGCGGTCGTGCCAGAGGTCTTGCAGCGCCAGTGAGCCTAAAAGGCGCAAGCGATCAGTCCATCGGTTCAAACCGAGTCTCCCCCTGATGGCTGATAGCGCCGAGTCGCGGCAGGCCGAAATCCTTCAACAAAGCCCAGTCATGGGATACAACGAGCGCACTCAGGCCCATGCCCGATACCAGGCTCAGGAGCAACTCGAACAAACGCCGGGCACCGTGAGGGTCGAGTGCGGCGGTCGGCTCGTCGGCCAACAGCAGCAGCGGTTCATGGGCAATGGCCCGAACACAGGCCGCGCGTTGGCGTTCGCCGATCGACAAGGCCTGAGGGTGTTTGTCCAGCAACCCTTGCAGGCGCAACACGTCAACGGCGTGGTCGATGTGATCGCTTTTTGCGGGCATCCCGAGCAAACGGCGTGGCAGGCTGATATTGTCCCGCACGCTCAGAAACGGCAACAAGCCGCCGCTCTGCAAAATGAACCCCAGGTGCCGTGAGCGCACCGCTGCAAGCGCAGGCTGGTCGTCAGTGGCCAACAGTTGGGCGATATCCTGAGCGTGCGTCGGGCCCAGCCGAAAGCGCTCGAGTTCCACCGGCGCGAGCAACAGACCGATGGCTTCGAGCAACGTGCTTTTGCCACTGCCGCTCTCGCCAGTGATGGCGAGGATTTCCCCGGCGCCGACCTGCAAGTGCGGCAGTCGCACGTGATGGGCGTGGGCGCCTTCACCACGGCGCACCAGCAGGTTCTTGATATCGAGCATCGGCGTCTCTTTAAGGCATCATTTCCAGTGGCACGGGGTAGACGTTGTCCCGCGCATCGCTGTCTTTGGCTAACGCGACCCAACGGTCTACATCGGCGTTGTAACGCTGGTAATGCCGCAGTTTGGTGTTCAGTGTGCGGATGAATTTTTCTTGTGCCAGACCATCCCAGCTCTTCCAGGTCTCTTCATCCAGGTTCAGCACTTCACTCTGATAGGGCAGGCCTTCGAGGTATTCACCAAGGACGCCCATGTCCGCCAGTTTGGCGTTGCTGTTCTGTTTGAGCTGATTGGGATCGGCGCCCATGGTCGCCGCCACCGAGCGCAGGCGATCGAACATTTCCGTCGGCGAAATCAGGCCTTCGTTGGCGGCATCGAGAATCTTCTTCATCACGTCGCTCAAGTCGCTGAGCTGTGACTTGGTCAGCAGCACCCGCACGTCGGTGGTCGGGATGTTCTGCTTGATCAGGTCGCGGTCGGTGATCCATGCCTTGAACACGGGCGGGGCTTTGCTGTTGGTCTTCTCGCCGAGATAGGCCAGTTGCATGGCGTGGCCGATTAGCGCCGCGTCTTCGAGCATCTTTTTCTCGGCCGGGTCTTGCTTGGCGTTCGCCGCACTGCCGATGGCTTCTTCGCCCATGTAGGCGGCTTTGACCTGTGTCGTAATCGCCCCGGCCAGTGCGTCGACCTTGCGACCGAATTCCTGCACATCGCCAGCGTTCACCGGGTAGTACAGCGAGGTGTTGGTGCCCGGGTAGGTTGACAGGTTCTGATACTGCGCCTCGGCCTTGGCGTGGTCCTTGGCCCCGGCCGGGGTTTTCAGGTGCAGGGTGTAAATCGCCACGCCCGGGTTGGCGGCTTCGATACGCACCTGCGTGGCGCTCAAACCGGTTTTCGACAGCTTGTCGTCGCCTTCGATGGCGCCCGCATCGGTGATCAGCACCACGTAACGTGCGCCGAACTGGTTCCAGTCGACCTTGTCGATGCTCTCCATGACGCCGGCAAACGAGTCTTCATCGAAACTGCTGCTCGACACGGTGGCCTGCTTGAGGTCGGCGATCTTGGCGAAGAAATCAGTGCTGTCTTTCACCTTGGTCGGGTCGGCGTACATCTTGGTGGTGTATTCCAACCCCGGCACCGCCTGGGTGTTGGAGCGGAAAGCCACCAGGCCGAATTTGACCTGCTTGCCAAGGTTCTGCGCTTCGATCTTCTGGTAAACCTTGCGGATCGCCTCGCGGGTGCGGTCGATGTAGGGGTCCATCGAGATCGTCGAGTCGATGACAAACACCACGGCCGCACTGAATTCCTTCAGCTGGTTGGCCTTTTTCTCTTCGGCTTCCTTGGCGCCGGCAGCGCTGCTTGCAGCTCCACCCTTGGCGTTTTTGTCATCCGGCTTGCTGACGGAGGCGACGTTGAGCAGGCGCGTGCGGAAACCGCTTTCGGTCATGACTTCTTCGCCACTGAGCACCGGCAGCAGGTAGAACTGCTTTTGCAGGTCGACGAAGTATTCAGGCTCTTCAGCCAGTACGCCGGGTGCTTGCTGGCCCTTTTTCAGCGTGGCCCGCAGTGGCGCGACTTTGCTGACCGGGTCCGGTGCATCAAGAATGCCTTCGACGGTGGCGCGGTCCTTGAAGAACAGCAGCCGGTCGCGGTTGGCCGGGTTGGTGAAGGCCAGCGTCAACTGCATCTTCCAGTCGGTGGTGCAGCTGGCAGGCAGCCAGCCAATGGTTTTGCCGTAGCTGTCGGGGCCGACTTTCAGCCACTCGGCGTTGTTTGCTTGCGCGCGCTCGTACACATAAAAACGGCTGAAGACCGGTTGCTCGTCGCCTGCTGCACCGCCCGCCGTCGGGCTGATTTTGCAGCCCGGTGTGGTCAGTACGCGTTGGAACAGGGTCTTTTTACCTGCCTGTATCAGCGGTTTGTCATCGGCCTGGGACAGCGGGCTGACGCACAGCGCCAGCAATGCGGCACCGCTCAACAGGAATTGACTCAGGGGCGAACGCATCACTTCTGCAACTCCTCAAAACGCTGCTTGGCTTCGGCGTTATTCGGGTCCTGGGCGAGGATGGTTTCGTACCAGTAGGCGGCGGTGGCGTTGTCCGCGGCCGGGAAGCACTCGCTGGCCTTCAGGTATTTAGGGTCGTATTCGCGGGCATAGGCGTTGGCGATCAGTGCGTCACCGGCCTGAGCACGGTTGGCGTACAGGCGCTGGGCGACGCCGCAGTGCTTGCTGGCCTTGGCCTGGTTGATGATCTCCAGCAACTTGGCACTGTCGGGGGCCGCTTTGATGCAGGTCTGGACGAAGGTCAACTCGGGCAGGCTGTTCATGCTCTCGAGGGTGCAGGCTTGAGCGTCGGCACCGGCGGGTGCGGCGGCAGGGGTTGTGGCCACCGAGGCCGGCGCGGAGGGGCGTTTGTAGAACCAGAACCCGGCGCCCGCTGCCAGCAGCAAGACCACGATCAATAGACCGATCAGGCCTTTGTTGCTTTTCTTCACCGGTGCGGGAGGCGGTGTGTAGGGAGGCTCGGTGAGTACCGACTCCAATTCCACTTCCGGCTCGATAGTGGAAAGGGTCAGTTCAGGCAGATCCGGGATCTCCGGTGCAGGTTCGCTCGGCGTCGTCAGTTCGGCGGCGCCGTAAGTCGAGCGTGTCTGGCCGCCGGCCGTGGACGGCAGCAAGCCGACGCCTGGTCGAACCACGCCTTTGTCAGCGTGGCCCAGGCTTTGTTCGCGCAGTTCGATCTGGAATTGCGAGTTGGCACCGCCTTCCAGCAGCGGGTCGATTACGCTCGGGCCGACCTGCGCTTCCAACGCTTCGCCGTTGGCCGTGAGGTTGAAACGCGAGACCTTGAACCAGAACGGATTGCTGCTCCACGCCTTGTGGTCCTGAAGGTAATAACCGTCCTGGTTGCGCTGAATGGAAAACTCCAGCTGTTCCTCGCCACCCTGCCATTTCTTCACAGTGAGGCGGGCCTGGCCAGGCACATTGGGCTCTAACGTGAGCAGGTCGACACGAATTGGCATTGCTTATCTCGCTGCGAAGGCTTTGAGCACTTGGCCCAGCCGTTCGTTCTGTTCAGGGGTGATTTCACGTCCGGCCCCATGGCCGGCATTGTCTTGCGTGATGTAGGCCAGGCCCGAAAGCCAGTCGCCGAGATACAGCTGTGCCTGATTGGACGGTTGCGCCGGCAGCACGGGCACTTGCCCCGGGCCAATGTCGGTGTAGAACGAAAACAATGGTGCCTTGGCTCCGGCGCGGCTGTTCGGGCGCTCGCTCACCGGCTTCTGCAGGTAGCCGAACCAGGACACGAAATCGCGCAGTACCCGTTGCACTTCCAATACCTGGCGCTCGACCAGTTGATCGCGCCGCGCGCCACTTTGTGCACGCTTGAGGACGGCACGGCTCAGTTGCCCCGGCAAGTCCTGGCGGTAGGCGGCAGTGATCAGTTCATCGACCACCGCTTCCACCAAGGCCTTTTCCAGCCCCAGCAAGTTGAGCAGGCTTTGCCGGGTGGTCAGTTCACGCAGGTGTGCGATCCAGGCCTTGAAGGCTGCTTTGGCAAAACGGTGCTCGTTGCTTTGCAGTTCGGGCGCCGGGGTACCCGTTTTGCTGCTGACTGGCGCGTCGTGGCTCAGGTCGTCACCGAAATCGAAATCGAAACCGGCGTCGTTTCCGTAGAGGCTCTGGCTCGGTGTCGGTGCGACCGGTTCTTCGTTCACGGCCGGCTCGTCTTCGGTCTCGTACACGCCGCTGAGGTACAGGTCTCGCACTTCTTCGCTCGACATGTCGAGTTGATCGATCAATTCGCCAAGTACCGCCGGCCGCCGGCCCAGCCCCGTCAAAATCATTTGCGCCTTGGCTTTCTTGGCGGCTGCGGCGCCATCGTCGTCAGCGTGGTACCAGGTTCTAAGGCCGTGAGTGGTCAGGCCTTCGAGGCACTCGCTCAATTGCTCGCGGATACGCTGCAATTTGAATTCGATATTGGCCACGCCTTTGAAACTGCTGCTGAAGTGGCTGATGCCACCGTCATCGTGGCGCAGCATTTCTGTCCAGGCGTTGACCGGGTTCTTGATGTGTTTGCACACCAGGGCGTTGCTGGCGAAGCTGGTGCCCAGCGCGTTGACACGTTCCTGATAGTTGGCATTGAGGCCGGTTTCCGCACCGGTTGCATCTTGCCCGATGAAGGCCGCGTCCATACGCGGTTTGCGCACCAGGTAGGTATTCTGGAAGGGTGTGCCAGCCCAGTCGCTCATCCAGCTCAGGCTGCCGAAACGTTCCAGCATGGTCAGCTTGACCATGCCGTTCCAGCTCTCGTCGTACTGATCGGGTGTCAGGCTCAGGGAGTTGGTAATGCGCAGGTCAAGCATGGTCAGCGCCCAGATCAGACCAGTGTCGCGCTTGCTGCGAGCGGCCGAGTCGGCGCCCTGGGTTTTTTCGATCCAGCGGGTCAGCACCGGGCCCACGTCGTTGACGTCGCTTTGTTTGGTCGAGCTTGTGCAGACGACCAGCGCGTTCATTTCCTGGTTGTCGGTGTAGCGTTCGAACAGGTAGGCGACCTTGCCGCGCAGGATCAACTGGGAAACGGAGTTGTCTTTGCTGGTGGATTGCGGGTCGTTGGAGTCGGCGATCTCGTGCAGTTTCTGGCGTCCGCGATAACCGGGGAAGTCCAGCAGGTCGACCTGATTGACGATGTCATCCACTGGCGCTTCGATCAGGCGGAAGGTCATTTCGGCGGTCAGTGCCGCCAATTGTGCGACTGCAACCGAATGACTGTTTTGCAGGCGATCGCCAACCAGCGGTCGAACATCGATCGGCAAGTCCTGCGGGCTGCCGAAGCGCTCGAGGATGTCGACGTTCATGATGCTGTCGCGCTGGCTGTAGGTGTCGTTTTCGAAACTCACCAAGGCCTTCAACGGTGCGAACACGGTCTCGGGCAACCCCAGCTTGTGCAGCGTGCCGGCCAGTTGCTGGTACACCCGCGTCAACTCGCGTTGTTCACCCCAGAGAATCGAAAACAGCTCGGCCCGCTCCTGGAAATTCAGGCGTGGTGCCAATTGCAGCGCTTTGGGCCAGTACAGGTGCTCAAGCTTCTTCACCGAGTTACGGAAGTTGTCGCGCAGGTAATCCCACAGCGACACCAGATCGTCAGCATCGACCCCCGTTTGCAACGGGCCGGTTTCGCGGCCTTCGAACGGTTTGAGTATGCGCTGGATGCGTTCTTCGTCGATTTCGTAGGAAATCCGTTCAAGGTCGAAATCCTTGAACCAGGCGTTGGCGAGAATCTTCGCCAGCTCGATTTCCTTGAACAGCGAGAGTTCTACCGGGAAGTCCTTGTCCTGGCTTGCCGTCGCCCGACGGCTGAAGCGTGTGACAAGTCCGGTGGCCTCCTTGCCACCACCCACCGGGTTGATGTGTTTGATGAAGTCCAGGCGATGGTCGCCGAACTCGGTTTCCAGCTTGCCGTTCTGACCGGCGGCGAGGGCCGAAATCAGGTAAGACTTGCCGGCCTGGGACAAGCCGAAAAAGCCAATGGTCATCGGCGTGCAGGCCACGCGGCCGAGGCTTTGAGCCAGGTTGCGGGCGCGGTGCAGGCGGATGTTCAGGTTGTCGGCTTCGCTGTCCAGGCGCGGCGCATTGCCGCGCGTCTGGCCAATCCAGTCCAGCGCCTGACCGGCGCCTTCATAAACAGCGGCCCAACTGGCAGAGAGCTGAGTTTGATCGGGGGTCAGGTCTTTCATTTGCGTTTCACACTTCCACTGTCGAGCCAGTATTTGGTCTCGCTCAGGCCGGCATCAAGCATGGTGTTGAGTTCCAGCTCGAGGTCGCTGCGCGGGTTGAAGTTGACGTTGTTGCTGTTGGATTCGATGTCGCGAACCGAGAGGCGGTCGCTGACCAGATCCTGCTTGCGTGTGTACTTGTCCGCCGGTTTGACCTCGAACCGCACCTTGAGCAGCGGCGCGCTGCCGTTTTCACCGATTGCCCGGGAAAACTTCTCCCGACCCGTCTTGGTGAACCGCAAGGTATACAGTGGTGAAGCGGCCCAGCGTTCAGTGGCCAACTGGCGGAAACCAAGGCGCAGATCGCCGCGCATTTCCAGCTGTGGCGTGTCGGCGGCCTCGCCAACGCCAATGACCGGTAGCTTGATTTTGTAGTCTTCGGATTGGATGTCGCGGTACAGCACGTCGGCATCCTTGATCACGTTGTTCAGGTCGATGACACCGATGTGTTTGACCGTCGAATACGGTTTGAGCGCCGATGCCCGGAAGTAGAAGTTCGGCACGCTGTGGTTGGCGCACAACAGGCAGAGCATGGCGCCGACCGAGGCAGTGCTTTTCGGGTCGTCGATCCGGCCGTTCTTGTGAAACGGGTACCAGCCGCCGGTGCGGTAGTTTTGCAGCGCCAGAATGCGCCCGGGTGGCAGCGGCAGCACCTTGCGAATGAACGCCTGGATGCCGGGCAGGCGCGAGGGGCGACCGGTCAGCAGCAAGACATCACAGGGGTATTGCGCGACCACTTCACACAGTGCACCAAGAACCTTGGTGATGTTGATCTGGTCGTTGAGGAACGCGGCGTGGAGCTTTTGCAGGTCGAAGCTGATCGGCGCGGCATACAGGTCGAAACCGCTCTGGCCGCCGACATCGCGACGCACGGCGGCATTGACGTAGTCGAGCACGGTCTGGCTGATGGCGTTGTCACCGAGCAATTGGCGGTAGCTTTGCGGGATGACTTCTTGCGGGACCTGCGGATCGTAATGCTCATACGCCTTGAGTAGCGCCAGGCCAAGCGGGGCGAACACCTGGAGGTTCAGTTGCTGGCGCAGGATCATGTCCTGGGCGCTGACCGATTCATCCCCACACAGCCGTGACATCAGCGAATCCGCGGATTTCACGCCAGCGTTCTGCAAGGCTTTTTCGAAGCTCGGCAGGATGAAGTCCTGAATCACGTCCAGCAGGATGTCATCACCGGCCACTTTGAAGCCATCGCGAAAACGCTGTTCGGGCACGATGTGCACGTTGCTGCCGCTGCCGGTATTACCCGCGCGGTCGAGGCGATAGTCGGTGATCACCAGGTCGGTGGTGCCGCCGCCGATGTCGATGGTCGCGAGGGTGATGCGTTGGCGGTCGGCCTTGTCCGGCCGGGCTAAGGTGTCAAAAAATTCTTCCGGGTGACCGGCGAAGTTCTCGTTGACCTCGGTGTACAGGTACACCAACTGGCCGCAGGACGCTTCGTCCCATTCAACGCGGATACTCGGGATCGGTGTGCGCGGGCTGACGGCCTGATCCAGATGTGGATCTTCCTCGCCGGCATGCCAGCCGAGGCTTTTCCACACCAGGCCGATGGCTTGCAGCATGCGTTCGTTGAGGATGCTGCGCTCGGCCTGGGGCATGCCCGGTGGCACGGTCAGGGTAATACTGTTGAGCTGGCGCGGCACGCGGGTGTGACCTTGGCGCGAGCGCTGGGCCGGGCTGTTGATTTGCGACAGCGCCTGGGCCAGCACTTCGGCGAGCATGAAGGTCATTAGCGAGCTGCGTGAATAACGCGGCATGAACACCGGCAGGCGATCGTCTTCTTCGAGGCTGTACAGCGCCTCGCCGGTTTCGTTGATCAGGTGCGAGAACGGCGAGGCGGTGGCGTACGGTTCGTTGTCGGTCTTGATGTACGAGCAGTTGAAACGCCAGCCGTGACCATAGGCGTTTTCGTCCCACAGATAGCGTTTCGGACTGGACAGGCCAGTGGAGCCTTCGGTGCCGCGACGACGACTGGCCAGGCGACCGGCCTCATTGCCGACACGGGCAATCGTCGCCCATTGGAATGCATCGTGACGACCGCTCTTGACCGAGCAGTGGTCTTTGCCGAAGTAAGCCTGGGCGAACTCTACGCGGCTTTCGAAAGGCAGGTTATAGGTGTGTTCGGGGGTGATCAGGTCGCGCAGTTCCAGCACGTAATTTTGCTTCAGCCCGGAGCCGGCCTGACCGTGGTTTTCGATCAGGATGCCGCAGGTGCGCGAGTTGCCGACGTCCAGCACCAGGTCCACCGGAATCGGTTTGACCAAGCCATTGCTGTCGTTGGCAACCACTTTCAGCTCGGGGATTTCAACTTTCGCCCGGGCCATCGACTGCTGGGCGGTTGACGGTTTGCTCAACAGGCTGAGCAAATTGAGGTAGTGCGCCAGGTGATGGTTGGCGCGGATATCGATATCCAACTCTGCGCGCGAACGGTGGGCATTGCCCTCATTGAACACCTCCAGCAACCACTCGTTGACCCACGGTTGCGCCAGAAACCAACGGGTTTCGCTAGCCTTGATGGCCAGTTTGAAAGACACGCCGGAGCTGATGTCTTCTTCGTTTGGCGCCAGGTATGCAGTGCCGTCACGCTTTGGCATCACACGGCTGTCGAACGCCATCGTCAGGCGGTGGGTGTTGCCGTCGATGTCGGGAGTCGCCAGTCTCACCAGGCGCATGCGCGACCAGTTGGTCGGGCCTTCATCGAAGCGATGTGGCGGCATGAAGCGGAAAAACGGGATCGGCAGCCAGACACCGTCGAGCAAGTCGAGGCTGCTTTTCATGTCGACGCTGAACGCCGGTTTGGCTTTTTCGATCTTTTCCGGTTCGGGCTCGTAGAAAAAGAAGTCTTTCTCTTCGTTGTATGTCAGGCGACAGATCAGCCCGCTGATCATCGGTGCGAACTCGCCCGCCGGTTCCTTGCGGGGATCCAGGCGCAGGGCGAAATCCATGAACTGGATGCCGGTGTCGCTGACCAGCGTGACGGTGTCTTCGAATTGAGTGACTTCAGGCAACATGTCGGGTTATTCCGTTTTTATTCGGCCGTTTGCCGAATGGACATGGGGAATTCTTCTTTTCCGTAACCGCCAGTGCAGTCCGCGATCGTCGTCGCCCCTTTGCGGCAGTTGACCTTGGGCATCTCGTAAGTGCTGCCATCGGCGCAAACGGCCTGGCCCTGGCTGTCGATGGCCAGGCTGCCACCCTTCATAGTAGCGCTCACCGGCCCACTGCATTTCGAACCGTCGGCCTGGTGTACGGTGACTTGGCCCTTACCGTCCTTGAGTTGGTACTCCAGGCGCAGCGGTTTGCCGGTCCGGCGGTCCTGTATCCCGGCGCCTGCGTTGTACTGACCGTCGAGGAACTTGGCGGCACCGTCGGCGGCGTCTGGCGGGATGCTCAGGGGAGGGCCGGCTTTTTTGGCGGTGGATTTGTCTGCCTCGGGCGATGTGACATCCGGTGGCGCGGTTTTGTTTTCCGGTGGCGTGGTTGGGGATTCGGCTGCCGGGTCTTTGGCTTTGTCTTTGTCTGCCGGGTCTTTGGCTGTGTCCTTGGCTGTGTCTGCGGCCTGGTCGGCCGGTGCTGCATCAGCCTCGTTGCCTTCGACTGCCGGCGTCTCCACGTCAGGGGTTCCGGTCACGGCGGTACCGGTGCCAGTGCCGTTGGTGGTACCTGTGACGGTGCCGGTCACGGGGACGCCATTGATAGTCGTGACATTACCGGTCAGTGGCGGCTCTTCCAGTTGTTTTTCCACCGGCACAAGGTCCTTAGGCAGCAAATCTACCGCCACCAACGGAATCGGGACGCAACCGCGCAGGCCGAGCAACAGCCACAAAAGCAGCAGCAGTAATGGCAGCAGCAACAGCCACCACCAGCGACGCCACCATGGGCGAGCAACCACCGGCACGACGGGCGCAACAGCAGGCGCTTCGGCCACGGGTGGCAGTGTGAACGCGGGTGGAACTTGATAGAGGCAGTGCAGGGGGTCGCTATTGCCGGTGCCGGCATGTTCGAAACCCCAAAAGGTCAGCACAGGTTTGCCTTGCACCAGGTAGACGAAATTTTCGTCGGGGAAATGAATCACGCGCTTGAGCAGTTTGCCAAATACGGCTTTGTCGCCTTGCTGCTGTTCGGCCGGATCAGTGCCCAGGAAACGCTGGCTCAACTCCTCGAGCGCGGTCTTCAGAGCTTCAAGCTGGCGGCGGGCGGGGGCTCGTTCTTCTTCGGTCGCGCTGCTCCACGGAATCACATCGCCGTCGATGGGACTATACCAATCGATCTGGTTGCCGAGTTCATCGCTTTGAGGGATGGCCAGATGATCGACCAAATCGGGGTTCTTGCGGCGAATGGCTTCGCGCAATTGTAGGGCTGCCCGGTAGACCGGTTGACCTGTTTCGCCGAGGGCAGTGAATGACCCACTCTTGCCGCTGCGTAATAGTGCCCCGCGCATTCAAACTCCCTACGATCCGTTGCGCAAAAATGACAGACAAATAGGTCTGTACTTGCTCCTGCAATTAGCGGGCGACCATAGTGTCATTATGATGTCGCCGTCAATCCGCAGGAGGTTTAAACCTTATGAGACTAACGCAAGCGTGCGGAGGTTGCATAAGGTCAATTAAATTTGGCGTGGGAAGGTTCGGGCGTAGGCTTTTTAAGCTGATTGAATCGTTTCAGTAGCGCTATAAAAAATGCACGGTCGGGTTTAATGCCTGTGTTCTCGTTGTGGAAGAAAACCAATGCGCAATGCCGGCGCGGCAAACGCCGTTAGTTGATTTCACCAAGGAGCAATTCTGATCAGTTTGTGCTCGGCCGATACTGCAGCGCCTCAGCCAGATGATCGCGGGTGATGCCATCAACTTGCTCGAGGTCCGCCAGGGTACGTGAAACTTTAAGCAGCCGATGGGCTGATCGCAGCGACAAGGTCAATCGCTCGCACGCCATTTCCAACCAGGTTTCGTCGGTTGTGGATAACTTACAGTGTTCGCGCAAGCCCGGCAGGTCAAGGAAAGCATTTGCGCAGCCCTGGCGTTTTTGTTGTCGTTCTCGGGCGTCGGCAACCCGCACTGCGGCGGTAGCGGTGTCATCACCGGGTTTCAGTGCAGGGTTCAATGCCGTGGCTTCTCGAGCGACGGTCAGGTGCAGGTCGATTCGATCCAGTAACGGTCCTGACAGTTTGTTGCGATAACGCTGGACCATGTCCGGTGTACAACTGCATTTGCCGCTGGGTTCGCCAAGATATCCACAGGGGCATGGATTCATCGCGGCTACCAGTTGGAAACGGGCCGGGAAGCGGACACGGTCCTTGGCGCGGGAGATGACGATGTGACCGGATTCAAGCGGCTCCCTTAACACCTCCAATACCTTGCGATCGAATTCCGGAATTTTGCTGTTTGAGACGTTAATCACAAAAAGTTGTCAAAAATACGCTGATCAGCCCTCCGCTGTGATTAGTCGAGTTTGGCGTTCGGGTCAGGTGAGATGCAGGTTTCCAAGAAGCTCGTCACCTCTCCGAAGTCAGGTACATCTATTCCGCGCTCATTTCCATTTCCGGACTTAAAGTGCCTAACCATGCGACAAGGCAAATTATGATGACTGCCATTAAAAACTCGAGTGTCATGCTGCGGCGCAAGGCATTGACCGCGGCAGAGTACTCTCCATTTCGAACTGACCGCTCCAATACCGGACTTAGGTGAAAGCGGTTCAGCGTGGCTAACACGATCATCCCGGCAAAGAGCAGGACCTTCAAAAACAGCAGTACACCGTACGTAGTGAGCATCACTTCATCGAGATTTGGACCGATGACAAACAGGTAATTCACTACGCCTGTGATGCTTATAATCACTACGATTACAGCGCCGGCCGATTCAAAACCAGTCAGCACCCGTGCAAGAATTCGAGCTTCTTGTTCGCCCTTTAGCGATTTCAACCGCAGCAGTAGAGCGAATGCCAATAGAGCACCCAGCCAGCCACCTGCGGCTAGAAGATGGAATATATCGGTTATGAAATGCCAGTAGCGTCGGCTGCCTTCATCCATGGCGCCGTGCCCTGTCCAAGCCAACGTCGCCAACGCAATCGCTCCGCATACGGTGACGATCCAGAGACTGGGTGTCGGAAATCGCTTGTTCAACGCGACGCCAATAATTGCCAACACCAAGGCAGCTATTCGGACCATCCAGGTCAACCCGACGTCGGTCCCCATGAGGACCATTTCAAAAATATGGTGATGTAGCTCCATAAGCTCCGACACACCGCTCATTGCTTTCGCAAGCAACAGCATGGCGACAAGGGATAGAGCTACACCTGCAACAGAAGTACCGTAAAGAAGCGACTCAAAATTCAAGACCGTGCCCGATACTCTTTCCTTTCCCCTGAGGCTGTACAAGCCGAAAATTGCCAATCCGAATAACAACATCAGGTCGAAATAAAGAGCAAAGCGAACCACAATATTTATTGAGTCGCTCATAAATCATTTCACTTTAAATGAGAAGTTGCCGGTGATCGGGTGAGTATCCGAGGAGACAGCACGCCATTCGACTTTGTAGGTACCGGTGGTCAGAGGTGCTGCCGGTGTAATCACCATCGTTTTCGGATCACCGCCACCAGCGACGGCGGCCTTAACACCCATTGGGGAGTTCGGCATGCCAGGCATATCGGTCATGATCAGTTTTGCACCGGAAAACTGAGTGGTGAGATTCTCAGAAAAGTGCAGTTCAATTTTCGAAGGGGCCGCCGCATTCGAGCCTTCTGCCGGAGTCGAAGAAAGGAGCTTTGGATGTGCTTGAGCAACTGCACTCAGAAGCAAACCAGCGGTAAGTGCAACAGCTACGGTCGTAGTTTTAAGGAATGACATGCAAGACTCCTCACAGCAAGAGCTGTTGATTCGAGGTTTGTTTGGGAATATCTAGTTTTTACTTTTCGATTCTTGTTAAAACCACTGATGATTAGCTAGTAGCCTTGTTCTAGGGCAGGGTGAACACGAGAAACTCACTAGGCCCCAACGTCACAGTGCAAGAACACGATGCCACACGAACGCAAACTGTTCGATTACATTTCAGTCAGCTTGACGCGGGTGCTTGGCCGCGAATTGGCGGGCGTAGCGGGATTTAAAGACGAGACCGCGTGCCCGCGATACCAGGGTTTTCACTCATTCAAAAATAACGAAAGTGGAACGCGGGGCGCAGTCTGAGAGATCGCCGTTGATCACAAATGTGCCGTTGTTCAGCTGACCTTCAAGTCAACACTAGGAAACTCTAGATGAAAGGCCGTTTTCCCGTCGCATGACGTACACCAGATCTTGCCATCATGCGCTTCAATAATTGATCGGGTAATCGACAGACCTAGCCCTGCGTTGCTTGGACTTCCTTCTCGCCGCGCTGGGTCCACGCGATAAAAACGATCGAAAAGCTTTTCAAGGTGTTCGGGGGCAATGGGTTCTCCGTGGTTCTCCACGACGACCAATACCGACATCTCCTTCTGGAGGATTTCGACACTGATCGTCTTCCCTTCATAGGTGTAGCGCAGCGCATTTGAGAGCAGATTAGAAATGGCTCTGTGGAGCATAAGAACATCGCCTCGAACACTGCCCCTTCCTGAAACCGTGAGCTCAATACCTCGCTCATCAGCCAACAGGCGGTAGTATTCGAGCAATTTCTCTACGACTTCCACCAAGTCTATCGGTTTGTTCTCGTGCGTGATCAGACCATTGTCAGACTTCGCCAGAAAAAGCATGTCATCAATCATTCGCCCCATACGCTTCAAATCATCAAGATTTGAGTACAGATTGTCTTCGTAGTCCTCGATATTCCTTTTTCTAGAAAGCACCACTTCGGTGTGGGTCATCAAGTTGCTGACGGGGGTCCGCAACTCGTGAGCAATGTCCGCAGAGAAATTCGATAAGCGAACAAACGCATCGTCCAACCTAGATAACATTGCGTTGAATGACAGCACCATTTGCTGAAGTTCTTTGGGAACCGGTGCTAATGGAATTCGTTCTTTGAGTGATTTAGCTGACATTGAGGCCGCGACCTGAGTGACTTGGCGAATAGGCCGCAGGCCACTGCTTGCAACCATCCAGCCCAGCGCCGCACTGACCAGCGCGCTGATCACCAGCCCTATCCAAAACCATCGCTCTAGCGTCTCGAAAAAGGACATGTGCTGAGTAACGTCAAAGATCAACATGACAGTCAATGGCTTGTCTTGCCCCGTCACAACGGCTTGTGCTGTCACGCCACGGAACATCTGCTCTTGATCTCGCCACTCCCAGACGTTGTTGTTTGGGATTGTGCGGAATTCCTCCGGAACATCGACGGGACCGGGATCAGCAAACAGTATTTTGCCGCCGCCATCGATTATCAGGGCAGTCAAATCACGGTGAGCGCCAAGCAACGCCTCCAGCTCAGGCTTAACATCACTGAATTGATCAATGCTGTTCAACCCCGTTAGAATTCTTTGAGTCGAATGGAGTTTTTCGTTCAGCGCCTGCTGATCCAGCATCTTGAAGTGATGCCGGCTGAGGTTATTGAAACTGAGTCCGGCAACGGTGAGAACGGCCGTTACCGCGAGCATGAACATCAGACTC
This sequence comes from Pseudomonas baetica, assembly GCF_051216495.1. Classification (GTDB taxonomy): domain Bacteria; phylum Pseudomonadota; class Gammaproteobacteria; order Pseudomonadales; family Pseudomonadaceae; genus Aquipseudomonas; species Aquipseudomonas baetica_B. Next base: position 76,904 of record NZ_JBPKAM010000002.1, on the reverse strand, counting down.
ATGCGAGTCGTCAGGGACATCCGGTTCATTCCGACTCCGAATCAGGTGCGTCGAGCATGTAACCCATTCCCCTTGAGGTATGAATCAACTTGACCTCAAAGTCGTCATCTATCTTGGCTCTCAACCTTCTCACTGCAACCTCGATAACATTGGTATCGCTGTCGAAGTTCATATCCCAAACCTGGGAGGCGATAAGTGACTTTGGCAGCACCTCCCCTCGACGTCGTAGCAACAGCTCAAGCAACGCAAACTCTTTGGCCGTAAGGTCTATGCGCTTACCTCCACGAATGGCCCGACGCTTGAGCAGGTCCACCTCCAGATCAGCCAATTTCATATAGGTTTGCGAGGGAGCGCCGTTACCCCGACGCAGCAATGTTCTGACGCGAGCCAACAGTTCAGAAAATGCGAAGGGTTTGATCAGGTAATCATCTGCCCCGAGTTCAAGTCCTTTCACTCGATCCTCAACGCGGTCCCGCGCCGTGAGGAAGAGCACGGGAACATCTTTTCCGGATGCACGAACCTTCTGAAGTACTTCCCAGCCATCCAGCCCGGGCATCATGACGTCTAAAATCAGCAGGTCATAGGCCTCGCTCAAAGCGTGCTGTAGCGCCACTTTGCCATTGGTAAAGCGATCCACATTGAACCCCGCCTCCGTGAGTCCTTGCTGCAAATAGATACCTATTTTGGGTTCGTCTTCAGCAACCAGAAGTCTCATGAGGGTGGCTCTCGGATAATGATGAAGCGCAGTCTGCAACGAAACACGCCAGCCAACCAGCAACTGACAGAAAAGTAATATTGGCTTCAGGTAGATGTCAGCGAGCGCTGTCTAGGGTTCAAGCATGAGTACTTCCTGGTGCTCGACCGACTCTTCAGCATGAAACGTTTGGGAGCCGGAAAAATCATTCCATAAGGAGTTGCCCCCATGAATCGCCTGAAAATGCTGTTTTTTGTGAGCTCAATACTCGTCTCAGCTTCTGTATGGGCTGAAAGTGGCGGAGACCGGGTGATAGAGCGTATGGAAGGCCTGCGCGACAGGGCTGAAGCCGTACTGATTCAAGCTGAAAAAGCCCCTGAAGGACAACGTCATGTCCACATGGCCGAGCATATGAAGATGCTCGGCGACATCATGAGCCAACTCCATAAAGATCATCCAGACGCCTCAATGTCACCCCAGCAGCACCTGGCCTGGATGGAAAAACACGACAAAATTGTCGACGACGTTCTGAGTCAAATGCAACGCGAGCACAAGCTGATGCTTTCAGAGAACCACCAGTGAGCAACTCGCTGGAAAGAGCTTTTTAAACAGTCTTGTTGAATGCGGCGTCATCTGGACGCCGTATTTATTTCGAAAACTGACGGAAATGTAATGTTCAGGTCAGTTAACTGGCAGCTCCGCATCATTAGCATAGCCGGTGCTTCCCACTTACTCCCGAGGTCACCATGAAAGCTAAGCTCGTTACCCCAGTCATCGCAGCAATCACCCTGCTATTCGGTGCAACGGCCATGGCAGGCGTAGGTCATGGGAAAGAGGACATCGGTCGTCCTGGAGTCGCCTCTGAGGTTACCCGTACGGTGGAGGTTGAGATGGGTGATCTTTTCTTCAAGCCTGAAAGCATCGACGTAAAACCTGGTGAAACCATTCGATTTGTCCTTCGCAATGAGGGTTTGATGCTGCACGAGTTCAACATCGGCAAAGCCGCTGCTCATGCAGCGCACCAAAAAGAAATGGTAAGCATGCTCCAGAACGGGACGCTGACCCCCACTGGTACCGGGAAAGCGATGAGCGACATGGGCCACAGCATGGGTGGAATGAAGATGGTCGGAATGGAACACAACGACCCGAACAGCATCCTGATCGAGCCAGGCGCAACCCAGGAGTTAATCTGGACCTTCAACAACAGCACTGGGCTTCAGTTTGCCTGCAACATGCCGGCGCATTATCAATCGGGGATGGTCGGTCAGTTTGACCTGAAATAAGCCAGAGCTGGCTGCTAACACCGCTTCGATACAAGAGTTGGCTACGCTCTGTCGCAGAGATCACAGCAATGCTCACACAGTGGGGTATAGATCATGAATAACCATCAGCATCCGGATGGAAACACCACCGCACCATTTTGGAGGCGCAAAACAGGCGTTGTACTGATCATGCTTATTGCGATTGGTGCCTTTTACGTTTTGCGGGAGCATTTCAGCCACGTTTATCCATTTTGGCCTTATCTGATTCTGTTGATCTGTCCATTGATGCATTTTTTTGGACATGGACATGGACATGGACATGGCGGACATAGCCATGGCGATCAGACAGCAACCAACAAGGACGAAAAAGGGAAATAGCCATGCCTACCATATCGAGCCACCACGAACACAGTCACGCCCATGCTGCTCCGCTCAATGACGATGATCTGCGTGACCCGGTGTGCGGAATGGCAGTCACTTCACCAAGTAAATTTGGTGAGTCTTATCAGGGACAGGCATATCAATTTTGTAGCCTGAAATGCCAGGAGAAGTTTCGAGCGGATCCTGAACGCTACAGCGGGAATGTTTCGAGCGCCGAATCCCGCGCCACCACTCCAGAGTCTGCGGTACAAACAGGCACTGAATTTACCTGTCCGATGCACCCGGAAATACGCCAGCCCGGACCAGGCAACTGCCCTAAATGTGGCATGACATTAGAGCCAGTCATGCCCGCGCTCGATGAAGAAGAAAATCCTGAACTCCGTGATTTCGCCCGACGCTTTTGGTGGTCGCTGCCATTAACAGTGCTAGTGACCGTACTCGCCATGGTGGGACACCCGTTACAACTCCTTCATGGCTCGATCCAAAACTGGATCGAGCTCGCTCTGGCGACTCCGGTGACCTTATGGGCAGGTTGGCCCTTTTTTGTAAGGGGTATAGCCTCTATTAGAAATCGCAGTCCAAACATGTGGACTCTGATTGGTTTGGGTACCGCCGCAGCCTATCTTTACAGCGTCGCGGCAACGGTATTTCCTCAAAGTTTTCCCACCACTTTCATGCAAGATGGACGCATCGGCGTCTACTTCGAAGCCGCCGCAGTCATCATCTCGCTGACCTTGCTTGGGCAGATTCTTGAGCTCAAAGCCCGATCGCAAACTTCCGCCGCCATTAAGTCCCTACTCGGCCTGTCGCCCAAAACCGCACGCCGGATCAATGCCGATGGCCAGGAGGAAGACATTCCTCTCACCCATGTTCACCTAGGAGACCACTTACGGGTCAGACCAGGTGAAAAGGTGCCAGTTGATGGTTCAGTACTGGAGGGTGAAAGTGCGGTGGATGAGTCCATGCTCACTGGCGAGCCAGTGCCGGTAATGAAGAGAGCTGGAGATAGCCTGATCGGCGCCACGCTGAATACACATGGGAGCTTGGTAATGGAGGCGCAGAAGGTCGGCGCCGAGACCATGCTGTCACAGATCGTACAGATGGTCGCTCGGGCACAGCGCTCCAAAGCACCAATGCAACGAATGGCCGACTCGATTGCCGGTTACTTTGTGATGGGTGTTATCGCGATTGCGATACTGACATTTGTCGGTTGGGGGCTTTTTGGCCCTGAGCCCAGTTGGGTGTTTGGTCTGATCAACGCTGTCGCCGTGCTGATCATCGCTTGCCCCTGTGCGTTGGGTCTTGCTACGCCCATGTCGATCATGGTTTCGACAGGTAAAGCAGCCAGCATGGGCGTGCTGTTTAGGGATGCCAGTGCCATCGAAAACCTTTGCAAGATCGACACGCTGATTGTCGATAAGACAGGCACCCTGACAGAGGGACGGCCAGTGTTTCACAGTGTGGAGGCCACACCCAGTTTCAATCCCCACGATGTTCTTCAGCTGGCTGCCAGCCTTGATCAGGGCAGCGAACATCCCTTGGCTCATGCCATCGTCGATCACGCCCGAACCGAGAACATTAAGCTCACCAAGCCAGAATCCTTTGAGTCTGGTTCAGGTATCGGGGTCAGTGGCATCGTTGATGGCAAGAAGATCCAGCTGGGGAACACCGCGTTAATGGAAGCCGCAGGCGTGAACACCAAGCCCCTACAAAAGCGTGCAGAGTTGTTGCGTCTTGACGGCATCAGCATCATCTACCTCGCAGTCGACGGGGTATTGGCAGGGTTGCTGGCAGTATCAGATCCAATTAAACCGACCTCCAAAGAAGCAGTCACCAAGCTCAAGGCTGATGACATCAAAATCATCATGGCTACTGGCGACGGGCTCACCACCGCTCGGGCTGTCGCCAGGGAGATGGGGATTGAAGAAGTCCACGGTGAAGTGAAACCTCAGGACAAGGAGCGTCTGGTCGCAGACCTCCAGCAATACGGCCGGAAGGTCGCCATGGCTGGTGACGGTATCAACGATGCTCCGGCCCTGGCGCGAGCAGATGTGGGCATTGCCATGGGGACAGGGACTGACGTTGCGATGAATAGCGCGCAACTCACGCTGGTAAAAGGCGACCTGATGGGGATTTTACGAGCAAGGGCTCTTTCGGTCGCAACAGTAAGAAACATGCGGCAAAACTTGGGTTTCGCTTTTATTTACAACTCGATGGGTATTCCCCTCGCCGCAGGCCTGCTTTACCCGCTGACGGGGCACCTACTGTCACCAATGATCGCTGCGCTAGCCATGAGCGTCAGTTCTGCGTCTGTAGTTTTCAATGCTTTGAGACTGAGGAATACCCGAATAGATTGAGCATCACCGATGCTCGCAGCCCGAAATACATAACTCTTGACCTTGCCATGGTGTCAACGTTGATCCTGTTGTTGCGGTGAAAAGAGACCGCTCAGCACAAGAGGAATAACCATGTTCGTCTTAAATGTATCAGGCATTGGTTGCGGCGGCTGCGTCAGCAAAATCACCAAAGCAATTCAGTCACTGGACAGCGAAGCCATGGTTTCCGTGGATCGTTCCGCCGGTAAGGTGAGCGTTGAATCAAAGCTGAGGGGCTCATAACGACCCAAAGCGGTAAACCTGGGCAAGTGACTACCCATGTGCTTTCTTCAGTCCCTTCAAGCGCACATTCGCCCTTTGAACAGCGGCCATTTTTTCAGGCCGCTTCATGCGTTTCCATTTTCTGATGTCTTCCTTGCTTCGCCCACAGCTCACACACAGATCACCACTGAGTTGGCAAACTGAGATGCAGGGATTCTCGATTTCTTTAGCCATTGTCAGCCACCTTTGGACACACGTGATTGAGTCAGGCGGGTGTTCCAGTCACCTCCGTGAGTTCGCTGGCACTCCTCCTCAGAGTCGAAGCGGACGTTAAGGTTTGAAGGGATCAGATCGATGTTGGCCTCATTCAACGCTAAGGCCGTCAACTCAAAGATGCGCGCCTTAGCGTTAACCAGGGCGCGCTTTCTGTCAGCCTGGGTTTCGAACACCCAGATTACATTCAGGGTTTCAGCCAATGCGTTCAGGTCAGCGGCATGAGTGAGCCAGGTAAAGCCTTCGATTTCACCTTTTGCTGTTTCGCATGCTTCGGTGAGCGTGGTCATCAACCGACGTTCGATTCGTGCCAGTTCACGTTTCCCTGGAGGCATTGCGGGTTCCTTTGGAGACAATGGTGGGGAGGCGCTGAATCAGACAGGTCGAAACTCGACCGTCAGATGGCTGACTTCGTAGACCGGCTTGAGACGTTCACGAATTCTATCGGCGTTCGCAGTGGCCTCACCAAGGACGCTGACGATGGCCGCATGGGCTTGCGGTCCAATCCGCCAGACGTGCAAGTCCGTGATAGTGGCATCCCCCGGTTTCTCAACCATTTCGCGGATTTCCTCGGCAACGTGTGCGTCTGTCTGATCCAGCAGTACTCCTGCGGTTGCCCCCATCAAGGTCCATGCCCAGCGCGCGATAACAATGGCGCCGACAATGCCCATGACCGGGTCTAGCCAAACCCAGCCGAGATACCGGCCGGCGAGCAGTGCAGCAATGGCCAGAACCGAAGTCAGCGCGTCTGCGATGACGTGGACGTAGGCCGATTTCAGGTTGTTGTCGTTCCCGTGGTGGGCATGGCCGTGATCGTGATCGTGCCCATGACTGTGCCCGTGGCCCAGCAACAAGGCACTGACAATGTTGACGATCAAACCGGCAATCGCGATGAGCGTAGCGGTGCCGAACTGAACTTCCGTTGGCTGCAAGAGGCGCATGACAGACTCAATGCCAATTCCCAGGGAGACCATACCGAGAATCAGTGCCGAGGCGAATCCGCCCAAGTCTCCAACCTTTCCGGTACCGAAACTGTAGCGCTGGCTGGAAGCATGGCGTTTTGCGTATCCGTAAGCGGCCGCCGCGATGCCCAATGCGCCGGCATGGGTTGCCATGTGGAAGCCATCGGCCAGTAACGCCATCGAACCCGTGATATAGCCGGCGGTGATCTCGCCAACCATCATCACCACCGTCAGTGCCACAACCCAAAGCGTACGCTTGGCATTTTCGTCGTGCGCTGAGCCAAGGAACACGTGGTCGTGTGTGTAATTGATGTTGGTGCTGCTCATGAGTTTGTACCTAGATGCGTTCACTTGGCGTAACGGCGAATGGCTTCAAGAAGCTCTTCGACGCCCTTGTTACGCTCTTCTTCGCTGAGCGCAGGGTTCGCGACATGCTCCCGCGCGTGGTCCTCGATGATTTCCTCCATTAAGCCGTTGATTGCTCCGCGAGTGGCAGCAACAAGGTGTAGTGTTTTGGCGCAATCGAGATCCGATTCCAATGCCCGTTCAACGGCTTGGATTTGTCCGGCTATGCGTTTTACGCGTTTGAGAAGATTTTCTTTGTTTGCTGCAATATGGCCCATAGGATACCCCCCCTAGCTATGCATTGTGCATGATAGGCATACCCCCTATACCTATGAAAGACCAAGGAGCTGAGAGAGCAACTACAGTGCCTGGCAGTAAAGAGGCTTCAACTGCGAGTGAGGAGCGAGAGTAGCTGGAATGTCCGCCTCTGACCGTTCTCTCCCGGCCATGACCAAGAAGCGTACTGGTCGAATACGCTGCAAATCGTTTATCAGGTCAAAAGCAAACGAGTGATTAAGTCTGTGCAATTACCCGTCAATGACACTCACAACCCGAAACATATAACTGTTGACCTTGCCGTCGTGTCAACGTTGATGCTATCGGTGCGGTGAAAAGAGACCGCTCAGCACGAGAGGAATAACCATGTTCGTCTTAGATGTATCAGGCATCGGTTGCGGCAGTTGCGTCAGCAAAATCACCAAAGCGATTCAGTCACTGGACAACGAAGCTACCGTTTCCGTGGATCGGTCAGCCGGTAAGGTGAGTGTTGAAAGCAGCGAAAGCCCAGAGCAGATTCGTAAAGCTGTCGAGGCGTTAGGTTTTCCTTCCCAGATCAGTGCTTGAATGCTGGCACCTTTCCATGGTCAGAGCCCCGTATACAGGGGCTCCCCTTGGTTAACCCTCAGGAAGTACCGAAGCAGCCACGTCGGCCACAATTACCGCTCGCAAGCCCTTGCGCTACTAATCACCTCGCAGAGCTTTGAGCAAACCTTTGAATGCTCCATTCAACCTAGTAAAAGCGGCGTCGAAACGTATTCCATTTTCTGTGTACTTTGCGATCTCGACCTGCTGATCGACAGTATTTTGATCAATGGCAGGTTGAGCTGGTGTGCTGTAAAGCAAAGCACCTCCGTAAATATCATTTACTGATTCTTTTCCGGTAATGTGTTTTACATTTGTTGTTTTCAAAGAAATCGGAGTAGCAGGAGTTTCTTTTGTCTGGCTTTGCAAAAGCACAGTAGAAAAATCTAAATCTCGGGCCTTGAAGTTCGGCGTATCAGCGTTTGCGATATTGTTACTCAAGATTTCAGCTCTTTGGCTACGAAAAATTAACGCTCTTTCTGCGGAGCCAAGCGCTTTCTCAAAATTAATACTCACACTCAATCACCCTCAGTAGCGTTGCTATTTTTCATGAGCATCGAACACTTAAGTGTTGACGCGGTGCATCCAGGCTCACATATGCAGTTCCAGTGCAGAAACTAAAAAAACATCTGCACCTTGAAAGCTATCGGACACTTACAATGTTAAGCGCCTCAACTGATACTCAGTTAATAGCGGTGTAACGTTGGAAGATCGAGACCTTACGGATTAAATAGCGTGTTCCTCAAGAGAAATATCGCAACCTGACACAACTGTAATATTGGCCTAAGGTTCCTGACAGGGTATGAGTCTTATAGTCCTATTGAGCCTTAAGCTCTCCCCTAAGAATCGTCACTTGATGTGGATTCGAGGGGTTACCAATACTCATCCGAGGAAATTCAAATGAACCCCATCAAAACTTTGTTCGTCATCGCAGCCCTGACCGTCTCTTCTTTGGCTATGGCTGAAGGCGGTGGTGACCGGGCGTTCGCACGTATGGAAGTGGCTAGGAATAATTCGATGGAGTCGTACCAAGTAGCTCAAACGCAAAGCTCCCAACCTCCCGTCGCAGAAAGCCAAGCCAAAGCGATGGACCACAAGAATTGCTAAATAGCTGGGTACATTCCCAAGCTGACAGAAATGTAATCACTGTGGTGGTTTAAATGTGGCAATTTCTGAGCTCGCTTGCCGTAAGAGTTCGTTTTTTGTGACGGTGGGCGAAGCTCATCCGGGCAACTCATTGGTTGTTTCGTACGGCTTCCCTTTTGACTGATTGGACATAAACGGCATGCATTCCAAAACCTCTAGGCGGACATTCGTTAAAGGCCTGGCCGCTGGTGGCATTCTTGGCGGCCTTGGTCTGTGGCGCACTCCTGTATGGGCAGTGACCAGTCCTGGTCTGCCGAGCGTTCTCACCGGCAACGAATTTGATCTGTTTATTGGTGAAACCCCTGTAAACATAACTGGCTCGCCGCGCACAGCCATGACCATCAATGGTTCGTTGCCCGGACCTTTGCTGCGCTGGCGCGAAGGCGATACGGTCACACTGCGTGTGAAAAATCGCCTGGACCAAGACACCTCAATCCATTGGCACGGGATCATCCTACCGGCCAACATGGACGGTGTACCTGGCTTGAGTTTCCATGGCATCGCACCCGATGGCATGTACGAGTACAAATTCAAGGTTCATCAGAACGGTACCTACTGGTATCACAGCCACTCGGGTTTACAGGAGCAGGCCGGTGTTTACGGGCCAATCGTTATCGACTCGAAAGAGCCTGAACCTTTTCAATACAACCGCGACTACGTGGTGATGTTGACTGACTGGACCGACGAAGATCCTAGTCGCGTCATGGCGAAGCTCAAGAAGCAATCTGACTACTACAACCATCACAAACGTACCGTTGGCGATTTCATCGACGATGTCAGCAAGGAAGGCTGGTCATCTGCCGTAGCCGACCGGAAGATGTGGGCTGAAATGAAAATGAACCCCACTGATCTCGCAGACGTCAGTGGGGATACTTATACCTACCTCATGAATGGCCAGGCGCCTAACGGTAACTGGACCGGTATTTTCAAACCGGGTGAGAAGCTACGCCTGCGCTTTATCAACGGCTCGGCGATGAGCTATTTCGACGTCCGCATTCCTGGCTTGAAAATGACCGTTGTGGCCGCCGACGGCCAACATGTCAAACCGGTGAGCGTCGACGAATTCCGCATCGCCGTGGCAGAAACGTATGACGTGATCGTAGAACCTGCCAGCGAAGAGGCTTACACAATCTTCGCCCAGTCCATGGATAGAACCGGTTATGCACGTGGAACCTTGGCAGTTCGCGAAGGATTAAAGGCACAGGTACCTGCGATTGATCCTCGGCCGCTTTTGACCATGGATGACATGGGTATGGGCGGTATGGCGGGCATGGACCATGGCAGCATGGCTGGTATGGGCGGCGGCGACATGTCAGGCATGGCTGGCATGGACCACAGCAAGATGGCCGGAATGGACCAAAGTAACATGACCGGGATGACCGGGATGACCGGCATGGACAGCGGTGACATGACTAACATGGCCGGTATGGACCACAGCAAGATGGCGGGCATGGACAAAGGCGACACGCCCAACATGGCCGGCATGGACCACAGCAAGATGGCGGGAATGGACAAAGGCGACATGTCCAACATGGCCGGCATGGACCACAGCAAGATGGCAGGCATGGGCGGCATGGGTGGCGAAATGCAGACTCACCCAGCCTCCGAAACCAATAACCCCTTGGTTGACATGCAAGCCATGAGCCCGACACCGAAGCTAAACGATCCTGGCATTGGCTTGCGGAACAATGGCCGTCGCGTGCTCACCTACTCAGATCTGAAAAGCACTTTCCAAGATCCTGACGGCCGCGAACCCAATCGCACCATTGAGCTGCATCTGACCGGTCACATGGAGAAGTTCTCGTGGTCATTCAATGGCATCAAATTCTCTGACGCCGAGCCGTTGCGCCTCAAGTATGGCGAGCGTCTGCGCATCACCCTGGTGAACGATACCATGATGACCCACCCCATCCACCTCCACGGCATGTGGAGCGACCTTGAGGATGAGAACGGCAAATTCATGGTGCGCAAACACACGATCGACATGCCGCCTGGAACCAAACGCAGCTACCGAGTCACTGCTGATGCCTTAGGTCGCTGGGCCTATCACTGCCACCTGCTATTCCATATGGAAATGGGCATGTTCCGTGAAGTACGGGTTGATGAGTAAAGGAGACGATCTGTGAGCACATACCTAAATCGTAAATCGCTGGTCGGCTGCCTCTTTGCCGTCGGCTTGATGGGTGGACTCTCGTCCGTGACGCTGGCAGTCGAAGATAGTAGTGATCACTCACCTGCTACTCCTGCGAAAGCAACGAGCAAGCCTGCAACTGCGACAAACGAGTCTAAGCCCGATCACGGGTCAATGGACCACAGCAAGATGAGCCATGAGTCGATGGATCATGACCAAAAAACCAAAAAGGCAGATTGAGATCATGACCAGGAAGTTTTTACGCCCAACGTTGATGGCACTGGCAGTTTCTACCAGTCCTGCTTTCTTTGTCGTGGCTCACGCCGCTGAAGAGATGGATCACTCCAAGATGGACCACGGCTCAATGGGAGCTATGGACCATAGCAAGATGGGGGCTATGGATCACAGCAAGATGAGTATGGATGACGGGAAAATGGACGGAATGGAAAGTATGGATGGAGGGGCGACTACCACCAGTCGAACCCCAGTCCCCGTACTTACCGACGCTGACCGTGCAGCCGCCTTTCCAGATGTCGCTGGTCATGGTGTCCACGACAAAAAACTCAACTCCTTCATGCTGCTGGATAAGTTCGAGTACCAGGATGCTGACAACGGTAGTGCATTGGCTTGGGATGCAAAAGGATGGATCGGCGGTGACGTTGATCGACTGTGGTTGCGCTCGGAAGGCGAACGTACCAATGGCGTAACGGAAAGCGCTGAACTCTCAGCACTTTGGGGGCACTCCATCGGTCCATGGTGGGATGTCGTCACCGGCGTACGACAAGACTTCAAGCCCGGGTCACCACAAACTTGGGGAGCGCTCGGTATTCAGGGCATGGCCCTCTATAACTTTGAAGCCGAAGCGACTGCCTACATCGGTGAGAACGGTCAAACCGCAGCTCGATTGGAAGGCGACTACGACATTCTGCTGACCAATCGCCTGATCTTGCAGCCGACGGCCGAAGCCAATTTTTACGGAAAAAATGATCCTCAACGCGGCATTGGGTCTGGATTGGCAAACACCGAAGTAGGGCTCCGATTGCGTTATGAGATTGTTCGCCAATTTGCCCCTTATATTGGTGTTAGCTGGAGCCGCTCCTACGGCAATACGGCAGACTTGGCCAGCGATGAAGGAGAGGATGCGAACGAGGCGCGATTTGTCGCCGGTATTCGGATGTGGTTTTGAGGGCCTGACATGAAAAGAACATTGAAAACATTGACTGCTGCCGGGGTGGTCGCCGCAATAGTAGGTGCCGGCGTGGTGTATTCTGGTGTGATCAATGTTGGGGCGGATGATCCGCATTTCGGCCCCGTTCACTCACTTCTTTCCACTGCTCGGGATCGCTCGATTGCTGTGCGCTCACGCGATATTAAAGTCCCCGACCTGAGCGAAGAAGCTCTCATCCGCGCAGGTGCTGGCAACTACAACGCTATGTGCATTGGTTGCCATCTGGCTCCAGGTATTGCAGGAACCGAATTAAGTAATAGCCTTTACCCTGCACCTCCGAATCTTTCAAAACTGGGCGTTGATGGAAACCCTTCCGCAGCTTTCTGGATCATCAAGCATGGAATCAAATCCACAGGCATGCCCGCTTGGGGTAAAAGCATGGCCGATCCCTACATATGGGGAATGGTCGCTTTTCTCCAACAGCTGCCTTCATTGGATGCAGAGCAATACAACGCTCTAGCAACCAGCAGCGGTGGTCATCAACACGGTGGCGGCGAGAGCAAAATGCATAACCATGAAGGCCAGCATGAGGGCCAAAAAGGGGCTGTCGCGGGGCATCATGATGCGGGTGCAGCCGAAGAGATAGCCGAAGCAGGCGACCATCATGGCGAGAGAAACAGCGCCCATGCCCATGAGGCGGCCGCAGCGCCTTCTCAGGATGAAAGTACCAAACACGCCCATCCTCAGGTTGTGGAGGCTTCACATGACGCTCCTGCAACTCCGGCCGTTCAGCCAAAAACTCATACCCACGCTGATGGGAAGGAGCATACCCATGCGAAATAACTTTCTTCGTCCCGGTCGGGCACTTCGCCTCGCTGCGTTCGCGGCTCTGTTTATCAGTTCAGTTGGTCATGCAGCAGAGTCGCTGACGATCGACGTCCATCGTGACGCTAACTGTGGATGCTGCAAGAAGTGGATCCAGCACCTTGAAGCTAACGGCTTCACCGTCGTTGATCATGTAGAAACCAACATGAGCGCGGTCAAGCAGGATCTCGGTGTTGCTCCACGACTCTCGTCCTGCCACACCGCAGTGATCAACGGAAAATTTGTTGAAGGCCACGTACCAGCTGAGCAAATAGTTGCCTTGAGCAAACGCGATGACCTTATTGGGATTGCTGTGCCGGGGATGCCGGCAGGCTCGCCTGGTATGGAGGCTGGTGGGAAGCAGGATGCGTATCAGGTCATCGGTCTGAGCAAAGCAGGTACTGACCAAGTGATCGCTGAGTACCCGGCAAACTAATCACAAAAGTTCATTACCCGAACGGTGGCAAAGCGGTCGAACCGGCGTCGGCAAAAATTCTCAACTATCCAGGTGCGCAAGCACGGTAAAGAAATTGGGAGTCGGCGCACGAATAGCCCATCATGGCCCAGCATCAATACGATGCCGCAGTCAGATGCCGAATGACTATACGTGTGCAGTCAGCACGGAAAAAAGTGGAAGTAGGCCGAGCTAGAGAATGAAAAGCTGGGTTACAGCAGAGACCGTGCGCTGGGCGGGTCATGCATGGGTTGACCCTGGTATCGGTGTCTTTTATGGCCGTGCCGGTCACCAAGAATGGCACCTCCATCAAGCACATCAGATCTCAGTTGGCCTCGACTCAACTGTATCGGTTCAAACCCCGATGGGTATTCAAACAGGGGGCGCCATCTTCATTCCGGCCGGTTTGAAACACCAACTGAGCGCCGGTCACGTTCTGTCGATCTATGTGGATGCGCTGTCCGAGGAAGCCCGCGCTCTGCGGGGTGCGGAAGAAGCGAGGGTGATTTGGATCACTCCGGCGGACGTAGCGCCGATAGTCGACGCACTGCACGAGCCAGGACACACTGATCTCCAGGTTAGGACCGGGGTGCGCCAGGCACTGCGACTGCCCGATCTCCCGCCCCCAGATCCTCGCTTGATCAAGGTCATTGAAGCGCTGAGCAGAGGCCAAATGGGACGCGAAGAGTTGGCCGCGGTGGTGCATCTATCCCCCACGCGGTTTTCTCATTGGTTCGTGGAGCAGACGGGGCTGCCGCTTCGCAGTTACGCGAGATGGTTACGTCTCACGCAAGCCCTGCAGCATTTGGCAAAAGGTGTACGGCTGACCGACGCGGCTCATGAGGCGGGCTTTTCAGACTCGGCTCATTTCTCCCGGACATTCCGGGCGCTACTGGGTATCGATCCGTCATCCGCCTTGGCAGATGTTCATCTCCAGGAGGTTTAGCTCTTTCGTTCAAGTCGAAAGCTCACCTCTTAACATATTGTGATGGTTCCATATCTAGGAGCTGAGCAATGCCTTCCTTTCTACGATTCGCCTTACGGTGGGTGAGCTATCCACTCGTGTTTGGCGGCTCTGCTGCCTTCATGATCTGGACGCTGTATACCGGCGTACCGTATTGGCCCACGACTCCCCTAGTTGCTGCAGTGGGACTTTTGATCATTGCTGGTTTGGAGCGCATCCAACCTTTCCGAGAAGCTTGGCTTGAGGATCATCACGACACCGCGACAGACCTGCTGCACATGTTGGTGAACCTTTCTGTCATTCAATTCACAGCTGGAGTCCTGGTCAAGCTTGGTGATGCGGTGCCAGCTTCGGTTCGTCTCTTTCCGATCGAGAGCCCGCTGTGGCTGCAGTTGCTACTAGTCATCGCCGTACTCGATCTGAGCCTATATGTCATGCACCGGATCAGTCACCGAGTGCATTGGCTGTGGCGTTTTCACATGCCACATCACAGCGCCGAGCGGTTGTATTGGATGAACGGGGAGCGACGACATCCGTTGCACGCGGTGCTTATGGCGAGTCCGGGGCTGGTGATCCTGTTCGCATCAGGCGCACCCTCCGCAGTTGTGGCCACTTGGTTTGGAGTTCTAACAGTGCACTTGGCCTTCCAGCATTCGAACCTGGACTACCGGGTGGGATGGTTGCGCTACATTATCGGTGTTGCCGAAATTCATCGCTGGCATCACAGACGCGACTTTGAAGACGCCCAGGTCAACTATGGTGAGTTTCTGATGGTGTGGGACCGAATATTTGGCACGTTCTATGACAGTCTGGGGAAACTAGGCCAAGCCGAGGTCGGATTGCATGGAAAGGATTACCCCAAAAATTACCTTGGACAGCTCATCGAACCCTTTGAGCATGGCCGTGTAAACAAAGGCTAGTGGGCTCCCTTACTTTGCAGCTACGGCAGCTACCGAGGCCACACTAATAGTAAAACCAATCAAACGTGATCCGAACGGTATTCTGTGAGCTTTAACTACTTCCATGCTCAGGGAGTCAGGCTTCGCTGTTTAGCGAGTCCTTGTTTCTAGGCAAGGAGACTCATGTTGACCTGCTGGGCTATCTGGCTGGTTCCTCCTGACAGATTCGTAATGGTTTATCCCTTTACCTGCGACTAAACTCCTTCGCATGAAACGCTATCTGCGGTGTTGCCTCATTTTCCTGATCAGCTTGGCGCTTCCCCTCAGCGGGATGGCGGGTATTCAGTCACCGATAGAACCTTGCCCGATGAAAACGACGGGCATGACCATGATGGCTGATATGAACCAGGACTGCTGCGTCGAGATGAGCAGCTCCTCCGACCATGGCAAACCCTGCAAACCTGGTCAGGAATGCAGGAGCGCCAGTCTGCTACAGGTGTCGTTTGGGAAACCTGCCACCCGTTTGTCCAGTCCTCAGATGCTGACAATCTTCAGCGACTCCCTGCCTACTCAGACCCCGTCCGGGGTGTGGCGACCGCCTCGCGCTTGATTCCTGTACCACACTGAGCCTCATCCTGCTCTGGCGCGGGATGGCATATCTGTGCGCATGTTTAGAGAGGCGCGCAGTGGATCATCACAGGAATCGTGAACATGAATTCCAAGTGCTACTGCACCGGTTGGCCCCTCGTGGCGGCCCTGGCGGCAAGCGTGCTGGCGTTGCCAAGTCTTGCTGCGCCCCTGACACTCGACGAAGCCTTACGCTTGGCTGAAAACAATGCACCATCACTGACCGCCCAAGCAGCCAAACTGCAAGCGGCCAGCAGCGCCGCCATTCCAGCCGGTGAACTACCCGACCCGAAGCTCCTACTGGGCGTACAAAACTATCCCATCGGCGGCCCTGACCGCTGGCGCCTCGAGCAGGACTTCATGACCATGCAGATGGTCGGCGTCATGCAGGAGGTACCCAACCGTGACAAGCGTAGGGCGCGCATTGAAGTTGCGGAAGCGTCAATAGATCGAGCCGCGGCCGAAAGCCGTGTCGAGCGCTTGAACGTTCGTCAGGCCACGGCATTAGCCTGGATCAGCAGCTACTCCGTCGAACGTAAAGAGGCGCTTTTTCAGGATTTTTACCGGGAGAACCGTCTATTGGCTGATACCGTCCGGGCGCAGATCGCCGGAGGCCGTGGTCAGCCTGCCGATGCAGTAACGCCGAAACAGGAGGCGGCTCAGTTGGCGGAACAACAAGACGACCTGATCCGTTTGCGGGCTCAAGCCAGAGCAGCTCTCAGACGCTGGATAGGTCCGGCCGCCAATGACCAGCCCGTCGGCAGCTTGCCCGAGTGGCCCATCGACGCTTCGGGTTACCCGCATAAGCTGCAACATCACCCCGCACTGGCGGCGTTCGTTCCAATGACTCGCGAAGCGCAGGCCAAGGTCCGTGAAGCCAAGGCGGAAAAGCAGTCCGACTGGAGTTGGGAGCTTGATTACCAGCGGCGCGGCCGTCAGTTCGGCGACATGGTCAGCGTGCAGTTCACGTTCGACCTGCCACTGTTCCCCGACTCCCGACAAAACCCGAAGATCGCCGCCAAACACGCCGAACTGAATCAGTTGGAGGCCGAGCGCGAGGCTCTCATACGTGAACATACCCAGCAACTGGAGGACGATTTGGCCGAGTACGAGCGTCTAAACCGTGCCATGCGCCGCAGCCAGGACAGTCTGCTACCCCTGGCCAAGGAAAAGGTGGCGCTGACCATGGCCAGCTACCGCGCCGGTAAAAGCGACTTGGCGGCGGTCATCGCGGCCCGACGGGAACTCATCGAGACCCGCCTCAAACAGATCGACTTCGAAGAACAGCGCGCCCTCACCAGTGCTCGCCTGTATTTTGCTTATGGGGACGCCAATCAATGAGCACTCGAATCTGGAAAGGGGCTTTGCTGACAGGCCTCTCGATTGCCTTGGGCGCTGCCGGCGGTTATTGGTTCGCTCAGCAGCGCATGAGTGCAATGCCTGAGACCACCTCCGAACAGGCCCCTAAAACGCAAGACGAACGCAAAGTACTGTATTGGTACGACCCGATGCAGCCGCAACAGAAATTCGATAAACCAGGCAAATCTCCCTTTATGGATATGGAGTTGAAGCCCCGCTACGCTGATGCTGCAGCGGACAGTGCGGCCATCAGTATTGACCCCAGCCTGACCCAGAATCTCGGCTTACGACTGGCCACAGTCACTCGCGGCGTGCTTGCTTCCAGCCTGGACGTGGTCGGTGTGCTGGCATTCGACGAGCGGGATGTTGCGGTGATTCAATCGCGTACTGCTGGCTTTGTGGAGCGGGTGTATGCCCGTGCTCCAGGCGATGTGCTCAAAGCCCATGCGGCTTTAGCCGATATCCTGGTCCCGGAGTGGGCCGCTGCTCAGGAAGAGTTTCTCGCACTCAAACGCAGTGGCGATGCCGACTTGCTGGCGGCAGCGCGCCAACGCTTGCGCTTGACCGGGATGCCCGCGACGTTGATTGCTCAAGTGGAGCGAAGCGGCAAGACCCAGCCGGTCCTGACGCTCACCAGCCCCATAAGCGGTGTGCTGCAAGAGTTGAATGTACGTTCGGGTATGACCGTGGCGGCCGGCGAGACTCTGGCTCGAGTCAATGGCTTGAGCAGCGTCTGGCTGGCAGTGGCCGTTCCAGAGTCGGAGACTGGATCGATCATCATGGGGCAAGCGGTCGAAGCACGTCTGCCAGCCTTTCCGGGCACAGTGCTTAAGGGCACGGTCAGTGCGATTTTGCCCGAAACCAATCCCGACAGCCGAACTGTACGTGTGCGGGTCGAACTGCCCAACCTGGATGGGCGACTCAGGCCGGGTATGACGGCCCAGGTGCACCTGAATCGTTCGACCGAACAAAGTGTGCTGTGGGTGCCGAGCGAGGCAATCATTCGCACCGGCCGACGCGTCTTGGTGATGCTCGCCGAAGACGCTGGTCGCTACCGCCCCATAGAAGTGCAACTCGGGCAGGAAAGCGAAGGCAAGACGGTGGTGTTAAAGGGGTTGGAAGAAGGCCAGCAGGTAGTCAGCTCTGGACAGTTTCTGCTCGACTCTGAGGCCAGTCTCAAGGGCATTGTTGCGAGCACGCTGGAAATGTCACCACCCAGCGCAGCAGCCTCCAGCTTTCATGAGGCGGATGGGAAGATCGTCGAGATCAATAACCAAGACGTAACAATTGCCCTTGGTCCGTTCAAGACGCTGGGCATGCCTGGTATGACCATGACCTTCCCATTGGCTGACCCTGCTCTCATTCAAGGTCTCAAGACTGGCGAGAAGGTTAGGGTCTCGGTTAGCCAAACCGATGATGGTTTGCGCGTTGAACACCTGGAAAAACTAGGGGGCCAGCCATGATCGCCGCCCTGATTCGCTGGTCAGTGGCAAATCGCTTTCTGGTGCTGCTGGCGACGATCTTCGTCACGGTCTGGGGCGTCTGGTCGGTTCAGAGCACGCCCATCGATGCATTGCCAGACCTTTCCGATGTTCAGGTGATTATCCGCACCCCTTATCCGGGACAAGCGCCGCAGATAGTTGAGAACCAGGTGACCTATCCGTTGGCCACCACCATGCTCTCGGTGCCGGGGGCTAAGACCGTACGCGGCTATTCCTTTTTCGGCGACAGCTTCGTGTACGTGTTGTTCGAAGACGGCACGGACTTATATTGGGCCCGCTCGCGGGTGCTGGAATACTTGAGTCAGGTCCAAAGCCGCCTACCGGCTTCCGCCAAACCGTCCTTGGGACCCGACGCCACAGGCGTGGGCTGGATCTATCAGTACGCACTGGTGGATCGCAGTGGCGGACACGACTTGGCGCAACTGCGCGCCTTGCAGGACTGGTTCCTCAAGTTCGAACTCAAGACCCTACCGAATGTTGCGGAAGTGGCCACCGTGGGCGGCATGGTCAAGCAGTATCAGGTGCAGCTCGACCCACTGAAACTGGCCAACCTAGGCATCACTCAAGCAGCGGTGACTGAGGCTATCGGCAAGGCCAATCAGGAAACCGGTGGTGCGTTACTGGAGATGGCGGAGACCGAGTTTATGGTGCGCGCTTCCGGTTACCTGAAGACGCTCAATGACTTTCGTTCGATTCCGCTCAAGCTCGGTGCCGGCGGGGTGCCGGTGACCCTCGGCGACGTGGCAACGATCCAGTTGGGCCCGGAGATGCGTCGTGGTATCACCGAGCTCGATGGCGAGGGTGAGACTGTGGGCGGCGTGGTTATTCTGCGTAGCGGCAAGAACGCTCGTGAGACCATTGCGGCGGTCAAGGCCAAACTGGACGACCTGAAAAGCAGCTTGCCGGCCGGGGTGGAAATCGTCACCACCTATGACCGCAGCAAACTGATCGATCGCGCCGTCGAAAACCTCAGCTACAAGCTACTCGAGGAGTTCATCGTCGTCGCGTTGGTCTGTGCAGTATTCCTCTGGCATCTGCGTTCATCCCTGGTGGCAATCATCTCCTTACCGGTGGGGGTGCTGATTGCCTTCATCGTTATGCGTTACCAAGGGATCAACGCCAACATCATGTCCTTGGGCGGGATCGCCATCGCCATCGGCGCCATGGTCGATGCCGCGGTGGTAATGATCGAGAACGCCCACAAGAAGATTGAGGCCTGGCATGTGGCCCATCCAGGGGAAGAGTTGAAGGGCGAACGTCACTGGCATGTGATAACCGAAGCGGCGGCGGAGGTGGGACCGGCGCTGTTCTTCTGCCTGCTGATCATCACTCTGTCGTTCATTCCAGTGTTCACCCTGGAGGCCCAAGAGGGTCGTCTATTTGGTCCATTGGCCTTCACCAAGACCTATGCCATGGCTGCGGCGGCAGGACTATCGGTAACTCTGGTGCCGGTGCTGATGGGCTACTGGATTCGTGGACGGATCCCCAAAGAGGACCGGAATCCTCTGAACCGCTGGTTGATCAGGATCTATCAACCGGCCCTGGATGCGGTGTTACATCGGCCCAAAGTCACCCTGTTGATCGCGTTATTGGTCTTCCTTAGCGCGTTGTGGCCGATCTCCCGTTTGGGTGGCGAATTCCTCCCTGCGCTGGACGAGGGCGATTTACTCTATATGCCTTCGGCTCTGCCGGGATTGTCGGCGCAGAAAGCAGCGCAGTTGCTGCAACAGACTGACCGTCTGATCAAGACGGTACCCGAAGTTGAACACGTCTTCGGTAAGGCCGGCCGCGCTGAAACTGCCACCGACCCCGCGCCGCTGGAGATGTTCGAGACCACTATCCAGTTCAAACCTCGCGAGCAATGGCGTCCTGGTATGACCCAGGAAAAATTGGTGGAAGAGCTGGATCGAGTGGTACGCGTCCCGGGCCTGACCAATATCTGGATACCACCGATCCGCAATCGCATCGACATGCTCGCTACCGGGATCAAGAGTCCGATCGGAGTGAAAATTGCCGGCAGCAACTTGACGGAGATCGATGCAGCCACGCAGGCCGTCCAGCGCGCGGCCAAGGACGTGCCCGGTGTCAGTTCGGCACTGGCCGAACGATTAACCGGTGGGCGTTACGTCGATGTGGATATCGACCGCAAAGCCGCTGCCCGCTACGGATTGAATATCGCTGATGTGCAGTCGATCGTGGCCGGTGCTATTGGCGGTGAAAACGTTGGCGAGACCATTGAAGGGCTCGCACGCTTCCCGATCAACGTACGTTATCCCCGTGAGTGGCGTGACTCGCTCGGCGCCCTGGAGCAATTACCAATCTACACCCCTTTGGGGAGTCAGATCACTCTTGGCACCGTGGCGAAGGTCAAAGTCAGTGAAGGCCCGCCGATGCTCAAGAGCGAAAATGCCCGACCTTCCGGATGGGTGTATATCGACGTGCGTGGCCGGGACATTGCTTCCGTGGTTGCCGATCTGCGTCGGGTTGTGAGTGAGCAGGTCAAGCTGCAGCCAGGCATGAGCCTGAGTTACTCGGGACAGTTCGAGTTTCTTGAACGAGCCAACGCACGGCTCAAACTGGTGGTGCCGGCCACGCTGCTGATCATTTTCGTACTGCTGTACCTGACGTTTGCCCGATTCGACGAGGCTTTGCTGATCATGGCCACCTTGCCGTTCGCCCTTACCGGTGGGGCGTGGTTCCTCTACCTGCTGGGATTCAACCTGTCAGTGGCTACTGGCGTCGGTTTCATTGCTCTGGCGGGTGTTTCTGCCGAATTCGGTGTGATCATGCTGCTCTACTTAAAAAACGCCTGGGCCGAGCGTGTAGAGGCCGGCGACAGTACTGAGCGTGGACTAATCGCAGCGATTAGCGAAGGAGCCGTGCAGCGTGTTAGACCCAAGGCCATGACAGTAGCCGTCATCATTGCTGGCCTGTTACCGATCCTATTGGGTAGCGGTACCGGTAGCGAAGTAATGAGCCGCATCGCCGCGCCCATGGTCGGTGGCATGGTTACCGCGCCCTTACTGTCCCTGTTTGTTATTCCGGCAGCTTACCGCTTGATGCGCCGCCGGCGCCTCGCTGTTGAATCTAAACTCTCGCAAGGAAGCGGACTATGAAGTAATCGTGTCCGTCACTGCTGCACGGCTCCTGGTTGCATGCGCAATATCATCCAGCGGTCTGGCTTTCTGATTGGACAGAGGACGACCCTTATAATCAATCCGGGATCGAACTCTATCGGCAATGCGCCAAAACACAGCTGATAGAGATCGACGCCGGAGGCTAATAAGCCCTTCTCGATGCGGATAGGTTGTAAGAACGAAGGCATATTTCTTCTTAGGCAAACCCGGAGGAATGTATGGAAATGTCGGGCTTGATCGATTTACTCGTTGGTAAAGGAAACAGCTTGATCGGCAGTGTTCTGAGATGCCGAAGCGGTGTCGTTTGTTGAGGCGCATTTTCCGGGCAAAGCGTATTGCCTGGTAGCTGACTGGACCGTGATCGATGTGTCCGTTTCCGACGAGCAAACCAAAATGCTTGCGCCATGATGCTACCTATAACCCGATCACCAGCAACGGTGCGTTGGGCGAAGTCACGCTCTTGAACGGCAGTGCCAAGCAGGTCTTGCCGCTGGCATCCTCCGGCGACAACGCGCTGTTGGCGGAAGGCTCTTACCAAGCCGCAGCAGGCAGCAAAGCTGTGCTCAAACTGACGTTTCCCGGCAAGTCGGCTGAGCTGTTTCGCTTCGTCTTACCGTGAGCAATAACTACTTTTTCCGTAGTGCTCAATGCCGAGTAGTTGATCATGATCAATGAGCGACTAGTTGCGGCGGCGCAGCATGGTAGGCAGGCGATTGCTCGCCGAACAACAGTCGCAATAGTCACTGTTTCGCTAAAAGGATCAGCGCTCATGTTCAAGTTCAAACTGCTTTTGGCTTCCAGTCTCGCTCTGGCTTTAAACGTAGCGCTGGCAGCACCAGTTGGCACCGTGTACACGGCCAATGAGCGCGACAGTTCGATCAGCCAAGTCAGGCTCGACACGGGTGTGGTCAAAACGCTGGCCCTGAATATTGCACCGCATAATTTACAAATAAGCGCCGATGGACGCTTGCTACTGGTGGTGGGCATGCCTACGCATGCTGAACATCAAACAGGAGCCATGAAGGCGGGTGAGTTGTTGGTGTTCAGCACTGCCACGCTAGATAAACCGGTCTTTAGCCTGCCGGCGGGGCAACATCCTGCCCACGTGGTGACTGACCTGAGCGGACAGCGGGCTTTCGTTAGCGACTCTGCCGCTAATCTGGTGCGGGTGTTTGACCTACAAGCACGCACTCAGCTCGGCACTGTCAAGACCGGTAGTTTCCCCCATGGTTTACGCCTGAGCCCGGATGGCAAGATGCTGTATGTCGCCAATATGCGCAGTGGCAGCGTCTCAGTAATCGATACCGCAACGCTGAAAGAAGCCACGCAAATTGCCGTTGGTAACGGCCCCGTGCAAGTCGGCTTCGCCCCAGATGGACAGCAGGCCTATGTGTCGCTGAGCGCGGAGAACAAGCTCGGAATCATCGATACGAAAACACAACGCTTGATAGGTAAAGTTGCCGTCGGCAGAACGCCGATTCAGATGTATGCCACGGCAGATGGTCGCCAGGTCTACGTAGCCAATCAGGGCAGCAGCAGTGAGCCGGATGACCGCGTCTCGGTGATTGACCCGCAGACCTTGAGCGTTGTCGCCACCCTGACCACCGGTAAGGGTGCTCACGGCGTGGCCATCAGCAGCGACGGCGCTTATGTATTTGTTAGCAATATCGAGGCCGGCACCTTCTCTGTGATCGACACGGCCAGTCGCACGGTGGTGGCCAGCCATAAAGTCGGGGCCGGCCCCAATGGCATTAGCTACCAAGTGCCCGAGTGAGCCGCAAACAACCGCTGGTTTGTGCTGCCGGGCTGCGGCAACCGAGTCTGACGGTCCAAAGACTTGTGTGAAAATCTCGAAGGCAGCAATTGGTCGCTCTCTGCCGGCCATGACCAAGAAACGTACTGGTCGAATCCGATGCAAATGGCTGGTCAGGTCAAATGCAAACGGGTGGTCAAGTCAGTGCAATTACCCATCAGCAGATCAAAAGAACCTAGCTAGCAGATTTCCCAAGCGGGGCAAACACAAGTACTGACAACAGAACGTCCCGCCCTTATGTCAATCCACATAAAAAAAGGCGCCACTAGGGCGCCTAAGCCGCCTCCCAAACCAAAGGAGAAACAAGGAGACGGGGTGTATCTGGTAATCGAACAATTGGTGCCGCAGGTTTGCGCTAGTTAAAGCAGTTGCAGTGGGTACTCGACAATCAGTCGGACCTCATCCAAATCAGATTCGAAATCGGTAGCACGCGTGGTTGCTTGGCGAACACGCAGAGACATGTCCTTCAGAGAGCCTGACTGGATGATGTACTTAGCCTCAATGTCTCGCTCCCAACGCTTTTGGTCTTGCAAGGGCGCTCCATCTGCTCCGCGACGCATGTACACGCTGTTCGCGTTGGAGTAATCAGCGTCCCACCCCTTCGCGTAGCGAGTCATGAAGCTTAGGCCCGGAATGCCGAAAGCTTGCATATCCAGGTCGCAGCGTAGCTGCAAGGATTGCTCTTTCGGTGAGTTGAAGTCGCTGTACTGGATGGAGTTATCCAGAAAAATCGAGTCCGATTGGCGCAGGTAATCGAAGTCGTCATTGCCGTTGCTGCGCTGATAGCCAACGGTCACCGTGTGGACGCCGAATTTGACCCCGGTTTTGCCGCTCCAGATATTGTTATCAAAGCTGCCTAGGAGTTTTTTACCCTCGTCGACCGCGCGGTAGTAATTAAATCCACCGATCAACGCGACGTTGTCTGAGAGCGGATAACTAAAGGAAGTGCCAGCGTAATACTGATTCCAAACGTCCTTAAATTGGCTGGAGTAAAGACTCACACCAACATGCTCATTAACGGTGTAATCGCCCCCTAGGTAAGCAATCCACGGAGCATCAACAGCACCGGCATAGAAAGTCGAAAAGCCGTCACGCATGCTGCTCGAATTGGGTTGGCTCATCGCATGCAGCCGGCCCCCCTGAATGGTCAGGTCTTTAATGCTTGTATTGGTAAACGTTGCCCCCCTAAAGCTCTCTGGCAGCAGTCGAGAATCGCCATATGCCACGACAGGCGTGGATGGAAAGACGTCTCCTACTTTGACCACCGTATCCATAAAGCGAGCCTTCGCGGCTCCGCCTACTTTTGAGTAAGAGTCTTCAGGTTGGCCTTTGCTGTTATAGGGCATGACATCCACTGAGCTTCTAGCCCCCGAGCGCCCATCACCCGAATCAAGCTTGAGTCCTACCATTGCAAATGCATCAATGCCGAACCCGACGGTGCCTTGGGTAAAGCCCGACTCAAAACGTCCAATAATCCCATGAGCCCATTCTTCAGCGTAGCCATTGCCTGTAGGACTTGATTGGCCCTTTCGATAGTCACGATTGAAATAGAGATTACGATTGAGAAGACTAAAGGTGCTCCCTTCAATGAACCCCTCAGGCTTTTGCTCAACGGCCACTGCAACTTGCCCCATGCTCATGCCAAGGGCAATGAGAGAAAGACCATAAAAGCTTTTATTGTTCATTTAACACTCCAGGCTTTAGCTTGGCAGAGTTTCTTTATGAAATATTTTTATCATTATAAAAAAGCCACCGGCACGTAGAGATTCCCTCTAAGTGCCGGCAGACATAATTTCATACAAAAGATAACTCCAGCGTGACCTGAAAATTACTTCTATGTCAGCGACCAGTAAGCATGCTTAAAAAGCCTAATGAATGATCTGACGTAGATATGACCTTTAGGGGTTAGCTTCCGTGTGGGCAGTTGGTACCCATAATCTTGTACTCCACGGTATTAAGCCTGCCCGCCGAGTCTTCATAGGTCATGCGCGAAGGCGCAACACTACAGGTTTTGTTGGCTTGCGTGACACTGACCACCTTCTGAATATCGAGGTTCATACCATATTCATAATGAACAACCTCAGGGATGGCCTTACCATTTTTCAAGGCATATTGCTCCATCGCCTGTTGGTTTTCTTGCATCATCCGACCGTAAACGCGGTCACCGCCGCCTTCAGCCATGGCCAATGACGACAAGGTCAAAATAGTGACGGCAAAAAGTGCTTTGAGTGTTTTCATGATTATCTCCTGGTTCTCACTAACTTCTGAATAGAGAATAACCAATGAAGCCTTTCAGAAAGCTGCCGCGAATATTACTTATGTGTAAGCTTCCCCCTTTCCCCCTTTCCCCCTGTACTTGTGAGCGCAACTCTTAGGAATTTAATTTTTTGGCGGAGCACTTTGTATGGTCGTACCAGCATGAGAACTCGCTCGAATTCCATATTGAGTATCTACGAGCCTCTTATTCAAAAATACATATCCCCATAGCGAACGACTTCACTTGGTCGCTTTTTATCTGTCATGACTGACCGCTTCACGGTCAGTTGCCGTCCTTCGCGACAGACAAAAAACGGCCAACAGCTGCCGGTCAGGAAGGCAATCGGCAACCCATCAGTCAGTCATTCGAAGGCCGGGTATACTTCCTCATCGTAGGTATCTTCACGAACCGACAAACACGTACGATGGCACCACCATCCCTCGCTATAGAATATTTACAGAGCCCCAGAGCGTGCCGCTGAACTGCCCTCTGATTGAATTGCCCCTGACTCTGTAGACACAAATGACTGGCAGCTATGGGTTCCGGTCCAGGCTGCTCTGGCTGATCTGAAGGATCTGAAGGATCTGAAGGATCTAGCAATCATCGTGCGGTGCCGGAATTCAATAATAAGCAAGAATCTCTGTTCGAAAGCTTGACGAGATATCCAGTTCGTAGAGGCCTTTTCTCTCTACATCCCCTACGAACGATAGTTCACCCTCTACTTGAGGAACTGCACGGTGTATCGAAATTTCAGTTGAGCCATCGAAAGGTGCTTCGAGCTCACTATTTTTTCCCCATGCAAAACGCGAGCTGGCGCCTTGAACATAATCCAGAACGGCCAGATCCTCTGGAAGATCCTCGGCAATCCGCTGGGAGAATTGTTGCAAAAGGGGCTCTGCAAGCGCATATAGCCATGCATGCTCATCAATATCTCCCATGCGCCTCAACACCCGCCCCAGCACCTGCCGGTAATGTAGTTCTGTGCGAATCCTACTGAGGTAGCAGCAGACCTGCAGTCTTGGAATATCGGTGCCCTCGCTAATCATCCCCACTGCCACGATCCAGCGATCATTGCTATTGCGAAACTTATCAATAAGGCCTTGAGCCCCGGGAGTCTGGTTTGTGACGACCAAACAATTTTCACCGCGGGCCATCAAAATAGAGGCAATCTGATTGGCGTGCCGGACGTTAGTCGCTACCACCAAGCCCGCGGCATTTGGGGTGACCTTCCGGATCTCATTTAGCCGTTCACAGCCCAATTCGATGGTCTGTTGCACGATCTCATCGTTAGAGAGTAAGTCCTCAAAATTAACGGGAGACTCAGTGAGGAGCTGGGCAATGCTGGGATAAACAACGTCCGTTGAGCTGTTACCCACTTGCTCTGTCAGTCTTATTGCATTGTTATCGATCAGCACGATACGGGGAGGACGGCATACCTTGTCTGATATCGCCTCCTCAATGCCGTAGCGAAAGTCGCAGATCAGGCGGCCCTCCGGATTTGAGTACCTTGCCAATGCGATAGCTCTCTCATCCGACCGCCAAGGTGTGCCTGACAGCGCAAGGGTATAGGCAGCTCTGTCTTGAACCCTCTGCAGAATGATCTGCCCCCAAGAATTGCTAAAAAGTGGGTCATGGCCTGCACAGTGGTGGATCTCATCGAACACTGCGAAGACTCGATATTTATCAAGCAGCCTCCAGAATTCTTCACCCTGATGATGCATGCCTTGATAAGTGGTGGCGACACCAACAGAGCCTAATAGGCCATCAAACTGGCGGTTTAACACACCTGAAAATGTATTCCTCAATCCCTCTACTACTTGGCAGGACGGAGCAAAACAGAGCACAAGATCAATCTCACCGGTGAGCAATAGTTGACGGGCGATTTCCGCCGCCATTCTACTCTTTCCTGCACCAGGGGTTGCTTGGCAAAAAAAATGCGGAGAATGCTTATAACGAGATAGAGCTGCATCAACGCATGCAGCCTGCCAAGCGCGCAGAGAGACATTCATGCGGCTAGCGACTTTAAGGTCTTCTCGACAGCCTTGAGGTGACCAAGAAGCCGAGAGCTTCGATCGCGGGCCTCAATGTAATTATCTTCAACCCAGACTTTCAGCTGTGGCATTTCATTCAAGAGCTGTTTATACCGCTCAGCCTCGCCCATGGATGTGAGCAAGTCCAACCGAATTTCTTTGGCCAACGTCTCAAGCCGTTGGGAAGGCGCCTCAAACGGTTTAAGAATACCCGCAGTAGGGCTTTGACCTTGCTGAGGGGAACAACTCATGAAATTGCAGTCGACGAGTTCAACAGAGAGAAGCTCTGGCTTGTCTAGCACGTGAAAGACCTGTCCTCGTTTTCGACGCACTTCATCTTGCCGAATCCATCCGACATGCTTCAAGCGGCGGACCTGCTCATATACATATTTCCAGAGCTCACCGAGACCGATATCTGATGGGGCTATTTTCTGAGCGTAGGCATCTCGAAGGTCGAGAGTGGTGAATCGTTGGAGTTTCCCTTCCTGGAGTAACTCGCAGATGTGCCTGTTTAACTTAAATGTAGCCGGTTTCATGCAGGCACCTAGGAATGCAAATAGCTATACAAATGCGGATTATAATCCGTCGCCACCTAGTCCGCAAACGACGGATAGTTTCGCCTTGAGTAAGTCGAGGCGGTTATGCAGCAGCTGGCAAAGGATCTCGGGCAGAACATCCGTGAGCGAAGGATATCGGTAGGCCTATCTCAAGATGCTTTAGCGCACGTATGTATGATGGATCGCAGCTATGTCGGTAGGATCGAGAGAGGCGAAGTCAACCTTACGATCGAGAAGCTCTACCGCATCGCATACCAACTGGATTGCCAACCTCACACCCTGCTGCCATACATCAGTCGTTAGAGCCCTGACTCTAGATCGACCCTTCTCTGAAGAAGCACTGAACCGATTTTCGCAAGGCTCGCCGATGGATCGAGGGGGATGCTCGCACTGGTGTTTGGGGGGCTGAAATCAGCTTGCTGCTATCCCGTAGCTGATAGCCCTGGCCTGAGTACCTAATTGGCCAGAGTGGCCCAAAAATTCGAGGTTAGAGGGCTGTGCGCAAAGGGATACTGCGCTAACCTCGCCGGATAGTAACGAGCATGTGTGCCCGTTACCGCATTGAGGAAGGAACCTGTGCGCATCGAGTCGATCACGGTATCTGGCTTTCGCTGTTTCGGCCCGAATGAGATTGCCATCCCAATCTCAGATGAGGTCACCACAATCGTTGGTCCTAACGCTGCGGGTAAAACTGCGCTTCTTCAGGCTATGTCGAAGATGTTCGGGGTCACGCGGGCGCAGCGCACCGTATCATTTTCGGATTTCCACCTCGCCCCCGGAGAGGATCCTGAGAGCCGCGATTCCAAAGAACTCTACATCGAGGCGCTTATTGCCTTCCCTGAGTTGCTGGACGGGTCTGCAACCCCAGAAACCATCGCCCCTTCATTTCGGCACATGCTGATTACGAGAGCGGCCCAAGCGCCCGTTTGCCGAATGCGGCTTGAAGCACAATGGGACGACGACGGCACGCTTGAGGGAGAGGTTTCACAGAATCTCTTTTGGATCGATAGCCTGGATAAGGAGCCCGCAGAGGACAAATACCAGCCAGTGGCTGTAACCGATCGGGGCCTTATACAACTTTATTACACTCCAGCTAGCCGGGATGCCGCCGGCCAAATCCGTGCAACTGCCGGTACCCTGGCCGCCCGACTCCTGAGGGCTATTGAATGGTCCTCCGACACTGAAGACAAAGTGCAGGAGGCGACTGAGAGCCTGACAGCCGCGTTTGAAGGCGAGTCTGCGATCACCGCAATCACCGAGGCCCTGCAAACGCGCTGGGCAGATCTGCATGACGACGCTTCCAATACCAAGCCTAGGCTCAGTCTGGTGAGCCGACGGTTTGAGGAGGTGATAAACAAGATCGCAGTCATATTTGAGCAGGGTCCTGACGGGCGAGAAAGAGGTATCGATGCCCTTAGCGACGGACAACAGTCGCTATTTTATTTTGCATTGGCCGCCGCCGTTTTTGACCTAGAGCGCGAGGTCGTTGAAGGTTCTGTAGGCGGATTTCGAGAGGATGCACTCCATATTCCCGCGCTCACACTGTTTGCCCTTGAGGAACCTGAAAACCATCTTTCACCTTACTTCCTTGCTCGAATCATCCGTCAGGTTCGATCGTTGACTGAGGCCCGCGGAGCGCAGGCCATAATTACGAGCCATTCGCCGGCAGTTCTTAGCCGAGTCGAGCCAAGCGAGGTCCGCTACTGCCGCTGCCATGCAAAGACGCGCGTTTCTACTGTGAAGCGAATTGAGCTCCCAACTGACGATGTTGAAGCCAGCAAGTTCGTACGTGGCGCCATCTTGGCCTATCCCGAGCTCTACTTCGCGCGGTTCGTCCTGCTTGTCGAGGGCGACTCCGAAAGGATCGTTCTCCCTCAACTCGCCGAGGCGCTTGATCTTCTCATCGACCCAGCTTTCGTCGCGATCGTCCCTCTCGGTGGACGACACGTCCAATATTTTTGGCGCTTACTTAAGGCCCTGGGTATTCCTCACGCGACTCTCCTCGACTTGGACCTCGGTCGTGATGGTGGGGGGTGGGGGCGAGTGAAAACAGCGATTGAGAAGCTTATTGAGTTCGGCGAACCCAAGGCCAAATTGCTAGGAAGCACAAGCGGCGTTGTATCCGACGCGTCATTTGCCAAGATGCATGAATGGAACAACTTGCCTGACCACTCCATTCTGCTGGGTTGGATCAACAGCTTGAAGCAGTACGGGGTCTACTTTTCGGCGCCGCTAGACCTTGATCTGGGCATGCTGAATGCCTTCCCCGCTGACTATGCCGCCGTGATCCCTAAAGGGGGTGGTCCACGTATGGCCGCTGACAAGGCTGCGGAGGTTGTGCTGGGGACGTCAGGTCCGGGACTTTCGGTATACACGGGACCCTATGAGAATTACCCAACATTGTTTCCGAACTATCGGTACCACTTTCTTACCCACAGCAAGCCCGCTACGCATCTGGCGGCATTGGCCCGGGTTAGTAAGGCGAGCCTGATCGCAGGAATGCCAGCAGTTCTGGCCGAAGTCGTTCGACATATTTCCAGCTCCTTGAGGCGAGACTGATCATGGCCGTTTCGTCACGCCGTATAGGTCCCGAGGACTGGAAGCCCGTAGGGGTTAAAGCTCTTGAGGCGAATGCGCTGAAGGTGGTCCGTTCCAGAAAAAATCGGTCCGTTATTGCAGGGCCAGGCGCTGGCAAGACAGAACTGCTTGCGCAGCGCGCCGCCTTTCTCCTTCAGACGGATGCGGCCTCATCCCCTCGGCGCGTTCTGGCTATTAGTTTCAAGCGTGATGCTGCGTCCAATCTGGCAGCACGCGTACGTCAGCGCTGCCACCACACCCATGCGAGCCGCTTCGACTCCATGACGTTTGATGCGTTTGCAAAAGGATTGGTCGACCGCTTCGGTCAAGCATTGCCTGACCGCTGGCGGCCAAGACCCGATTACGAGATCGCGACTCACAATGAACGAGATTTTCGTGAGTTCCTCCATGACCTTCCAACGCCGCCTGCGATAATCGGAACGAGAAATGACGTGCGTGAGATTGGGCCAAAAACATTTGAGCGCCGGCACCTGCTCGGCTTACCGCTACCTGTAGACGGATGGCCAGCCCCAACTGTCGCAGAATGGGCGGCAGATGCGTTCTGGCAACAGTCACTCCACAACGGCGGCAAAAGTGTGCTGTCTTTCGCAATGATTGGCCGTCTCGCTGAATTGCTGTTGCGAGTCAATCCGATGGCGCGGGATGCCCTGCGCCTCACTTATTCGCATTTGTTCATGGACGAATTCCAGGACACCACCAAGGTTCAGTACGATCTGGTAAGCACGATTTTTCGAGGCACAGAAACCATCGTGACTGCTGTCGGAGATAACAAGCAGCAGATCATGCGTTGGGCAATGGCGATGGATGATCCTTTCTCTGCCTTCGACGCCGATTTCGAAGGTGTCCGGACTTCGCTCTTCAACAATTACCGATCTTCGCCGGAGTTGGTACGTATCCAGCACGTGTTGGCCCAGGCGTTAGACGCACGAGCTGTACAGCCGGTATCTCAGACTGATGGCACAATTGACGGAGAAAGTTGCTCAATTCTCGATTTCGCAAGTCCGAAAATTGAAGCGCGTCAGTTGGCACGATCAGTAGCGTCATACATTGCCGATCTGAAACTGGCTCCTCGAGATTTCGTCATCCTGGTTCGACAAAAGGCAGGAGAGTATGCCGAACTTTTAGAACCTGCTTTCGCGAGCGAAAATCTGGCGCTGCGTAACGAATCTGGAATGGTCGGCAAAGTAATGCTGCAAGAGCTGATGTCAGAGGAAATCTCAAAGTTGCTGGTCACCGTTCTCCGCCTCGCAATGACTACGCGAGCTGGTGGTTATTGGTCGACCTGCCAGAATTGGCTCGCATCAATGAGGGGGATCGATGCCGATGACGCAATCAGGCAGAGTAGGCTCGCTCGTGAGTTGGATACCTATACAACCGAACTGGCTGCACGTTACTCCCATCCCCCAAAAAGCAAGGCGGCCTCACGCGCACTTGTTGACGACATCCTAAATTTCGTGGGTCCAGAGCATGTGATCCGCTCCAACCCTGCCTATGACCAGGGAACCTGGCTAGAAAAAGTGCTAGACGCGACGGCGGAACATCTTCTGTCCGCCTCGTTCCACAGTACGGACTGGTCCCACGCCCTCGACATGTACGAAGGCGTCCACGCAATTCCATTGATGACGATCCACAAGAGCAAGGGCCTTGAGTATCACACCGTCATTTTTGTCGGACTGGATGACGGCGCGTGGTGGAGTTTTTCCCAGGATGAAATTGAGGCGACAGCAGGATTTTTTGTGGCTTTCACCCGGGCCAAGCAGCGGGTCATATTTACTTACTGTGCCTCGCGTGGCACACGAACAAAAATTGCGACTCTGTACGAGCTGCTTACTAAAGCCGGAGTCCAAATTACGTCCGGATCGAATTGATGTATCTAAGCGAGACTTCAAGATAAGAGTATCGTGGCTATGAACTGTCTTCGGCAGTGCCGGCATGAGCAGGCTCGAAAATTCCACGCACCTTGAGCAATATCATTCGGCTATTATAATTAAAAGCGTGTTTAGCCCCCTAGACCACCTTTGTTGATCCAGCTGATTCAGAAATAAGGATATTTCGATGCCCGCCACAGCTTCGTTGCTGCCGACAGTTCTCTTTCTATCGCAATCTGCGCAAGTGCATGCTGCTCGTTCGAGCGGTTTTGGCGTGGATTCTCGAAAAACGCCAGAGAGTTTTTCATGAATTACTTTACCGACACTGCCGTTAACATTTTAGGCAACAGTAAGCTGCGGACGCCTCAGATCGAAGCCTACATCAAGGCCCAAGAGCATTTTGCAAGCAATCCTGAACAGGATGCGCTGATCGTGCTGCCTACGGGCACGGGCAAATCAGGGCTGATTTCCATCGTGCCGTTTGGATTGGCGAAAGGGCGTGTCTTGATCATCACCCCTGGCCTTGTGACCAAGCAGAGCATCAGGAAGACCCAGGACCTCCTGGAGGACAATTTCTGGATTAACTTTGATGTGATCTTCAGCGGAAATGACCTGCCCGTCACTTGCGAATTCAACTCGCTGACGCTCCAGCGCAACCTGGAGCAAAGCCACATCGTTTACTCCAATATTCAGCAAATTCACAGCGACCGCTCTACGTGCCTGACCAGGCGAGTCCCACCCGACTTCTTCGACCTGATCATCGTCGATGAAGGGCATCACGCGCCGGCTGAAACTTGGCAAAAGACACTTGGCTACTTCGCCAAGGCTAAAAAGCTTTTTGTAACTGGAACCCCATTTCGTGGTGACAACCAGGAAGTGCCCGGAAAGCTGATTCACACAACGCCGCTGTCTGAGGTGATGAGAGACCGCTACGTCAAATGGCTCAGAAAAGAAACGGTCAATGCTCATGAACTCTATTTCACGTTGGCTGACCAGCCTGGCGTTAGGCTGTCAAAGGAGGAAGTTCTCGGGTTCAAAGATCCTGAGTGGGTCCAGCGCAGCGTTGCATTGTCCAAGGAATGCTCACTGGACGTGATTGACCAGAGCATTTACAACCTTACCGAGCTGAAGAAAGCGTCACCTGAAGTGCCTCACAAAATCCTTGCTGTGGGCTGCAGTATTGCCCATGCCGAGGATTTACGTACCTGGTACGAGGCCAAAAATCTGAGAGCGGCGATTGTTCATAGCTACATGGAGCAGCCGGACATCGATGCAGCTTTCAGAACGATCGATAACAATCAGTGCGACGTGGTCATCTCCGTGAACATGCTGATGGAAGGATATGACCATAGATACCTTACGGTTCTTGCGCTTTTTCGACCCTATCGAAGCCTGAATGCTTTCGCTCAAATCGTCGGCCGGGTGCTACGCGCAATCCCTACAGAGGAGATCACAGCGTTCGAGATTGATAATAACGCTGTTGTGATCTACCACGAGGAAACCGGCCTGGATGCGATGTGGAGCTCGTTTCAGAAGGAGGTTGATCGAGCAAAACATCAACGCACCAAGGAATACATAATCACTGACCAGGAATACGCTCGAAAAGAGGAGTCCCTGGCGGGGGTAGGTTCCTCCGAAGCTTTTGTTAGCGATCAGGACTCCTATTTGGAAGACCTGGACTTCAACAAGATTTTCTCTAACAAGCGAGCTGAAATCGATGCTTTTGCGGCCCAGAAAGTCAAAGAGTTGCCGGGTATAGAGGGTTACGACGCTGACGTGCTTGCACAGTTGACGAACGTCATCCGTAACGCTGAGATGAAGAAAGCCGCCCAGGTCATCGACCCTACCCTCATGGAAAAGCGACCAGAGATCGCGCGGAAGCAGCTTCGAGAGATCCTTACGAAAAAGGCCCAAGATGAAGTAGCCACGCTGCTCAGCGACCTAGGGATCGACGAGAAAAACTCTACGCTTTATCGGAAATTCGCAGCTCACGTTCCGATGGCAAAGCCGAATACGCCCAACGACGGTATACTGGTGAGCTTTATCAACACCAAGCTGGCTAAGAAGTACGGCAAGGTTGCTGAGCGTGATAATAGCTCGCTTTCCGAGTCGATCGCGCACGTGGAAGTAGTCATCGCTGAACTGAGGAAAATGCTGAGATGAGCCTCGAATCTATCAAATTACTCGTTGACGAACTGACGACTCTCCATATTAGCCGAGGCGTTCAGCCTAGCGACCTCATCGACAACGTATTCGAAAATGCCTACGTCGAATCAGCATCCCGTAAGACATCGAATGGTGCGGTATTTGAGATCACTTTTCTCGAGGCCGATGATGACGACCGTCCTGTGAAAGTGGCGATGCGATACACCTACGACAGTAGTCGCCACTTGGTGCTCATCGAGCAGAAGGTCGCAGCAAAGAGATACGCAATTCAGTGGGATCGTGCAGCTTCAATACGCCAACGGGTTGAAAGACTGGAAGCGATGCTGGCCACCAGCCTTCCACAAGAGAAAGTGGCGGCCATACTTTCCACTATCCCAGATGATTTTGTGGCCATGTTCCCTCGTCTGAAGCTCGTCGCCTAGTCTGCGTATAACTGGGCATGCCGAGCTCGAAGAGTGTCCGTCCTGTGTGGCAACGAGAGTTGAGTCCGTGGAATTCAATTATTCGCGTAGAGCCTTCTCTTGACCGATTCTGATGGTCAATCGTCTGGCTTCTGATCAATAGAGTTTGATCGCCCGAGCACTCGATTCCATTCACGACATTTCAATTCGCGACATGCTGAAGGTGATCCACCGAAGCAGCGTTGTGAAACTGTCGTCATCTGTGACTCTGTCGCATAGCGAATCTCGGACCCATTTTCATCCAATAAGACGCCTCCGGCACCTCTCAACAGCGCATGACCACCCACAACATCATGCGCTGAAACAGCGTAGAGAGAGATGCCGCATATTCCGTCACCCGCGGCCACTCTTGCCAGTCTGTACGCGATCGATGGCATTGCATGGAAATGCGCTGGAGCACACAGTTCACGATTGAGTTCTGGCTTATTTACCGCTGCTGCACTGACCATGATCGTGCTCTGGTTCGAAAGCTGTTTATTCTCGAGGCGTACAGATACTGCTCGACCGTTGCGAATCAAATGGGGGTTGCCCTCAGCCCAACCGATGCAATCGGGTCGCCCCTCAGAAGTCACTGGTGCGTATACCACCCCCATCACGGGAATGGCGTTATGCAGTAGCCCCACCGATATCGCTGATCCCTTCAAGCCATTCAAAAAGTCACTGGTGCCATCGTTAGGGTCTACAACCCAACACCAAGAATGCCCTGTCAGGACGTGCCCGGTCTCTTCGCCCCAAAAGTCGCAGCCGAACAGTCTGAGAAGTTCAGGACGCAAAAAACATTCGATTTCGACATCGATTACAGCCTTGTCACCAATGCCTCGACGTCCATCTGGACGACTCCACTCGGCGGAGAGGAGAGCGCCTGCGTGTTGAACGATCTCTGTTACTTGAGCAAGTAGTTCCGAAAGATTTGGACTAGACATAATGCACCTCAAGGCTGGTAAACCGCTCAAGGAATGTCTCCAAGGCCGCTGTGGTGCATGATAGGCATGCCGGCTGCAATTCGCACCGGTCGTAGCAAATCGTCCAGCAACTGCTTCAGAAGCTCCAGGCTTGTCAGAAGCTACCCGCCCTCAAGCTTCGCACTGTCTCGTACACGCATACAAGCGGTTGATAGTGCAAGTGCTTGGTAATTCCAAATAACGCTTGTTAGGCCGATTGCTGAAGCTCATTTAGATATTCGGATATCGTGTTCAGCAACTCATTAACTGATGATGAGGAAAATCCCGCTTTTATTTCCGCTTGGGCCATTTTGACTGTTTGTAGTAACGATGAAAGGTGCTCGCTGCGGATTGCCGCCTCCACAACTTCTTTTCTGTTAGATATATCTGAGAAAGCAAGATGTATGTAGTTGTCTAAAGAATTAATGTTTGTGTGACCTGTCCACTGTTGCACCTCACGCTTGAAGGACTCAGTGTTGATTAGTAAGTTCCTGAATTCATCAGGATTGTTAAAGTCATGCTGAATAATCAATTTTATGAAATATTGAGTAATGAAGCGATGTCTGTACATGTGTGGAGATAAGCGCTCATTGATGCCCGCTAGTCCCGCCAACTCTGAGATCTCTTGTGTGATCGTATTTGGCATAAGGCCCTTTCCAGTACGTGCACTGATAAACAGCAAGCCAACGTCCTCAACTCCCAGAGATTTAATTTTTGGGAGTCGGTTAAATTCAATATAAGAAACGATGAATTTCAAATCCGGAATTGAGATGGGCAAGTATCGATGATGGATTGAGTTTCCGCGCTTTTTCGCCGTCATCAGTTTTAAGCCGATGGTTGGATCATGAAGTGCTGCATATACATCATGCGTCGTTATCGAAACCAGTTCAGAACGTCGGCAACCAGTATGGGCAAGTAGTTTAAGCATTACGAATCTACGCTTTCTGAGAAATAGGTCCTCAGTACCAGCGGCTGCGGCGATAATGGCATTAGAATGAGCTTCAGTAATCGGGAATCTTTTTTTGTCAGGAGATGGCTCAGGAAATGAACGGTGATGCCAATAGTATTTGGTGATGCGCTTTCTTCCCTTCCCAATATCTATTTCAGCTTTTCTTTTTTCAGCTTTGATCACTCCATCTTTACCTACAAACTCATCTCTACCGGTGATTTTTCCGATATAGGCCAGTAAATCGATACAATTTTTCCCTATCGTAAGTATTGAAGTTGTCGACCGAAGTGTGTGTGACGTAGACAATGATTTCTTGTCGCTAAGCAACGTCTGCATGAATAGTATAAAGAGGCTATCGGTCATTTGCGCAACATCTATAGCGTTATCCGAACAAAAACGTAGTAAATGGCTTATGTTACCTGCATAGGTTTTTAATGTTCCGCCTTTGTTATTGCGCGACAACCCTTTTCTATAAAGAGAATGCATGTAGCAATTAGAATAGTGACACCATGTGCCGTTAGGATAACGAAGCATCGGGATGTACGAAGCTGAGTTGAAAATATATGTTTGATCGGCAAGTAGCGCTAAAGGCAACTGAAAGTGCTCTGATGTCAAACGATAAAGTTTAGTCATTGGCAGTGGCCCTGGGGTGTTTCAATAGCGCGTAAATTTCCGATTGTTGTTTTTCGCAGAGTTGAATATTTACTATATTATTTGTCTTCCTGGCGTACCCTCTCGCCTGTTCCATGCTTGATTCTAATGCGATGGTGTAGCAAAGAATTTCTTCGTTGAGAAACTGTATTTCTCTCTTAAGGGCAATGACGTCATCTTTTAACGTTCTAGGTTTGTTTTGGGCGGAAATCAGAGCCTTTACTGGGGGAAATGCTTTTAGTGCCAAAATTCTTGCATGGTCCATAGCCTCAAAGCCTCCTGCAAGGAAGCAATCCGCACGGGTCTTCAACGTATTTAAAGAGCAAGGATAGATACTTTTATCCGGAGCTGAGTATCGAGATAATGAGCCTTGTGATTTTAAGAAAACTCCTATCGATGATTCCCGGTATTTGTGCGGATGAGAGGCAATATCGAGAAGCAAATTGTAAAGGTTGATTGTCGAGTGGAGTTTTTTGCTCATATTGATTTTATCAGCTTCGTTACAAGTCTATAGGTAGTTACGTCGTCTACTTTAATAAAATGCGGCTCGACAGTCAGCGAGTGGTTTTCGATGAGCGTTTCCAAGTAGGTTTCAACTTCTTGAGAATCCAGTATGGTAAATTCAGATGTTCCAAAATGTGAAAATAGAGCTGCCGCGAGTTCATTAGATACCTCTTTGTCGCCAGCCGCCAAGGAGTCTGCTAGGTAAGCAGCTTTTACACCGCGAAGTACTTCTCCAGGAGTCGCTTCAGTAATGTAATGATAGAGGTGTTCAAGATCCGCATGGCCCAAGAACCATCGTAATGTGTCAAGACCACCAAACGAATTGCCCCAAAAAAATATCATCGAAAAGCCGCGCCTAAGTTGGTGCTGGCGGAAATAAAATCTTGATCCTTCGCTGTTTCGCGGTGCCTCAATGTAGTCGCAGAAAAAATCAATACTTCTATTGTAGGCGGGCGAATGTAAGCTCTTTTTTAGTCCTTTTGCATATCTGTCAGGCGGCGCGAACAAATATGTATGTTCAGTAATAAGTTTATTTTTGAGCAGCAGACTTTGGAAGTTTTCCAATGTTTCAATAATATGAACCCCGATACTTGGAATGGGTCTCTTTAAAACTTGTTTATTGGATAAAAATCCGGACTTTGCGTTAAAAAAAACTAAATTGCGCTTTGATTCATCAAGGCACTCAAACGGCATCAGGCTTGTAAGTTCCGATTGGCGTCGCGCCATCAGTAATCCGATGATTAATTGCGCTGCGCCATAATATACTCGTAACAGTTCCCACAGCCCCTCGTTATTGCGAAGTCTCTTAAAATATTCCTGAACTTTGTTTTCTCTAAGTTCTTTAGAGAGTTTTTTGCCAGCCAGCATCTTGGAGCTGAGACTCCAGCACTGTACTCCTAATTCAGCTAAACGAGGTGCGATAGCTTTGCGAACCCACCAATCCGAATTCGGATCATTTACGCTCTCACCATACTTTGCTTGAGCAGCAATAACAGCAGAAGCAGATTGGAAAATGTCATCCCCGTACTCGTAAATAAAATCGATAGCCTTCTGCAGAGCGGGTAATAGGATGCTCGGCCTCAATGTCTTAAACCGCATGGTTTGCGCTAAATTTAGGTGCGCTTTCAAAGAACTCAAACTGAGCGTAGTAAAAGCATGACTGGGAATTTCAATTCCTAATTCTGGAAGTTTGTTTATCGCCATAAAAGTTGCATAATATTTGGTAAACTGTCGATCTGACATCGAGTCTTCATTTGCCGCGCGAACGCTAACTACATTGTACTCAGTTGTCATCCCTGGATAAGGGGCCAGATTTAGCTCAGGTAAAGCACTTTTTATAGCGCCCCCCACAAGGGTATTTTTATAGATGTGTGATGCCAGTCGAGTGATGCTTACCGATAACCTGTACCCTGAGCTAAGAATGGGGCTGTAATAATCGTTCTCGTGTAGCCATATTTTGACTTTAAGAGTTTCGCTTGGCGTAAGGCCATACGCTGTTTCATTTTGAATCATTAAAAAATAGAGATCGGGATTTTTTTCAGCGAAACGTAAGACAATCTGATCGCTACACTCACTGGATCTTCTTAGGAAATCGACCACGGTTTGCCGCCAGTTATAGACCCCTTCGGCAATTTTCTCCGAACTCGACAACTGATAAAAAAACGATGCGACATCGTTTTCTGTTAGAAGATTCAATCCATGGCTGGCGAGCTTAAGGCGCGAACTGTTTAGCAAAAGGTAGTCAATGATGTTTATCGCTCTTCGCGTGTTAGCGTACGCGGTGATACTGCCTGGTTTTACCCCTTGATTTAAATTTTGGGTATTCTGAACGGTTATCCAGTTTTTGAACAATTGCAGTAATTTTTTGTTTTTGGGGTCGGAAAGTTTAGACCCGTCCTCGAGCTCTAAGTTGAAATTTATACAAAATCTATGCCCGCGCGCGAAATCAAAGCACCATATATTTGAATCAAAGTCCGAGGTCAACCATTCGCTTTCAAACCGAGTTTTCTGGGAGGGGAACATTTCCTCCAGAAAGGCCAACGCGTGAATGTTTTCTTTCGCGCTCATTTAAATGGTTATCCCTAGTTTATTTTTAGCGTTAGAGAGTGCAAACTGAATGTCTGGTCGATCACTGAGGCATGAGTCAACGTGAGTGATTATTTTAGAGCTGAGATCTCTCCAAAGACTTGATTGTAAATGACTGCTGGATTTGTACCTTGAATCATTAAGCTTTAATAGTTCTTCAAAAATTTGTTCATTCAGTGATACCAATATAGAGCTGTCGGGCCGCGCCTCGCTAAAGCGAGTGTTTGATTCCTCAGGGGGTAGTTTTATCGAGTGGTTTAATAAAAACTCCTCAACCTGTTCTAAGCTGTCAAAACCTGAAGCCTTCAGTTTGTAAGGGCTCCCATCCATCGCTTCGATAATTATTCCTGCTTGAAAAATTCTAATCCATCGATCCTGAAAGAAATCCCAAATGGGTGCTGGGAGATAGCGTGCTAACAACGATGGATCAAATGATTTATGGCCAAGAGCTTCGGACATTTTTTTTGCGCTTTTTGATTCTAAATAGATCATTACTCCAGCGGTCGCGCGAACTGTGGAGAGATTAGCGCGTTGTGCGAGGTACGTAGCGTCAGCATGATTTAGGTTTGTGTATTTCTTTAAGCCGGATACGAGTCTTTCTATGGGGATGGGCGAAGTGGTAACCGAAGCTAACTTTGGTCGCTGAAATTTGCCGAAGCTTCTAACTGCAGATAATAATAAATATCTGTAATTATCGTCTCCAATAGATTGTAGGTATCGTCTTCCGTAGTCGGTGACATCGATTATTTGTTGAACAAGATATGCACCGTACTCGCAAAGGCTAATCACCTGCTCAGCTTCACGGTGCCCTCTACGGAGTTTATACCCAACTAACTGATACCCGTTGTCGGTTCGGATGAAACCAATTTTTTTTCCATGCTCATCATATATCTCCAAGTTTTCCAAGAAGCCAACGGTAATTTTTGGATACAAACTTACGAGTAGTAGGCAATGTGGGTACAATGAGCCTGTTGTTGCTAATCCTAGCTCATATGCTGTTTCTGCAAATGGCGAAGCAAAAATTTGGACAGCTCGCTCCATTATATATGAATAGGAGTGATCTTCGATATTTCGTGCTGCATTAGCAAAGCATGCTGGATTATTGCGATCTCTCATCCATTGAATTTGGCCGCCCTCTTTTTCTCCAAGTCCACCGATCCGGCGGAGTTTTCCATTAGGTGATTCTCGTAACCGACGATTTAGTCTGGCCTCTAGATCTGCCACCTCAGCTTTAGCCCAGGTTGTTAAGTCATTCATTGATGATGTTAGATTATCAAAAATATTGTAGATGGCCGCTTGGTCTGTCACCTCTAGTGGAATATCGTGCAATAATTTTGAATGAACCAGCGTTCCGTCATTTCCTGTGCTGATTCTGGAGGCCGCATTGTTATACAGTCTCTTTGGTAAAACGGGTAATCCAGCATATCCCCCACTTAGTACTGATGCCGGAATGAGTTGGTTGCGTACGAAAGCTGAGAATTGCACGTTCCAGGCCGATGCGATGGTGCTTAATTTCTGGCCTTGTCCGCTATCATATGCTGTTGTAACGTAATACTTTACAAAACGATCCCAGAATTCATTCATGAATACGTCTGAAGTTAAGTGTGTAGGTGTGATATCTGATGGTTGAGCCTCTATAAAATCTCCTAGATACGATAGCAATGGCATTGCTCGATAACGCCTTCCTGAAAGGAAGATATGAGTTTCAGAATAGAGTTTCCTTGTAAATTCTGCACCAAGCTTTCGGTAAAATGCCCATAAGGGAAGAAAATGCGTCCCTCCAGAAACGTTCTGCAACGGCCACCCTCGCCAATATTCTATTTTTTTCGGGCATTGCTCTAAGCCATTCAACACATTTAGGTATTTGTCTATTGCTTCGATGGTCAGAGGAAATGAGTAATCTTTTTTGGTGGGGTATATTGCTGATAGGAAAGGAATTACTGATATAAAAAACTTCGCTCGTTGGGATCGAAGTGACGGAGCCGTTTCAACATGTTGTTCTGAATATAAAAAACCCAGAAAGCCTTCCGCCATTTTTCGGAATTTCGATTGCGATCGCGGAGTTACCAACTGACGGGTTATCTGGAGGTAGCACTCAAAGCTCTTCAGCGTAATCTGCACCACCGATGAACATAGCCGACCACGGCTCGACATTGCGTCGCTAAATATTGCCCTTTGGTGTTCATCCAGCTGCTCAAACGGGTAATGATCATAGTGGACTCCATTTGAGAAGATTGGTAACGATTCTACGGACGGAAATGCCATGGTAAACCCTTGATCTGACGGTCTAAATTCGATTTTTGACAGCCAAACCTAAAAAGTCAAAATATCAGTTCGTCGAGAAATAGAACGCCGTGATGGGCGAGGGTTATTTCACCGGGTTGCGGTTTTGAACTGCCGCCGACCAGCGCCGGGCCGGACGCGGAATGATGGGGCTGGCGAAATGGCCGTTGCGGCCAATGTGTCAGCGGCGCTCCGCTGGCGACCGACTGAATGGCTGCCACTTCCAGGGCCTCACTCTCCGTCAGAGGGGGCAGCAATCCCGGCAGTCGACTGGCCAACAACGTTTTACCTGTTCCCGGCGGCCCACTCAAAAGCAGGTTATGCGCCCCCGCCGCTGCAATCAGCAGCGCGCGTTTAGCCGCGATTTGGCCTTGTACC
Organism: Pseudomonas baetica; assembly: GCF_051216495.1. Taxonomy (GTDB): domain Bacteria; phylum Pseudomonadota; class Gammaproteobacteria; order Pseudomonadales; family Pseudomonadaceae; genus Aquipseudomonas; species Aquipseudomonas baetica_B. Next base: position 33,737 of record NZ_JBPKAM010000002.1, on the reverse strand, counting down.
TCATTGAGATCGGGATAGGGTTTGGCGGCGTGGATCAAACCATCCGAGACATACGGCTCGATCGGTGTATGCCCGTTGAAATGCGCCACCGCCTGTAGCAGATGATCCACCGCGATGACCTTCAGCCCTGACGCCAGGCAAGCCTCCTCGACATTCGCTCGCGGCACCACCAGTGTGCGCCCGGCCTTGCGCGCTGCCAACGCAGCCGGCAGTACCCCTCGAACCGCCCGTACTTCCCCGGACAAGGCCAACTCGCCAAGGCATTCCACATCATCGAGGGTCAACGTCGGCACCTGCACGCTCGCCGAGAGAATCCCCAGCGCAATCGCCAGATCGAACCGCCCGCCATCCTTGGGTAAATCGGCTGGTGCCAGATTCAACGTGATCCGCCGCGCCGGAAATTGCAGCCCCGAATTGATAATCGCACTGCGCACCCGGTCCTTGCTCTCCTTCACCGCCGCCTCGGGCAGGCCAACCATGGTCAGCGACGGCAAACCATTGGCCAGGTGGACTTCGACGGTAACAGCGGGTGCATCCACGCCAATCTGGGCGCGGCTGTGGACGATGGAGAGGGACATGGTCGTTCCTTGAGCTTCTATTGAGGCCGCTTCCTGCGGTTTTTGAAGGGTAGTTGGGGGAGGGAATTTCGGTGGAGTGGCTGAGGGGGCAAACTTTCACTGGATGTTGCGAATGGTTCGCCCTGAACTGCGGGCGAAAAAAAACCGCCTTGAGGAGACGGTTTTTTGATTGCAGGCTTTAGTGAGACCAAGGCCTGCGTATCCTCGGGGGATACACTCGCGTGGATTGATGCTAAGCATGTTTGATCGTAGATGCAAGTATCGCCAGCGGTTGTTGATGTCTTGCGTTGCCATATTGAGCGGCAACTTGATGTATCGGTCAGCGTACCAACCATGGCCGATCAAGTACTAATGGTTTGATACAACTTGTTAGCTCATTCAGATCATTTCTTCGCGATTGACCGAGAAGGGCTGCGATATCATCCGCCCCGACGATGCCCACTCATCGGGTGGTCCGCAAAGGGTGGCCGGGACCGTAAAGACTTCATGTTCCTCGACACGGTGTGAGAACCGTGCCGGTGTAGTTTTTGGGGAACCCACAACCGGCCGCCTTGGTGGATACACTCGCGTGTAATCCCAAAGGTGTGCGTATGCCGGAAAGTTCATCGGAGGTTTGGCCCCACGCAAGGAGGGCCAAAATATGTCTAAGTTTCTTAAACATATGTGGCGCCTCGTTAGAAACGCGTTATGGGTTTTTCGCCTGTACGAGCTTCTGCGAGACCATTGGGATGATTCGTTGTAAGGATTGAACCGATGGAAACCGCTCCTGCCCTGGCAGGGGCGGTTTATTGCATCTTTTCGAAGAGCGAGGATATTTCTGACTCGCAAACTCAAAGCGACTGTAAGGCGCGCGAAGCCCGCTTCCATCACGATCCGGCCACCAGGCGTCTTGCTTGATCTCGCTCCGTCATCATCTGCGGCACGTCCTGCAACCGTATCCACGGCTGATTATTCCAGTGCAACAAACTCAACGACATTTGCGGCCAATTGAGCAGGCTCAGTTGTGGGCGTTCGGTATTGGCGGGGTGATGGGCGTCTCGCAGGGCGGGGACGACTTCGTGGGTGAGCCATTCGCGCAGGGCTCGGTATTCGGGGCAGTAGTGGTAGACGAGGAGGGCGTAAACGCCGGACTCACTGATCAGCAGGGTGTTTTCGATTTGGCCGTAGATAAGGGTTTTGGCGGTTTGGTGTTGGTCGGGATCGAGTTTTCGGAGTTGGCGGTCGTTGAGGTGGATGCGTAATAGGCGGCCCAGGTCGCGGGCGCTGAACCAGGGTTGGTTTTGCAGGAGCAGGGCGTGGAGGTGGAGCTTGTGGCGGGTGAAGACTTGGGGCGTTGGATAGTTTTCTTCCATGGTTCAGTTCTCGGGATCAAATGAAGAAAACTGCCTCTGATCGTCGCCAAACGAAAAGGGTGGCAGCTGTGCGCGGGTTGGCGAACCGGTGCATCCCGAAACCGGCAGACGCGAAGGTCTCCCACGCACGGCCGCCATAACTCGAGATGGGAATAACTCCCTCGTTCGAATGTGGTCGCGGTGCGTCGGGATTTTCCAGGTCGCCAAACCCAGAGCTGAATATTCAGCTGCGGATGAGCTTAGAGATCGGATACTCGACGACGCAATCGGACGACGGTGTGATTTTTGTAGGACGTTGCCGGGATTTTTGCGGGCTGTGAGTTAGAAAGATCGCAGCCTGCGGCAGCTCCTACAGGTGAATCTGAAGGTCGTGCCGACCTTCAATCGCGAGCAGGCTCGCTCCCACAGTAGATGGGGTTTCTACAGTGGGTTTTGTACGTTATTCGGCCGGTGGGTTCAGCTTCGCTTCCATCTCGGCCACTTTCGCTTCGAGGCTTTCGAGGCGGGCGCGGGTGCGGGCCAGGACGACCATCTGGCTGTCGAATTCTTCACGGCTCACCAGGTCCAGTTTGCTGAAGGCGCTTTGCAGCAGCATCTTGAACTGGCTTTCGATTTCGGCTTTCGGCAGTGGCGTGTCGCCGCTGAAGAGGCGGGAGGCGGTGCCGGTCAGGGCGTCGAGGAAGTCTTTTGGCGCGAGCATGGGGAATGTCCTGATAGCAATGACGGGCAGTGTATCACGCAGTGTCTATAGTCAAATCCGCGGGCAAGGGATGCACGCTTTTCGCGCATGCGGATGGACGGCATCGCACCGTTGTTGTGCGTAACGTGTCGGGTGTTGTGGCGAAGTGGCGGCCATCAACTGACAAAGGCTTGAAAACTATGAATTTTGTAGAGATGGCAAGCTTTCTGCTTAGACCCTCATGACCCATGCACTGATGCAGTCGCCGTGACGAATGCAGTGCGCCAGGCGAAACGCGGGGAGCGTTTGGCAAGGAGCGGTTAGCTGGCGTCGAACGGGCAGGTAAGGCCGACGATGCGTTACAAAGCCAGGCACTGCGCTTAGACTTGAGACGGGTTTGTTTTCCTGGGGCAAGTCCACCAATTCGGGAGAGAGTTTTCATGAAGCTAGTCACTGCCATCATCAAGCCGTTCAAGTTGGACGACGTACGCGAGTCGCTGTCCGAGATCGGCGTGCAGGGCATTACCGTTACCGAAGTCAAAGGCTTCGGTCGGCAGAAGGGTCACACCGAGCTGTATCGCGGCGCGGAGTACGTGGTCGATTTCCTGCCCAAGGTGAAGATTGATGTCGCCATTGACGACAAGGATCTGGACCGGGTTATCGAGGCGATAACCAAGGCCGCCAACACCGGCAAGATCGGTGACGGCAAGATCTTCGTGGTCAATCTGGAACAGGCGATTCGCATCCGTACCGGCGAAACCGATACCGACGCCATCTAAGCCGCCACAAACCCAACGCCCCAGGAGAAAACAATATGACTCTGCGTAAAATCGCAGGGCTAGGAGCCCTGTTGTCCCTCGTAATGCCCGGCCTGGCTTTGGCGGCAGACGAAGTGGCGGCCCCAGTCCTCAACTCCGGTGATACCGCCTGGATGTTGACCTCGACAGCCCTCGTGCTGTTCATGACCATTCCCGGCCTCGCGCTGTTCTACGGCGGCATGGTTCGGTCGAAAAACATTCTTTCCGTGATGATGCAGTGTTTCGCCATTACCGGTCTGATCAGCGTCCTGTGGGTCATTTATGGCTACAGCATCGCGTTCGACACTACTGGCATGGAGCAGGGCGTCGTCAACTTCAACTCCTTCTTCGGCGGCATGGGCAAGGCTTTCCTGGCCGGTGTCACGCCAGCAAGCCTGACAGGTCCGGCGGCGCTGTTCCCTGAAGCGGTGTTCATCACCTTCCAGATGACCTTTGCCATCATTACCCCGGCGCTGATCGTCGGTGCCTTCGCCGAGCGTATGAAGTTCTCTGCGATGCTTGTGTTCATGGGGATCTGGTTCACCCTGGTTTATGCACCGATTGCGCACATGGTCTGGTCCGGCAACGGCGGCCTGATGTGGGACTGGGGCGTACTCGACTTCGCTGGCGGCACCGTGGTGCACATCAACGCCGGTGTGGCCGGTCTGATTGCCTGCCTGGTGCTGGGCAAGCGCAAAGGCTTCCCGACCACCCCGATGGCACCGCATAACCTCGGCTACACCCTGATGGGCGCCGCGATGCTGTGGATCGGTTGGTTCGGTTTCAACGCAGGTTCCGCCGCTGCGGCCAACGGCACCGCCGGCATGGCGATGCTGGTGACCCAGATCGCGACTGCCGCTGCTGCACTGGGCTGGATGTTCGCCGAGTGGATCACCCACGGCAAACCCAGCGCACTGGGTATTGCTTCGGGTGTGGTTGCCGGACTGGTTGCCATTACTCCGGCTGCCGGTACCGTGGGCCCGATGGGTGCACTGGTGATCGGTCTGTCGGCCGGTGTGGTGTGCTTCTTCTGTGCCACGACCCTGAAACGCAAAATGGGTTATGACGACTCCCTGGACGCCTTCGGCGTACACGGTATCGGCGGTATTCTCGGTGCGATCCTGACCGGTGTATTCGCTGCACCGTCCCTGGGTGGTTTCGGCACCGTGACCGATATCGCCGCACAAGTGTGGATTCAGTGCAAAGGCGTCGGCTTCACGGTGATCTACACCGCGATCGTCACCTTCATCATCCTCAAGGTGCTGGATGCGGTCATGGGGCTGCGGATCACCGAGGAAGAAGAATCGGTCGGTATCGATCTGGCACTTCACAACGAGCGCGGCTACAACTTGTAAGCATGCGCATGAAAAAACTTGCCCGGCTTGCCGGGCATTTTTTTGTCCACGATTTATTATTGAAAGTGCAGCTGAAAGGTTTTTTTCTTACAGCTTTGTGAACGTTTATGCCGCGTGTTTTTGTGCCGCCGAAGGCTTACAGGATGGAAGGATTATTAGGGCCTTTGCTTTTTCCCAGAGCGCGCTAGAATGCGCCCCGAACGTGCGGAGAACTGTATGTGGCAACAGACTCTGATAACCCTGAGGGCGAGGCCCCGGGGCTTTCATCTGGTAACGGACGAGTTACTCGCCGGCTTGCCTGAACTCAAGGCGTGTCGGGTCGGTCTGTTGCATTTGTGGCTACAGCATACCTCGGCGTCGTTGAGCATCAACGAGAACGCCGATCCGGCGGTACGTCGCGACTTCGAACGATTTTTCAATCGTCTGATCCCACAAGGAACAGACGGCTATGAGCATAACGACGAAGGCCTGGACGACCTCCCGGCGCACTTCAAGGCCAGCGTGCTTGGCTGTCAGCTCAGTTTGCCGATCTCGGCAGGCCGACTGGCGTTAGGGACCTGGCAAGGCGTTTACCTGGGCGAGCACCGTGATCATGGCGGTGCTCGTAAAGTCCTCGCCACCGTGCACGGTGAAGGGGCATAACCGCTGGTCACCAGCGGTTGTTGATTTTTTCCGGCAGCCTTCGACAGAGGGCAAAGCTGGGCTATAACTAATCTGCTTTTCGCAAGTCATGAGGTAGAACATGAGCGACGATGATCTGGACAACGACGACCTCGAAGTAGGCGACGAAGACGATACCGAAGAAGGTCTGGAAGCAGCGGCGGAAGACGTCGCTGAAGACGACGGCGGCGATGCGCCCGTTCCGACCGCCAAAGGCAAGGCCAAGGCCGCAGTATCGGTCGATGAGCTGCCGAGTGTCGAAGCCAAGAACAAGGAACGGGATGCCTTGGCCAAGGCCATGGAAGAGTTCCTGGCCCGTGGTGGCAAGGTGCAGGAAGTGGAGGCCAATGTGGTCGCCGATCCGCCCAAGAAGCCTGACAACAAGTACGGCAGCCGGCCTATCTGAGGCCTGCTTCCGCTTGCTGAAAAAGCCCGCCGTCGCTGCGGGCTTTTTCATGCCTGAAACAAAATACCGGGATATGTGGCGCTCCCACAGGTTTTTTGGGTCAGGCCGACATTGAATTCCACAGCGCCAACAATGCCGGCAACTCGGTCAGGCTGCGAATCTCGGCATCCGGCAGGCGTTCGGCTTCCCAGGCTTTGCCCGAGGGGTTGAACCAGATCGCGCGCAGCCCCGCCTGTTGGGCGCCGGCAATGTCGTCCCCTGGGTGATCACCGATATGCACCGCCGTTTCCGCGGTTGCACCGCCGCGCTGCAAGGCTTCGTGGAACAACCGCGCATCGGGTTTGGCGATGCCGATGTCTTCGGCGCACAACGCGAACTTGAAGTAATCCGCCAGTCCCAGCCGCCGCACGTCGGCGTTGCCATTGGTGACCACGCCGAGGGCGTAGTGGTTGGACAGCACGCCCAGGGTCGGTTGCACCTCGGGGAAGATTTCCAGCTGATGCCGGGCATGCAGGAACACTTCGAAGCTCTGGTCGGCCAGGTCCGACGCTTCTGCGTGGGTATAACCGGCTTCTTCCAATGCGTGGAATAACACGCGTCGGCGCAGGGCGCTGATGCGGTACTTGAGGCCTGGTTCGTTGCTCAGGATGCGTTCGCGAATGGTCCACAGGTGCTCCACCGGCACGGCTCCCAGGTTGGGTGCATGTTCGGTCAGCCATTCACGCAGTACGGCTTCGGCACTGACGATCACCGGGGCGGTATCCCATAGCGTGTCATCGAGGTCGAAGGTGATCAGTTGGATCGTCATGAATCATCGCCTTTAATGCGTTTGGCCCGTGGGTGGGCGCTGTCGTAGACCGTGGCCAGGTGCTGGAAGTCCAGGTGGGTGTAGATCTGCGTGGTCTTGATGTCCGAGTGGCCGAGCAGCTCCTGCACGGCCCGCAGGTCCTGGGAGGACTCCAGCACATGGCTGGCGAAGGAGTGCCGCAGCATGTGCGGGTGCAGGTTTTGCCCCAGTTCGCGTTCACCCGCCGCTTTCACGCGTAGCTGGATCGCCCGTGGACCAAGACGCCGACCTTGCTGGCTGACAAACACTGCATCGTCCGCCGGGTTGGCCAGGGCCCGCAAGGGCAGCCACAGCTCCAGGGCTTCGCGAGCCTTCTTGCCCACCGGCAGCAGGCGGGTCTTGCTGCCCTTGCCGAGCACCTGGACCATGCCATCAGCCAAATCTAGCTGATCTAGGTTCAGCCCAGTTAGCTCCGACAGTCGTAACCCGGAGGAATAGAACAGTTCGAGAATCGCTTGGTCGCGGCGAGCGAGAAAATCGTCTTCGACCCCGCCTTCAAGCAGTTGCAGTGCGCGGTCGGTGTCGAGGGTTTTCGGCAGGCGGCGTTCGCCCTTGGGCGGCGACAGGCCGTTGGCCGGATCGTGGTCGCAGAGGCCTTCGCGATTCAGATAATGATAGAGGCCGCGTACCGCCGACAGTAGTCGCGCCAGACTGCGGGAGGATTGGCCTTGTGCGTGGAGGCGGGCGATCAGGCTGCGCAGGCGCTGGATATCCAGCGCCGCCCAGCTACCGATGTTCTGTTTGACGCACCAGTCCAGCACCTTGTCGAGGTCGCGGCGGTAGGCTGACAGCGTGTGCGGCGACACCTGCCGCTCACTGCGCAGGTGTTCGCAGTAAGCGTCCAGTTGCCGTTCCATGATCAGCGTACCGAGCGCAGGGAGCTGTTGATCCGTGGCAACACGCGGCCCATGACTTCGGCGATATAGCTCAGGAACAGCGTGCCCACCGAGCTTTTGTAGTGTTGCGGATCACGGCTGGCAATGGCCAGGATGCCGTGGATGCCCTGGTGACTGATGGCAACGACGGCGGTGGAGCCGATCTGCTTGCGCTGTTCTTCGCCGAACAGGAAGTCCAGCTCATGCTCGCGCAGGCTGCCGCTGACGCTCTTGTCTTCCTGCAACAGGCCGCCAATCGCCACTTGTGCCTCGGCATGGGTGACCCAGCGACCAACCGGCATCGGGTTGTCGCCGAGCAGAATGAGGCTGACGAAGGGCACCTGGAAGTCCTGGCGCAGGCTGTCTTCGACGCACATCACCACATCTTCCAGGGTGTTGGCGTCCATGAGTGCAAGGATCAGGCGGCGGGTCTTATCGAAGAGGCGGTCATTGTCGCGGGCCACGTCCATCAAGTGCGAAAGACGGTGCCGCAACTCGATATTGCGGTCGCGCAGAATAGTGATCTGCCGTTCGACCAGGGACACGGTGTCGCCGCGCCGGTGGGGAATGCGCAAGGCCGGCAACAGCTCTTCATGCTCAATGAAGAAATCCGGATGAGCCTCCAGGTACGCGGCAATCGCCGCCGCCTCCAGGCTTTCGGACGCTGATTCGTCGGGCTTGCGGGCGGGTACCTGTGGCTTATCGGTCATGGCTTTGGCTCACTCAAAGACGCACTTGTCCTTCGTATACGCGTACTGCCGGGCCGGTCATCATGACCGGTTGGCCAGGGCCCGCCCATTCAATGGACAGGCGCCCGCCAGGCAGGTCGATCAATAGCGGCGAATCCATCCACCCCTGGCTGATCGCGGCCACTGCAGCGGCGCAGGCGCCGGTACCGCAGGCCTGGGTTTCCCCGGCCCCACGCTCCCAGACACGCAACTGCGCGCGGTTGCGGTCGATGACCTGGAGGAAACCGACGTTGACCCGTGCCGGAAAGCGCGGGTGATGTTCGATTTTCGGCCCCAGTTCGTGCACCGGTGCATTGTTGATATCGCTGACCCGCAGCACGGCGTGGGGGTTGCCCATGGACACGGCGGCCAGATCGACCGCAGTGCCGTCGACGTCGACCTGATAACTCAGGGCCTGTTCCGGCGCCTGGAACGGAATATCGGCCGGCACCAGGCGCGGTGCGCCCATGTTCACGCCGATCTGCCCGTCGTTGCGCACATCCAGCTCGATGATGCCGCTTTTGGTTTCGACGCGGATCTGCTTTTTGGCGGTCAGGCGCTTGTCGAGCACGAAGCGGGCGAAACAACGCGCACCGTTGCCGCACTGTTCCACTTCCGAGCCGTCGGAGTTGAAGATCCGATAGCGGAAATCCACGTCCGGGTTGCTCGGTGCTTCGACGATCAGCAACTGGTCGAAACCGATGCCGGTGTGCCGATCGCCCCACAGCTTGGCGTGCTTGGGCAGAATGTGCGCGTGCTGGCTGACCAGGTCGAGGACCATGAAGTCATTGCCCAGGCCGTGCATCTTGGTAAAACGCAGCAGCATGGTTTTACTCCGGCAGCAGGCTTTCGCCAGCATACAACTCGGCTACCGTTTCACGGCGACGCACTTCAAAAGCCTGGTCACCGTCCACCAACACTTCGGCGGCACGGCCGCGGGTGTTGTAGTTGGAGCTCATGACAAACCCGTAGGCACCGGCCGAATGCACAGCCAGCAGATCGCCTTCTTCAAGGGCCAGCTCGCGCTCCTTGGCCAGGAAGTCGCCGGTCTCGCAGATTGGGCCGACGATGTCGTAGGTGCGGGCAGCGGTGCTGCGCGGGCGTACGGCCGTGATGTCCATCCAGGCTTGGTACAGCGCCGGGCGGATCAGGTCGTTCATGGCGGCGTCGACGATGGCGAAGTCTTTGTGTTCAGTGTGCTTGAGGTATTCGACCTGAGTCAGCAACACACCGGCGTTGGCCACGATGAAGCGGCCCGGCTCGAACACCAACGCCAGGTCGCGACCGTCGAGACGCTCGCGCACGGCCTTGATGTAATCGCCGGCCAATGGCGGCTCTTCATCGCGATAACGCACGCCCAAGCCGCCACCGAGGTCGATGTGACGCAGGTAGATGCCGCAATCGCCGAGGCGGTCGACCAGGCCCAACAGGCGGTCAAGCGCATCAATGAACGGCGGCAGGGTGGTCAGTTGCGAACCGATATGGCAATCGACGCCGACTACTTCCAGGTTCGGCAGCTGCGCAGCACGCACGTACACGTCTTCGGCGTCGGCGATGGCGATGCCGAACTTGTTCTCTTTGAGACCGGTGGAGATGTACGGGTGGGTACCAGCATCGACGTCCGGGTTGACGCGCAGCGAGATCGGCGCGCGAACGCCCAGCTCGGCGGCCACGACTTGCAGGCGTTCCAGCTCGTCGGTGGATTCGACGTTGAAGCAGTGCACGCCGACTTCCAGGGCGCGACGCATGTCATCACGGGTCTTGCCGACACCGGAGAACACGATCTTGTCGGCGCTGCCGCCAGCGGCCAGTACGCGTTCGAGCTCGCCACGGGAAACGATGTCGAAACCGGCGCCCAGGCGCGCCAGGACATTCAGTACGCCCAGGTTGGAGTTGGCCTTGACCGCGAAGCAGACCAGGTGTGGCATGCCGGCCAGCGCATCGGCGTAAGCCAGGTATTGGGCTTCGATGTGGGCACGGGAATAAACGTAGGTGGGTGTACCAAAGCGCTCGGCGATGGCAGACAGGGCAACACCTTCCGCGAACAGTTCACCGTCACGGTAGTTAAAAGCGTCCATGAGGTTCCCTTATTGGTAGACGTCGTGCTTGTGTGCTTTGGACGGCTGCTTTTGCGAGGACTGAGCCTGCTCAGCAGGGTCCTGGTCTTCGTCGGGCAGGTACAGCGGGCCTTTTTGACCGCAGGCCGACACGAGGCAGGCAACCGCGACGAGCGCAGCAAGGGAAGAGATCAGGCGCTTCATGGCGAAATCCTTGAAAATGCATTAATTGCGCCGGAGTATACCGGCCACCCGGCAGCTTGCCTATGCGAGGGGGCTCCCGTCCGGCGGGGCTTGGCGGATAGAGATCACTATCGTGCATTACCTGTGGGAGCGGGCTTGCTCGCGAATGCGGTGGGTCAGTCGACAACTGCACTGACTGATAAACCGCATTCGCGAGCAAGCCCGCTCCCACAATGGCCCTCTTGGCCGTTATCCTTTGCAATCACCGGGACTCGCCCGTATCTTGCGGCGCTTGAGCCTGATCAGACACTTTTGAGGTTGCCGCAATGAGTTTGTCCGAAGCCCGTTTCCACGACCTGGTCGATGCCACCCAGCAATCCCTGGAGGACATCTTTGAGGACAGCGACCTGGACATCGATCTGGAGAGCTCGGCTGGTGTGCTGACCGTTAAGTTCGAAAACGGCAGCCAATTGATCTTCAGTCGTCAGGAGCCGTTGCGGCAGTTGTGGCTGGCTGCTGTGTCCGGTGGCTTCCACTTCGATTACGACGAAGAGAGTGAGCGCTGGATGTGCGACAAGAGCGAAGAGCAGTTGGGTGAAATGCTCGAGCGCATCGTCAAGCAGCAGGCCGGTGTCGAATTCGATTTCGAAGGCCTGTAACGCCGTGACCGAGCCATCGCCGGCCCGCCCGCCCAAGCCGCTCTACAGCAATGTAAGCCCGGCAGTGCCATCGCCGTGCAGCGGAGTCTGTCGGCTGGATGAGCAAAAAGTCTGCCTAGGGTGTTTCCGTCATGTCGAAGACATCCGCGAATGGCGCTCGGCCGATGATGAGCGGCGGCGGGTGATCTGCGCGCAGGCGTTACACCGCAAATCCCACGCCTGACCCGGAAACCTGTGGGAGCGAGCCTGCTCGCGAATACGGTGTATCAGTCGACATCTGATTGACTGACAAACCGCATTCGCGAGCAGGCTCGCTCCCACAGGGTTTAATTTCCACCTGTCGGTACCGTGGTTGTCCTTGGCTTGTATATTTTTTGAGCTGTGATAGTGTCCGAATACGCCTCAACCCATCGAGGCTTGTGAAAACCCCGCCTTTTTCTGGCGGGGTTTTGCTTTTTTCGTGCAGAAGAAAGGAGTCTGCCCTGATCATGACCGCACCTTCCATCACCCTTACCCGTCTGGACGTTCAGCGTCTGGAGCGTCTGATCGACAGCCTGGATGAAACGCTGCCGGGCGTCATCGCACTGCAAACCGAGCTGGACCGCGCCGATACGCTGGTCGGCCACGATGAAGTGCCCGCCGATGTCGTAACCATGAATTCCCGCGTGCATTGCCGTGAAGAGATCAGCGGCAAGGACTATCACCTGACCCTGGTTTACCCAAAGGATGCCAATGCCGACGAAGGCAAGATTTCCATCCTGGCGCCGGTGGGCAGCGCATTGCTCGGCTTGAAGGTGGGTCAGCACATCGACTGGCCGGCACCGGGGGGCAAGACGCTCAAGCTGACCTTGCTTGAAGTCGAATCCCAGCCAGCCAATGGCGGCGATTTCCCTGAGTGATGACCGCTCAGACCTGCTCGAGCGCCTCGTTCAATGCGTGCTCCAGGTCGGCCTTGTAGCGCAGATACAGATTGCTTGAGCCCTGACCATCACCGAGCAGGCCCGACAGGTCCAGGTCGGTGATGTAGCAGCGATAGCGTTGGGTTTCGCGGCGCTGTTCGACGATTTCCCGGGCGACCACTGCGAACAGTTGGTCGCCATGCTCCAGCTCTGAAAACTCCCGCTGATTGCAATACAACGTCACTTGCGCCTTCCCCTGTGCAGCTTTGCCGACGATCGCCTGTACGTCATAGAAGGGTTTATTGACTGGTGTTTGCGGTGCCGGACGGGCCTCGACCCGGCGTGGTCGGCCTGTACCTGACGGCAAGAGTTGGTAATACCGGGTGTCCAGGCTCCTGGGCTGGGCCGCCTCCATCGGCAGCAAGGCCTCGCGTCGATATTGAATCGATTGCAGGAACCGTTGCAGCGGTACTAGCAGGCTTTGTTCGTCGTGCCACGGCAAGCGCTGCTGCCATAAGGCATTGTACTCATCGAGTACATACAGATCGGCCTGGTCTTCGTTGATCCGGTAGAACACCTGAACGCAATCTGCCTGCCCCATGGGCAGCAGCAGCGCTAGGTCATGCTCTTCCAGTGCCATCGGGTCCAGATGCAAGGGGCTGTAACTGGCCAATTCTTCACTCAGGTAATCGACCAGCGCCGGCAATGTGGCCAGGGCGACGTGATTGACCTGGCCGGGTACCAGTTCCAGCACGTGGTAATGCTGCTGGACCTGAATCAGGTAGCGGTGATTGAGTTTGCTCAGCAACAGGTTCTGCGCGGTGTCGATGATGCCTTCGACACGTTGGGCAATGAATTGCGCGCGGTTATGGCAGAAGCAGCGTACGCGCAGCCGGGGTTGCCGCGGGCCGTCCGGCAGGTTGTTGAGATAGTCGCGAAGGCAGTCGAGCAGGGCATGGGGACCATCGAAGCGATTGACCAGCACTTCGTTCCAGCTGTTGAGCGTGACCTGATCCAGGGTCAGCACCAGATTCTCCCGAACCCCTGCATAGCTCAGGGAGTCGGTACGCTCGGTGGTCATCAGGATGTTCAGATCTCGATGGTGCTTGAGCGGGTCGATGCCGACGTTCACCAGAATCAGCACTTCGCCGGGTACGCTTGCGCGCAGCAAGGGTTCTTCGGCAACGGTCGTCAGGGGCAGGGGGATGCTCTGTTGCAGGCTGCCGAGCAGGTTGAACAGCTCGAACTCGCTCAGGTCGCTGCTGCCAGGGTGCAAGGCCAGTCGGGTGCTGCTGTCGATCACGCCATTGCGGTGGCACCAGGTGAGCAATTCGAGCAAATGGCGGCTGCGCTTGATCGGGGCGAAATGCTCCCACTCAAGGGCAGTCAGGCTGCCGTTATACAGGCCCCACTGAGTTTGCCCCGATTCCTTCTTGTTGACTGCATGCACCAGCGTCAGGGTGTCTTCGGCCAAGTCCGGGGCGATGCCCGGGTTGATGAACTCGACCTTGTCCGCCTTGCGTTCGAAGGCCGCGTACAAGCGTCGACCCAGTACGCTGAGATCACGTTTGTTGATCAGACTGACGGTCTGTTCGTTACGGGCGAACTGGGTCAGGAATCGGTAGCTGTAATTCAGCTCGTTGACCAGCGCCCGGCGTTCGGAACTGACCTGGCGGACCTTCCACTGGCTGCGGCTGTCGAGCAGGGCCAACTGACGTTGGTCCCAATGCCATTCATGGGTCAGGCGCTCCAGTAACGTGCGCTGCCAGCCTTGGGTGCGAATGTTGCCGGTGAGTTTGCGATTGACCTTCAGGTACAGCGCGCGCCTTACCAGCTCCAGTCGTTCCGGCTCGTTGCGGGCAATGAGGTACTCCTCGATGCGTCGGTAAACCACGACGTACGGATCCAGTTCATCCAGATCGAGCTGGTTGGCAAACACCGCCTGTTTGAAACGCAGGCTCAGGCACTGAACCCTCGGGTGTTCGCTGGCGTACACCTCGGTCAGCAACAACTTCAGGACCGATTTGTACGGTGACTCGATGCCCTTGAACAATTGCCATAACCCGGCGCCGATAAATTCGCCAGGCGGAATATAGGCGAGGTTTCCCAGGTCCAGGGTTTCGTCGGCGCGAATGAAGCGCTTGGATATCAGCGTATGGGTGTATCGGTCGTAGCTCGCTTCTTCATAGACCGGCACCAGCCACCAGATCGGCGTGCGCCCGGCCAGCCAGATCGCAGTGCGGTAAAACTCGTCCAGCAGCAGATAGTGCTGGGTGCTGCCGCAATTTTCGGAGCTGAGTTGATTGTCGCGCTCGCCTCGTACGAAACGGGCCGGATCGATCAGGAAAAAGTGCGCCTCGGCACCCTGGCTGGCAGCCCAGGCCTCGAGTAGCTGACATTTTTTTTGCAGTTCAGCGAGTTCGTGTTCCCTCAAGTCCGAGCCATGACAAACCCACACATCCATATCGCTTTGATCGGCCTGGGCCAGCGTGCCGAGACTGCCCATCAGGAACAGGCCGTGAATCGGGCGAGGCGGATTGCTGCCGTGGCGTGGCTTATAGGAAAACGAGCGGGTCAGGCGTTGGGCTTCGGCGAGGACGTTGGCGTCCGGTTCGAAATTCGACAATCCGGCCGGCGTGCCACCGGAAACGTAGCCCGGCAACAGCGGGTGATTGACGTGGAAAAACAGTGGCAGAAGGTTGAGCACCCCTTGCTGACGGGGCGACAACCCTTCCATGGCGCGCGCCATCCGGCCTTCGTTGAGCTTTAAAAAGCGTGCGCGCAGTTGACTGAGAACCTTGCGGTCGATTCCCTCGTCCAGATCGGGGCGGATTTCATGGGTGTGGATCATGTCAGCTCAAACCGGCTCGCAGGGCTCGGACGTGGAGGCTCTCGGGTGATGGCAGTTTAGCGTCTAAGTCCGGGGGCATTTAAGCTGATTTTGTTTTTTTGGCGTCAGATTTATAACGTTGGAAAAGGTCAGTCAGCCGAACAGGCCCGCGGAAATCCCGTGGCAGGGTTTCCGTGGGCGATGCGATGGAATTCAGGCTGTTTCTTGGGCTTTCAGAATGGTGAGCACGGTTTGCACATTTTGCGCGGCATCACGTCCCAGGCTGGTCAGATAACCACCATCAGGCTGGTCGATCAGTTCTTTTTCGTACAGGCGTTGGGCAGCGGCAATAGCTTTAGGGGCAGCGGACTGATGAATTTTCAAACCTTCCTGGGAACTGTCCAGGTTGAAGAGTGCGAGGATTTCCAGTTCGGCGACCAACTCAGGGGTAAGCGACATAAGGACTCCAGACTTTCTAGGAATTAGAAAACAGCGCCCCTAAGGTGAACCCGCTGGTGCGGCATGTCCAGTGCTGGCAGCAGCCTTTTTTCTCTCTGTGGGAGCGAGCCTGCTCGCGATGGACGCCAACGATAACGCTGGAGGCTTGACGTCCTGCGGTGCTCTCAGGTTTTTCGCGAGCAGGCTCGCTCCCACAGGTGCAAGGGGGTGGGTTACTGCTTCTCGGGTGGCAACTCTGGCAATGCACGCAGTGCTGCTTCATACCACTCGGTGTTGAACGCGCGGTCTTCTTCGAGGATTGCGTCGATTTCTATCGCTAATACGTGGGCCATCAGGTTGAGGATTTCCTCCCGCTCGTAACCCACCAGTGTCAGCTTGTTGAAGGTGGCCTTGGCCGCTGGCGGGTTTTCGCTTTCGATCTGGTTTTCGATGGCTTCGATCAGCGTGTTCTCGGCGAACTCTTCGTCGTCGATGTCGTCTTGGCTGGTGCCGGGGGTTGGCTCGCTCATGGCAGGCTCCTCAAGGAAAGGTGGCCAGTTTACCCGCATTCAGGGCCGTGATGCTGCTGGCGAGATCGCCCTCGGCGTTCTATAACAGGCACTGCCAACCCCCCTGCACGGCCTGGAGGCTATGTGATGCTCAAGCTTTATGGATTTTCCGTCAGCAACTACTACAACATGGTCAAGCTGGCGTTGCTGGAAAAGGGACTGCCATTCGAAGAAGTGCCGTTTTATGCCGGCCAGAGCCCTGAAGCGCTGGCCATCAGCCCGCGCGGCAAGGTCCCGGTGCTGAAGGCCGAGCAGGGTTTCATCAATGAAACCAGCGTGATCCTCGAATACATCGAGCAAAGCCAAAACGGCAAACCTTTGTTGCCAAGCGACCCCTTTGAACGGGCACAGGTGCTGGCGCTGGCCAAGGAGATCGAGCTGTACATCGAGCTGCCGGCTCGTGCTTGTTATCCGGAAGCGTTTTTCGGCTCCACCCTGCCGGAGGCGATCAAGGAAAAAACCAAGGCCGAGTTGCTGCTGGGGATTGCATCCCTGGGCCGGCACGGCAAATTCAGCCCGTATGTGGCGGGCGACAGCCTGAGCGTGGCGGATTTGTATTTCCTCTATAGCGTACCGCTGGCATGTGGAGTGGCTAAAAAGCTGTTTGGTATCGACCTGCTGGCTGAACTGCCGGCGGCCAAGGCGTTGCTGGAGCGTCTGGAGGACAACCCGAATGTTCAGCGGATTGCGGCGGACAAGGAAGCGGCGATGCCGGCGTTCATGGCGATGATCGCGTCCAAGAAGTAGGACGGTAGTGTTCTGACGTCAGATATCGCGAGCAGGCTCGCTCCCACAGGATTCATGCATCAACCTTGTGGGAGCGAGCCTGCTCGCGATGCTTTTAGCGGCTGGCGAGCAATGCCTGCCCGCGAGCTACAGCAGCCTTCACTTGTGCCGGGGCAGTCCCGCCGATGTGGTTACGGGCGTTGACCGAACCTTCCAGGGTCAGCACGGCAAATACGTCCTGATCGATCTGGTCGCTGAACTTGCGCAGTTCTTCAAGGCTCATTTCCGCCAGGTCCTTGCCGCTTTCCACGCCGTATTTCACGGCATGACCAACGATTTCATGGCAGTCACGGAACGGCAGGCCACGACGTACCAGGTAGTCGGCAAGGTCAGTGGCGGTGGAGAAACCGCGCAGGGCCGCTTCGCGCATCATGGCGTGCTTGGGCTTGATCGCGGGGATCATGTCGGCAAAGGCCCGCAGCGAGTCGCGCAGGGTATCGGCGGCGTCGAACAGCGGTTCCTTGTCTTCCTGGTTGTCCTTGTTGTAGGCCAGAGGCTGGCCTTTCATCAGGGTCAACAGGCCCATCAGTGCGCCGAATACACGCCCGGTCTTGCCGCGCACCAGCTCCGGCACGTCAGGGTTTTTCTTTTGCGGCATGATCGAACTGCCGGTGCAGAAACGGTCCGGCAAATCGATGAACTGGAATTGCGCGCTGGTCCACAGCACCAGCTCTTCGGAGAAACGCGACAGGTGCATCATCGCGATGCTCGCGGCGGAGCAGAATTCGATGGCGAAATCGCGATCGGACACGTTGTCCAGCGAGTTGCCGCCAACAGCGTCGAAACCCAGCAGTTGGGCCGTGTATTCGCGGTCGATCGGGTAGGTGGTGCCGGCCAACGCGGCGCTGCCCAGCGGCATGCGGTTGGTGCGCTTGCGGCAGTCGACCAGGCGCTCGTAGTCGCGGCTGAGCATTTCGAACCAGGCCAGCATGTGGTGCCCGAAGGTCACCGGTTGCGCGGTTTGCAGGTGGGTGAAGCCCGGCATGATGCTGGCCGCTTCGCGTTCGGCCTGTTCCAGCAAGCCTTTTTGCAGGCGGGTGATTTCGCCCAGGATCAGGTCGATCTCGTCGCGCAGCCACAGGCGGATGTCGGTGGCGACCTGGTCGTTGCGGCTGCGGCCGGTGTGCAGTTTTTTACCGGTCACGCCGATACGGTCGGTCAGGCGCGCTTCGATGTTCATGTGGACATCTTCGAGGTCGACGCGCCAATCGAACTGGCCCGCCTCGATTTCACCCTGGATGGTTTTCAGGCCATCGATGATGCTGTCGCGCTCGGCATCCGTCAGCACGCCGACCTTGGCCAGCATGGTGGCGTGGGCGATCGAGCCCATGATGTCGTGGCGATACAGGCGCTGGTCGAAGGTGACGGAGGCGGTGAAGCGGGCGACGAAGGCGTCGACGGGTTCACTGAAGCGGCCGCCCCAGGACTGATTGGTCTTGTCAGTGCTCATGAATTCGCTCGTATCGGCTGATGAAGAATGGCGTTGAAACTGCCGCGGATAATAACAGGGTTGCCAAGGCTGTCGTTGACACTGGTCGACTGGTTTCACCTCGCGCACTCGGACTTCTGTAGGAGCGAGCATGCTCGCGATGCACGGGAGGGCGCCGTGGGGTGTCAGGCAGCCCAACGTTATCGTTAACCTCCATCGCGAGCATGCTCGCTCCTACAGTTTTCCCCGCTAGAGCAACGATATTTTTCATTTGGGCAATATCGTCCCGGCAACCGTCTACAGTTGGACAGTAGGATCAGCGCACTTCTCGGTGCAGGCGCTGACTATAAGGAGAGGGGGTGTTCATATTGCGTAACAGCAAACCCTGTGGCGATGTGTCGCCAAAGCGGGCCTGGGCCGCCAATTGCCCGTCGGATAAAAATTTTACCGCCGGACGAGCGGCACTTTTTGACGCTCGGGCTAGTCTTAGCGTGGATCGCGGTGACGGACGTCACTCCACCTGTCTACGCTATCCTTGTGCGAGACTCACGCAGGAATCCAGCGCAATATGAATGTCCTGATCGTTGATGACGACCCCCTAGCCCGCGAGCGCCTGAGCCGAATGGTTGGCGAACTCGAGGGATACAGTGTCCTGGAGCCCAGCGCCACGAACGGCGATGAAGCGTTGGCACTGATCGACAGCCACAAGCCGGATATCGTGCTGCTCGATATCCGTATGCCAGGCCTCGATGGCCTGCAGGTGGCCGCGCGATTGTGCGAGCGTGAAACCCCGCCCGCCGTGGTGTTTTGCACGGGACCCGATGAATTTGCCGTGGAAGCCTTACAGGCCAGCGCCGTAGGCTATCTGGTGAAGCCGGTGAGAACTGAACATTTACACGACGCGTTAAAAAAAGCCGAACGCCCCAATCGTATCCAGCTCTCGGCCCTGACCCGCCCGGCCGCCGAAAGTGGCAGTGGCCCTCGCAGCCATATCAGCGCACGCACCCGTAAGGGGATTGAGCTGATTCCGCTGGATCAGGTGGTTTACTTTATCGCCGACCACAAATACGTGACCTTGCGCCACGAAGCCGGCGAGGTACTGCTGGATGAACCACTCAAGGCCCTTGAAGACGAATTTGGCGACCGATTCGTGCGCATCCACCGCAATGCACTGGTCGCTCGCGAGCGTATCGAACGCTTGCAACGAACGCCCCTGGGGCATTTTCAGCTGTTTCTCAAAGGCCTCAATGGCGACGCATTGATCGTCAGCCGGCGCCATGTGGCCGGCGTGCGGAAAATGATGCAGCAGCTTTGATGAGCGGGTCGCAGGCGAATTTCACACCCGATTGCCGGACATCCGGGGCCAGGGAGGCTGAGTAGTTTCTGATACAAGTCAAAGTGGATTTGGCTGAGCTGTTATTATCCGTCGTATCTATTCAGTACGGATTGATCCATGTCCTCTCGCCAGATCCGCATCGCCACCCGCAAAAGTGCTCTTGCCCTGTGGCAGGCCGAATACGTCAAAGCCCGTCTGGAGGAGGCCCATCCCGGTCTGCTCGTGACGTTGGTCCCGATGGTCAGTCGCGGCGACAAGCTGCTCGACTCGCCACTGTCGAAAATCGGCGGCAAGGGATTGTTCGTCAAGGAACTGGAAACCGCGCTGCTGGAAAACGAAGCCGACATCGCCGTGCACTCGATGAAAGATGTGCCGATGGACTTCCCCGAAGGCCTCGGCCTGTTTTGTATCTGCGAGCGTGAAGACCCGCGCGATGCCTTCGTTTCCAATACTTACGCCAGCCTGGATGAGTTGCCGCCAGGCAGCATCGTCGGTACGTCGAGCCTGCGCCGCCAGGCCCAATTATTGACCCGTCGCCCGGACCTGGAAATCCGCTTCCTGCGCGGTAACGTCAACACGCGTCTGGCCAAGCTCGACGCCGGCGAATATGACGCGATCATTCTTGCGTCCGCCGGTTTGATCCGGTTGGGTTTTGAAGATCGCATCACGTCGGCCATCAGTGTCGACGACAGCCTGCCAGCCGGTGGGCAGGGCGCAGTGGGGATCGAGTGCCGCAGTGTCGACAGCGAAATTCACGCGCTACTGGCGCCGCTGCATCACCAGGATACCGCCTCCCGAGTGATCGCCGAGCGTGCCCTCAACAAACATCTCAATGGTGGCTGCCAGGTGCCGATCGCCTGCTACGCCGTGCTTGAAGGCGAGCAGCTCTGGCTGCGTGGCCTGGTGGGTGATCCGAGCGGCGGACGGTTGCTCAGCGCCCAGGCGCGTGCGCCGCGTGGCGATGCCGAAGCTCTGGGCGTGCGAGTGGCCGAAGACCTCTTGAGCCAGGGTGCCGCGGATATTCTGAAAGCGGTCTATGGCGAGGCTGGGCACGAGTGACGGGCTGGCGCTTGCTGCTGACGCGTCCGGCGGATGAGTCGGCGGCGCTGGGCAGTTTCTTGGCCGAACAGGGGATTTTCAGCAGTAGCCTGCCGCTTTTGGACATAGTGCCGATTCCTGTCTCTGACACAATGCGCGACGTGTTTCGTGAGCTGGATCGCTACTGCGCCGTGATAGTGGTCAGTAAGCCTGCCGCGCGGATCGGCGTCGAACTGCTCGAGCGGTTCTGCCCGCAAAACCCGCGGGTGAAGTGGTTCAGCGTCGGCGCGGCGACGGCATGCATCCTTGAGGATCACGGCCTGGACGTGAGCTTCCCGGAGGAGGGCGATGACAGCGAGGCCTTGCTCGAGCTTGCGAATTTGCGTGGGGCTATCGCCGGGTCCAATCCGCGCGTGTTGATTTTGCGCGGGGAGGGCGGGCGCGAACTGCTGGCCGAGCGCTTGCGTGAGCGAGGTGCTAGGGTCGAGTATCTGGAGCTGTACCGCCGCGAGCTGCCGCGATACCCGTCGGCAGCGCTGTCGGAGCGGATCGAATCTGAACGCCTGAATGCACTGGTGGTCAGCAGTGGACAGGGTTTTGAGCACCTGCATCAATTGGCTGGCGATGCCTGGCCACAATTGGCGCGGATGCCGTTGTTTGTACCAAGTCCCAGGGTTGCCGAGCTGGCACGTGCTGCCGGTGCCCTGACAGTTGTGGATTGTCGTGGCGCCAGTGCCGCGGCCTTGCTGACGGCGTTACGGGAGCAACCCGTACCCGTTTCCTAATGCAAAGGATGGATACGTGAGCGAAACAGCCTTGCCTAAAGAAGACGTCCGGCCAGTGCTTGATGCGCCGATTGAAACGCCACCACCTGCCGCAGAGCCGCGCCGAGGCAATGGGCTGGCCATCGTCGCATTGTTGCTGGGCGCTGCCGGAATTGCGGTGGGCGGTTGGGGAGTCTGGCAGGTGCGTCACCTGCAAGCGACCAACCAGCAACAGCTGAGTCAGGTGCAGGCGTTGAGCGACGAGGCGCAGAGCCTGAGGCTCAATGAGCAGCGCCTGAGCGCACGCTTGGAACAATTGCCCGGCGCCGATGTGCTGGAGGAGCGTAGTCGCCTGGTGATTCAGCTCCAGGGCGATCAGCAGCGACTCAATCAACGTCTGGAAACCGTCCTCGGTGCCAGCCGCAAGGACTGGCGACTGGCCGAGGCCGAGCACTTGCTGCGTCTGGCCAGCTTGCGCTTGTCAGCGTTGCAGGACATCAGCAGCGCTCAGGCCCTGGTACAAGGTGCCGATGAAATCCTTCGCGAACAAAATGATCCTGGCGCCTTTGCCGCTCGCGAACAGGTGGCCAAAACCCTGGTGGCGTTACGCAGTACCGATCAGCCGGATCGCACCGGATTGTTCCTGCGCCTGGGCGCGCTGCGTGATCGGGTGGTCGGTCTCACCGAGCTGGCACCCGAGTACAAGGACCGCGGCGAATCCCTGCTGGGGCTGACCGCCGATGGCGACGGCGCCAGTCGTTGGGCGCAATGGTGGGATCAGATCTCGCGCTACATCCGCATTGATTTCAATGCTGATAAAAATGTCCGTCCGTTGCTCGCCGGGCAGAGTCTGAGCCAGGTGCGCCTGGCGCTGAGCCTGGCGCTGGAACAGGCGCAATGGGCCGCCCTCAATGGCCAGGCAGCGGTTTACACCCAGGCGCTGGACGAGGCGCGTGATGTGCTCAAGGGTAACTTCAATCCGGACAACCCCCAGAGCAAAGTGATGCTTGAGCAGGTTGCCGAGCTGAGCAAGCAACCCGTCACCGTGGTCACCCCCGACCTGACCGGTACCCTGAGCGCGGTCCAGGGGTATCTGGAGCGGCGTAATGTAAACGCTGAAGACTCGATCAAACCGCTGGCCAAACCTGCCGCGAACACCGCGCAGGAGGCGACGCCATGAAGCGCCTGTATGTGATCGTGTTTCTGGCCATCGCCGCGGCGGCGGCGCTGGGGTTGGCGATTGCCGAGCATTCCGGTTACGTGCTGATCGCCTATAAGAGTTTTCGCTTTGAATCGAGCCTGTGGGCGACGCTGGCCTTGGTCGCCGTGCTCTGGCTGGTCATCTGGGGCATCAAGGCGCTCATCGAGCTGGTGACGACGTCTGGTGGCGTGGTCAATCCCTGGTCACGGCGCAATCGCAGTCGCCGGGTCCAGGCAGCGATCGAACACGGTCAACTGGATTTGGCCGAGGGTCGCTGGGCCAGTGCACAGCGTCATTTGCATCGGGCGGCGGAAGCCGAGCGCCAGCCATTGCTGTACTACCTCGGTGCTGCCCGCGCCGCGAACGAGCAAGGGCGCTACGAGGAGAGCGACAGCCTGCTGGAGCGTGCGCTGGAGCGTCAGCCCCAGGCCGAACTGGCCATTGCCCTGAACCACGCGCAACTGCAGACCGATCGCGGCGATACCGAAGGCGCTCTGACGACCCTGCAGGCGATGCATGAGCGTCATCCACATAACGCACAGACTCTCCGTCAATTACAGCGCCTGCATCAACAGCGGGGCGACTGGTCGGCGGTGATTCGCCTGTTGCCGGAGTTACGCAAGGACAAAGTCCTGCCACCGGCTGAACTGGCCGAGCTGGAGCGCCGAGCGTGGGGCAAGAATCTGTCCCTGGCGGCGCAGCAGGAGGAGGATGGGACTGTCGGCCTGCAATCGTTGAACCGTGCCTGGCAGCAACTGACATCGGCCCAACGCCAGGAACCGCAACTGGTGCTGGCCTATGCCGAGCAGTTGCGCCAACTCGGCGCGCAGGTCGAGGCCGAAGAAGTTTTGCGTACCGCGCTCAAGCGCAACTATGACAGTCACCTGGCGCGTCTCTATGGGCTGGTTCGCGGTAGTGATCCGGCGCGTCAACTGCAACTCGCCGAAGGCTGGCTCAAGGATCATCCCGCCGATCCAAGCCTGTTGCTGACCTTGGGGCGGCTGTGTCTGCAAAGCAGCCTGTGGGGCAAGGCCCGGGACTATCTGGAAAGCAGTCTGCGCGTGCAACGCAACCCGGAAGCCTGTGCCGAACTGGCGCGGCTGTTGGCGCAAATGGGCGATACCGAGCGTAGCAACCAACTGTTCCAGGAAGGCTTGGGCTTGCTCGATGAGCGCTTGCTGGCAGCGCCGTTGCCGGTACCGGTACACGCGTGATGAATAGCTGAGGGGGGCTCGATTGGGCGCCCCCCACGCCTCGAACTTGTCGAAATTTTACCGGCGTTGTGTGATTTCAGCAGAGTCCTACAGAGGGTTACATCTAATCCTGTAGCTGCTGTCGGGAATTCCCTACACTCCTGCTGAAGTGTCCCTACTCGCCTGCCTTGATACGCCGGAATGCTTTCCTCTACCGTAGCCGTCGGTCCCTACTGTTACGGAAAAGCCATGTCCTTGGCCTGCACACGCTCGTTGTTTTTCACGGTTTTCGTTGCGGGCGCCCTGGTCTTGGGCGCGTCCTACTATCTCGAGTACTCCGTCGGTCTCAAGCCGAGTGGCTTGTGTCTTTTGCAACGGTTTTGCCTGGCGCTGCTGACCGGTATCTGCCTCACAGCCGCCATTCACGGGCCCGGCCGCGTGGGTTCTTTTGTGTACTGGCTGCTCGGACTGCTCTCCAGTCTGGCCGGGACAGCCACGGCATGGCGACAGGTGATGCTGCAAAGTGATCCGGTGCATCAGCTATCGGCCTGCGCTCCCAATCTTTCCGAGCTGTTCGCCAGCGCACCCTGGATTGGTATTGTGCAACAGATAGTCAAAGGCACCCTCGATTGCACGCCGATCTCCTGGACACTGTTCGATCTGAGCATCCCAGAGTGGAGTTTGCTGTTCTTCGCCGCGATATCGACGCTGGGTGTTTATCAGTTGTTGCGCCCTGTCTGGATCGGTATGCAACGACCGCTTAGCGGCAAGTCGTCGCACACGGCCCTGACAAGTGATTAAACACTTGTATGAACTTTATCGCCTGCGTACCTTGAAGCCTCAGTCGTGCGGGCATAATCTGGCCCGCACGTGTCATTGGAATTATGTTGCTCGATGACGCTCTGCCTGGCCGCCCATCAAGAGGCAAAAAGGCATAGAGCAGCTGACCCACAAGGGAAGAGAGATCACCATGCTCGAAAGTTGTCAGAATGCTCAGGAACGCTGGGGTGGAGTGCACCTGCTGATTGACCGCTGGTTGCAGGAGCGCAAGGAGCTGATCGACGCATACGATCGCCTCGGCGCCGAGCCAGAGGCGTTGTCTGCAAGCCGTAAACCCTTGCAGGAGTTTTGCGGCGTGCTGGTCGATTACGTGTCTGCCGGCCATTTCGAGATCTATGAACAGCTGACGGGGGAGGCCAAGGCCTTCAACGACAAGCGTGGCCTGGAACTCGCCGAGACGATCTATCCACGCATCGACGTCATCACCGAGAAACTTCTCGCGTTCAACGACCTGTGTGATGAAGGAAAGTGCGTCGCCGAGAAATTCAAGGAACTGGGTGGGTTGTTGCATGAACGCTTCGAGCTGGAGGATTGCCTGATCGAAGTGCTGCACACCGCTCACAAGGAAACCGATTCTGTCCAGGCTTGAATCGATACCTGCAAGACCTCGAAACGGTGCACCTGGGTGCACCGTTTTTCATTTGTGCGATCAGCTGGTGGCGCCGCGCAATTCGACTTCGAATACCAATGGAGTGAACGGCGCGATCAGGTCACCGGCGCCGTCGGCGCCATAGGCTTGTGCCGATGGGATCACCAGGCGCCATTTCGCACCGACCGGCATGTCTTGCAAGGCGCTGCGCCAACCGCTGATCACGCTATCGAGACTGAACCATTGCGGCTGGTTGTTCTGATCGAACACTGTGCCGTCAGGAAGGCGTCCGACATAAAGTACCTGCACCTTGCCATTCGGTCCGGCCTTGGTACCCGTACCCGGCGCCAACTCCGTCAGCAGTATCCCGTCCGCCAGTTCACGAACGCCGGGTTTGGCTTTTTCCTCGGCAAGAAAACGTTGCTCGTTTTCCAGTGCGCGCTCACTTTGCGGCGCCGATGTTTGCATGGCAACCCGGGCTTCGTGCTCCGTCAGAATCTGTTCGATCTGCTCGTCCTTCAACGCCAGCGGCTTGCCTTGATAGGCTTGTTGCAAGCCTTCGACCAGCGCTTTGAGTTGCAGATCGGGAACCTCCTGGCGCAGGCGTTCACCGAGGCTTGCGCCCAAGCTGTAAGCGAGATCGTGGGCGTCATTTTCCGAGGTTTTTTCGGCGGCCTGGGCCACGGAAAAAATCACGCACAGCGATAAAAAAAAGTAGCGCGACATGGGCACTCTCCGACCTGGGATGCCGGCGATTATGCCAGTGCGAATGCACTCGACGGTGAACTGCTTTCGTTCAAGCGCAGAAGATTTTCCATCTGTTGCAACGCAACGCTCAGGATACTGTCAAGATGCCCTAGCGGCGGTAGCAGCAGAGGTCTAGTATGAGCCGCACCCACGTCAGCCAGGAGGTAAACCATGTCGGCCACCAAGAAGCCTGTAAATACCCCGTTGCACTTACTCCAACAACTCTCGAGCAGCCTGCTCGAGCATCTGGAAACCGCTTGTTCCGAAGCGCTGGCTGATGCTGAAAAACTGCTCGCCAAGCTGGAAAAGCAGCGCGGAAAAGCGCAGGAAAAATTGCACAAATCCCGTACCAAATTGCAGGACGCTGCGGCGGCCGGAAAGGCCAAGGCACAAGCCAAAGCCAAGGGCGCAGTGAAGGAGCTCGAAGACCTGCTCGACGCCCTCAAGGAGCGTCAGTCGGACACCCGTGGCTACATTCTGCAACTCAAGCGCGACGCTCAAGAAAGCCTGAAACTGGCTCAGGGTGTCGGTCGTGTTCAAGAGGCTGTCGGCAAGGCATTGTCCCTGCGCGCGGCCAAGCCTGCCGCGGTCCCTGCGAAGAAAGCCGCTGCCAAACCGGCTGCTGCAAAAGCACCGGCCAAGCCTGCCGCCAAACCGGTTGCCAAAGCACCGGTGAAGGCCGCAGCAAAACCTGCCGCTAAACCTGCGGCGAAAAAACCGGTCGCTGCCAGCGCAGCAAAACCAGCTGCCAAACCGGCTGTGAAAACGGCTGCGGCGAAACCTGCTACCAGGCCTGCGGCTGCTAAACCCGCTGCCGCAAAACCCGCTGCAAGAACGGCTGCCGCGAAACCGGCTGTGGCAAAAACCGCAGCTGCCAAACCGGCTGTAAAACCAGCCGCGAAGACGGTCGCAAAACCAGCCGCTAAAACTGCAGCTGCCAAACCTACTGCCAAGCCTGCCGCAAAACCTGTTGCGGCTAAAACCGCTGCCAAGCCAGCCGCTAAACCAGCCGCTAAACCTGCTGTGAAAACAGCAGCTGCCAAACCTGCGACTGCCAAGCCAGCCACCGCAGCAAAACCTGCTGTAGCGAAGCCTGCAGCAGCCAAACCCGCAGCTGCCAAACCGGCTGCAAAACCAGCCGCCAAACCTGCCGCTGCAAAACCAGCAGCCAAGCCTGCGGTGAAAAAACCAGTCGCTGCCGCCAAGCCGACCCCGGCACCTGTGGCCAAGCCCGCAGCGCCAACGCCAGCGCCATCCGCTTCGGCCGCACCTGCGCCAGCCGTAACGACCTCGACGACCACCACTGCGCCAACGCCAGTGGCCCCGTCGAACTCCGCCACCACCCCAACCAGCGCTTCCTAAGTGCCGGATACCTCGACGCGCAGCTGATGCAGCGCGTCGCGGTCCAGGTGGGTGGTGCACGCCGCTACACCTTCAAGCCAGGCCTCCAGGTCAGTCGCCTCATTGTCTGGCCACGCTTGAGCCGCTCGCTCCAGTCGCAACAACAGATGCCGCTCGGCTTCCAGCTCCAGCGCCTTCACTTGTTCACGCAGCTTATGCAGCTCGGCATCCTGAGTGGCAGCGGTTTTCCATTGCGCGCGCAGTGCCCTCAGGGGACGGACGACGTCAGCGTCCCAAGGCTCGGCCGTATTGCGAAGTTGCTGCAAGCGTTGCTCATCGCAGGCCATTCCCCGTTGACCTAACCATGCTCCGCACAGCAGCAGGCACACATTGACGCCTGTCGACTGCAATTTCAGGCATGCCTGCTCAACGCCCGGGCGGGCGTAAAGGGCCAGGGAAAAGCTCCACAGGTCAGAGGACATAGTGCTACTCGCGCCAGTTGCGAGCGAAGCTGGTAGACTCCGCCGCCATTATGATTCGACTTCAGAACCTGACTTTACAGCGTGGCCCGCAACGTCTGCTAGAAGACGCCGAGCTGACGCTGCACGCCGGCCAGAAAGCCGGCCTCATCGGTGCCAATGGCGCCGGCAAATCGAGCCTGTTCGCCTTGCTTCGGGGTGAATTGCACCCGGACTCTGGCGATTGCTTCTTGCCGGCCGACTGGCGTATCGCCCACATGCGTCAGGAGGTCGACACGCTCGAACGCCTGGCGGTCGACTATGTGCTCGATGGCGACCTGCGCCTGCGCCAGGTGCAACGCGAACTGGCGGTGGCCGAAGCGGCCCATGACGGCGCCGCACTGGCTCGACTGCATTCGGAGCTCGACAGCGCCGATGGCTATACCGCCGACGCCCGGGCGCGCAAGCTGCTGGCAGGCCTGGGGTTCACCAACGAACAGATGGATCGGCAAGTCGGGGACTTCTCCGGTGGTTGGCGGATGCGTCTGAACCTGGCGCAGGCGTTGATGTGCCCTTCGGATTTGTTGCTGCTCGACGAACCGACCAACCACCTGGATCTCGACGCCATTATCTGGCTCGAAGAGTGGCTCAAGAGCTATCCCGGAACCTTGATGTTGATCTCCCACGACCGGGATTTCCTCGATGCCGTGGTCGATCACGTGGCCCACGTCGATCAACGCAAAATCACCCTGTACCGCGGTGGCTACAGCGCCTTCGAGCGTGCCCGCGCCGAACGTCTGGCCCAGCAACAGCAGGCTTACGAGAAGCAGCAGGCGCAGCGTGCGCACATGGAAAGCTACATCGCCCGCTTCAAGGCCCAGGCCACCAAGGCCCGTCAGGCCCAGAGCCGGATCAAAGCGCTGGAGCGGATGGAAGAGCTGACGGCCGCCCACGTCGATTCGCCGTTTGACTTCGTTTTCCGCGAATCGCAGAAAATTTCCAGTCCGCTGATCGATCTGTCCGATGCTCGCCTGGGTTATGGCGAGAAGACCGTGCTGGAGAAGGTCAAGCTGCAACTGACGCCGGGTGCACGGATCGGTTTGCTCGGTCCCAACGGTGCGGGTAAGTCGACCCTGATCAAAAACCTCGCGGGTGAGCTTGAGCCGCTGGCCGGCCGGTTGACCCGTGGCGAGAACACGGTCGTTGGGTACTTCGCCCAACATCAGCTCGATTCTCTGGATGCCAAGGCCAGCCCGTTGCTGCACTTGCAGCGTCTGGCCCCGACCGAACGCGAGCAAACCCTGCGCGATTTTCTCGGCGGCTTCGACTTCCGCGGTGCGCGGATCGACGAGCCGGTGCTGAACTTCTCCGGTGGTGAGAAGGCGCGCCTGGCCCTGGCGTTGATCGCCTGGGACCGGCCGAACCTGTTGCTGCTCGACGAACCGACCAACCACCTGGACCTGGAAATGCGGCTGGCGCTGACCATGGCCCTGCAGGAATTCAGTGGTGCGGTACTGGTGGTTTCCCACGACCGTCACCTGCTCAAAAGCACCACGGATAACTTTTTCCTGGTGGCGGATGGCAAGGTCGAAGAGTTCGATGGCGACCTGGAAGACTACACCCGTTGGTTGGTGGATTATCGTCAGCGCAATGCACCGGTCAGCAGCACTCCGGTCAATCCGGACAAGACCGACAAGAAAGCCCAGCGCCAGGCTGCGGCCGCCTTGCGTCAGCAACTGGCCCCGCACAAGCGCGAAGCGGAAAAACTGGAAGCCGAACTGGGCAAGCTGCACGAGAAACTGGCGAAAATCGACACCAGCCTCGGCGATAGCGACCTCTATGAGCCGGCGCGCAAGAACGAGTTGCGTGATCTGCTGGCCGAACAGGCCAAGCTGAAGGTGCGTGAGGCAGAGCTGGAAGAAGCCTGGATGGAAGCCTTGGAACTGCTGGAAAGCATGCAGGCGGAGCTGGAGGCGCTGTCCTGATGGACGCCTTCAAGTTGCCGCTGCCGGCAATGTGGGTCGAGCCAATCTGGCTCGGCGTGCAGATCCTGCTGATCCTGCTGGCCGGTTACGTCGCGCAGCGCTTTGTCGCCAAGTGCCTGACCCGTCTTGGCGAGCGCTACCCGTTTCCTCCGCAGCTGATGATGCCGCTGCGCGGTGGCCTACGCTGGCTGATCATGGGCAGTGCGCTGATTTTCGTGCTGGAGCGCCTCGGGGTGTCGGCCACGGTACTCTGGACGGCGTTGTCCGGTTTTGTCGCGGTCGCGGCGGTGGCGTTTTTCGCCATGTGGAGCGTGCTCTCCAATCTGCTCTGCGCGATCCTGATCTTTACCGTCGGCCCGTTTCGCCTCGGCGATGTGGTCGAATTGGTGGACACCACCGACAAGCCCGGCGTCAAAGGCCGGGTGGTGGCGATCAATCTGCTGTACACCACGCTGATCGAGGCTGAAGAACTCGGCACCGGCAGTGCCATGGTGCAGGTACCCAACAGCCTGTTCTTCCAGCGTTCGGTGCGGCGTTGGCGGGGGACCGATGTGTTTCCTGCCAGCGGGTTTGAGAAGTAAGCCTTCTGCGGCTTGATGCACCGCTTTCGCGAGCAGGTTCGCTCCCACAGTGGTTCGGGTCACTCACAAGATCCTATGTGGGAGCGAGCCTGCTCGCGAAGGGGCCCTCAAGCCATACGCGCTGGTCGGCAACCGCAACATCCTGCAAAAAATCGGTAGTCATCGGCCCCAAGCCGCATTAGCTTAGATGTCTGTCACGAGTCTGAGTCGAGGTGTGCGATGGAGCTTCAAACATGGCTGGCGTTTTTTGCCGCCTGTTGGGTGATCAGTCTTTCTCCGGGTGCCGGCGCCATTGCGTCGATGTCCAGCGGGCTGCAATACGGTTTCTGGCGTGGTTACTGGAACGCCCTGGGCCTGCAACTGGGTCTTGCCGTGCAAATCGCCATTGTCGGCGCCGGTGTGGGGGCGATTCTCACGGCATCGGCCACCGCTTTTTATGCAATCAAATGGTTCGGTGTCGCGTATCTGGTTTACCTGGCAATCAAACAATGGCGTGCGCTGCCCAGCGAAATGAGTGACGACGCAGCCATTCGCCAGATCGGCAAGCCGATGGCCCTGGTATTCCGTGGTTTCCTGGTGAACATCAGCAACCCCAAGGCACTGGTGTTCATGTTGGCGGTGTTGCCGCAATTCATCGACCCGCATGCGCCGCTGCTGATCCAGTACGTGATCATCGGTGTGACCATGATCTGCGTCGATCTGATCGTCATGGCCGGATACACCGGATTGGCCTCCAAGGTGCTGCGCCTATTGCGCACGCCCAAGCAGCAAAAGCGTATGAACCGTACGTTTGCCGGGTTGTTCATCGGTGCGGCGGCGTTCATGGCGACGCTGCGAAAAGCGGCCGTGTAAAAGCCTCCGGCACAATAAAGGCGACCTAATCAGGTCGCCTTTTTCATTTTCCGAGCAGGCGCAAGCCCTTCGCCACCGTATACAAAGCTTGAGTGAAAATCATTGAGAGGGAACAATATGTTACTTCGTGTTTCCAAATGAGATTCATTCATGATTGCCCCGTCCCGTTTCCTGGCCTGGCTGATAGCGCCGGTGTTTGCCCTATGCAGTTTCAACCTGCTGGCCGACACGGTGGAAGGCGCGCCGCAAGCCCTGCATTTACTCGACTACATCGGTGCGGACTATCCGCAAGCAGTGCAAGCAGGCAAGGTCGTCAACGAGTCCGAGTACCGCGAGCAACTGGAATTCGTCCAGGCGCTGCAAGGTCTAGTGGCAGCCATGCCGGCCAAGCCGGAAAAGACCGGGCTGGAGCAGGGCATCAAGACGCTGCGTGAGGCGATCACTGCGCGTCAGGATGGCGCCGATGTCGCCCGTCAGGCGCGGCAACTCGGTGCAAAACTGGCTGTGGCCTACGAAGTCAGCCAAGCACCAATCATCACACCGGATCCGACCCGTGGCGCGCCGCTGTATGCGCAGCACTGTTCGGTGTGTCACGGCGATACCGGCGCGGGCGATGGCCCGGCGGGTGTCGGTCTGACGCCGCCACCGGCCAACCTGCGCGATAACGCGCGTCTGGATCACCTGAGTCTCTACGCGATCTACAACACCCTGGGGCTGGGCGTTGAAGGCACTGACATGCCAGCGTTCGCCGATCAACTGGACGATCGCCAGCGGTGGGACCTGGCCACCTACATTGCCAGTTTCAGCGCCGATCCGGCGACCGTCAGCAGCGACAAGATTTACAACATTGCCGATCTGGCCCGTCAAACTCCGGCCGAA
Organism: Pseudomonas baetica; assembly: GCF_051216495.1. Lineage (GTDB taxonomy): Bacteria > Pseudomonadota > Gammaproteobacteria > Pseudomonadales > Pseudomonadaceae > Aquipseudomonas > Aquipseudomonas baetica_B. The sequence goes on along the minus strand of NZ_JBPKAM010000002.1, from coordinate 1,806 downwards.
GTGCAGGCCGCCGATGGCCCGCAAGCGGCGGCGACTTTCCGCACGCAACGGGCGCAGCCACCGCAGGTCAAGCGTGGCCCGGCGCAATTGCTCGATTACACCGCCGCAACCCTCGACAAAAGCGTTGCAGCCTACCGTGCCGGTGACCACGATCAAGCCTATGACCTGTCGGTGGCAGCATATCTGGAAGGTTTCGAGCTGGTCGAAAGCTCCTTGGACAACGTCGACGCCAACGTACGCAAGGACACTGAGAAATCGCTGATGGCCTACCGTCAGTCGTTGCAGGATGGCTTGCCGATCGAACAGGTCGAGCAGCGGCTGGAGGCGGCCAAGGCCAAATTGAAGACTTCTGCCGACTTGTTGGGCAGCGATGGCTTGAGCTGGTCGCTGAGCTACATTTCCGGCTTGCTGATTCTGCTGCGCGAAGGGCTGGAAGCGATTCTGGTACTGGCGGCGATCCTGGCCTTCCTGCGTAACACCGGCCAGCAATCGGCGGTACGTAGTGTCAACGTCGGTTGGGGGCTGGCGCTGTTGGCCGGCTTGGGGACCTGGGCGCTGGCGGCGTATGTGATCGATGTCAGCGGTTCGCAGCGCGAATTGCTGGAAGGTGCGACGGCGTTGTTTGCCAGCGTCATGGTGCTGTGGCTGGGCGTGTGGATGCACGACCGTCGTCATGCCGCAGCCTGGCAGGACTACATCAAGAGCAGCCTGGTGGGCGGTGGCGGTCGTTTCGGTTTTGCGATCCTGGCGTTCTTCTCGGTGTATCGCGAGCTGTTTGAAGTGATCCTGTTCTACGAAACCCTGTGGTTGCAGGCGGGCCCTGCGGGTCACAATGCGGTACTGGCCGGTGGTGCGACGGCGCTGGTGCTGCTAGTCGGTCTGGCCTGGGTGATCCTGCGCGGCTCGGCAAAATTGCCGCTGGCCTTGTTCTTCAGCATCAACGCCGGCCTGCTTTGTGCGTTGTCGGTGGTGTTCGCCGGGCATGGCGTGAAGGCACTGCAGGAGGCGGGGATCTTCGGCACGCGGCCGGTGCCGTTCTTTGAGTTCGACTGGCTGGGGATTCATGCCGATGCCTATTCGTTGAGTGCGCAGGCGGTGGCGATCATTGCGATTGTGGTGCTGTATGGCCGCAGTCGGGTGGCTGAGAAGCAGCGGGCTACGGCTTAACAGCATTCGCTTCGCTCACATTCGCGAGCAGTCTCGCTCCCACAGGATGACGTATAACCTGTGGGAGCGAGCCTGCTCGCGAAGCTTTTAAAAAGAGGAAAACCGATGCGTGTCTGGATCGATGCCGACGCCTGCCCCCGGGCGGCGAAGGATCTGGTGGTGAAGTTCGCCCTCAAGCGTCAGTTTGAAGTGGTGCTGGTGGCCGGCCAGCCGCAGATCAAGCCGGGTTTGGCCCTGGTGAAACTGATCGTGGTGCCGAGCGGTCCGGACGCGGCCGACGACTATCTGGTCGAGCATGCGGTGCCCGGCGAGTTGGTGATCTGCAGCGATGTACCGCTAGCCGACCGGCTGGTGAAAAAGGGCGTCGCGGCGCTGGACCCGCGGGGCAAGGAGTTCGATGCGCAGAACATGGGTGATCGGTTGGCCGTGCGTAACCTGTTCACCGACTTGCGAGAGCAAGGGCAGGTGAGTGGCGGGCCAGCGCCGTTTGGTGAGCGTGAGAAACAGGCATTTGCCAATGGGCTGGATCGGATATTAACGCGGTTGTCTCGGCGAACCTGAAACCTGTAGGAGCGGGGGGGGGTGGGGGGGGGGGGGGGGGGGGGGGGGGGGTGGGGGGGGGGGGGGGGGGGGGGGGGG
>NZ_JBPKAM010000029.1:0-63579 GCF_051216495.1 Pseudomonas baetica | reverse complement strand
ACTAACTGAGCAGCAAAGGTCAACGAAGAGCCGAAAAACCACTCGATGTGGTGAGTAGATTCTTCGGTGGTGATCGTGCGTGAGTTCAGGCGAGCCGAAAATCCGACTTTTTCAACAGAATCGGCCAGAAGCGGTCCTTCGAATGTGTCTACGGAACCAGGACCGATTCACAGTGTACCCATTTCTTTTTTAATTCCCGTTGCCGTCACAGCACATACCCATAGGCTATGGCTTTAGTGAGCTGCGAAGCATTGCTCAAGTCGAGTAAGCGTTTTTGAATTTGAATTGGGGGGAAATAGCCTGGAAGCCACCGACGATGTTTACCAGATTCTGAGGGAGGCAAAAGTCCTTGCTCTGCGTTATTACCACCTTACTGGTAAGCCATTGGGTATTACTGGTGAGGTCGCGGAATATGAGGCAGCTCGAATCCTCAATCTCGAATTGGTGCTTGCAAGGCAAGCCGGGTATGACGCGACGGAAACACGGGGCGGGTTGACTCGCAGGATCCAAATCAAGGGTAGGTATTACTCCAATCCTCGAATGCGAAACGGTCGGGTGGGCTCGATCGGCCAGAAGCAGTCATTCAGGACTCGTCGATCTGAGTCCATTAGACCAGATGTTCGGTTCGATTCTGAGGAGGAGCGGCAACGTACTAATGGTCGCGATGGTTAGCGATTAAGTGATCGATGTTTCAGATAGCGTCTACCGATACTCAGGATCAGATACAGAAGCAACATGCATCCTGCGATACCGAGAGTCGCAGGCGCTCCGAATCGTGCTGCGATCAACCCCGCCAGCATCCCCCCTACAGCTTCAAATCCGAATCGCATGGCGATGTAGAACGCGACTACTCGACCACGTAGCGAGCCGGGTGCGCCGCTTTGCAACTGCATATTAGTGCTCACGTTGCTCATCGTGATGCCGAAGCCAAGCAACACCAATCCAGATAATGCCATCGGCAAGTTTGCGGCAAAGAACACGCCCAGCAGTGCGAAGCCGCAGACAAGCGCTCCGCCATCGGTGAAGTACCGCAAACGAGACAGCGATCCACTGAAGGCTAAAATCAGGGTTGCCACGAAGGCACCCGCACCGGCGGCGCCCCATAACCAGCCGAGAATTCGAGCATCACCGGCATACACCGTCTTTGCGAGAATAGGCAACAGCGCCGCATAGCAGGACGCCAGCAGGTTGACCATGATCACGCTGACCATCAACTGCCGGACACTCACTGTTCGCCAGAGGTAGGCCACCCCTTCTCGAAAAACCTGAGAGGTCGAACCGGTTGCTTTGGGTGAGGCCGACGCCTTTACCCTGATCAAGCCCAGCATGAGACCCATATAGGCAAAGGCAGTCAGAAGGAAACAGCCCGCTTCGCTTGTCAGCGCTATCAAGGTGCCCGCCAGGGGCGGTCCGATAAAACGCGCAGCATTGATCAACATTGCATTGAGCACCAATGCATTGGGCAAGTCCGCCGGGTCGTCGACAAAGCTACCAATCAGCGCCTGGCGCAACGGTGTCTCCACCGCATTGAGCAGTCCCAGTAGAAGCGCCATACCGGCGATGGACGTACCGTCTATCCAACCCAATTGAGTGATCAAGGCAAGTGTGAGTGACTGGAAAATCAGCATCACTTGCACCCCAATCAGCAACCGTCGTTTGTCATGACGATCGATCCAGGCACCCGCGAGCGGCCCGATGAGAAGTTGCGGTGCAAGGGAGAAAAAGGTAATGAGTCCCAACAGAACGGCTGAGCCAGTCAAATGATAGGCCAGCCAGGCAAGAGCGACCTGTTGAACCCATTTGCCCAGGGTAGAGATGCCCTGGCCGACGAAATAGATCTGGAAGTTACGATTGGCAAGTGCCCGGACGGGAGCAGGCCAACGTGCAGAACGAGAAGTGTATGGATTGGACAAGAATGAGCTTCCTTAAAAGGCCTAGCCATTCCTGATCGATCCATTGTCTACCGCGCACCGTGGAGTTTGATGCGCGGTAGTGTCCTGGATCAGAGTGGCAGCAGGCAGCCTTTCGCTTTCAAAGATTCCAACACCCAGGAACGGTCGTTTTTGCCCTGGGCGATGTGTTCCATCTGTTTTTGCTCAGCGGTGTATTTGGCCGTGGCACGGTCATAGACCTCGGCGACATTGTCAAACGGCACGCACAGCAAGCCATCGTCATCGCCAATGACCAGATCGCCTGGTTCGATAACCATACCATCAATGGCAATCGGTACGTTGATCTCGCCTGGCCCGTCCTTGTAGGGGCCCCGGTGCGATACACCGGCGGCAAACAGCGGGAAATCACCAGCGCCAATGTTGGCGGCATCGCGTATCGCGCCATTGATGACAATACCCGCCACGCCGCGCTTTACCGCGTAAGCAACCATCATTTCGCCGATCAGCGCGTTGGTCAGATCGCCACCGGCATCCACCACAATGACGTCGCCGGGCTCAGCGATGTCGATGGCGTAGTGCAGTATCAGGTTGTCACCCGGACGAGCCTTGACTGTCACTGCCGGGCCTGCGAGCACACCTTCACGGTGCATGGGGCGCAGACGAGAGCCCCCTGCGGTCATGCGATTCATGGAGTCGCTGACGTTGGCTACCGGAAGCTCACGATAACGTGCGACCCATTCTGCGCTGACTTTACGTGCGCGCTGCAGCACCTGAAATCCAATGCTCATGTGACCTACCTCTGTTTGGTTTTGTTCGATGACATCGACTGTCGTCGATGCCTATTTTTAGAATTACATTTCATTTAATCGAACACAACAGGGATTTTATCGCAGAATAGTCAATCAGACGAACGCGAAAAGTAAATTATTGCAACGGCGTTTCATTATGATAGGGTTACATCATCGCAAACGCTGCATTGCGTCAGCGTTTATCTCCACGATAAAAACAAGGTAACCACGATGTCCCTAACCATTCTGCTAACAGGCCCCGAACTCGCTGCGGATGCCATGAGCCTGGCCGTCGCCGAGGGCGTCAGAGTCATCCCAACGACGCCTTATCTGCCCGCCGAGGAATTGGAAGCCATCATTCGAACGGAGCAGCCTGACGCGATCATCGTTCGCCAGGGCCAACTGACCGGGTCGATGATCAAGGCCTCTAAAAACTTGAAAGCGATCGCCAAACATGGCGTTGGCTACAACACCATCGATATCAAGACCGCTGCCGATTGCGGCATTCCGGTCAGCATTGCCGTCGGCGCGAATGCTCAATCGGTAGCCGAACACGCCTTCGCACTGATGTTCAGCGTCGCAAGACAAACCGCGCTGCTGGACGCACGTATGCGAGACGGTCACTGGGATAAGGCCGAAGCGAACGGAATCGAGTTGTCCGGCAAGACGCTCGGTCTGGTAGGTCTGGGGTCGATCGGCAGCATCCTGATGGATCTGGTCGCCCCGCTGCGCATGAAAGTGAAGGTCTATGACCCCTATCTCCAGCAGCTCCCGGAGCGCGATCATGTGGAACGCGAGCAAGACTTTAATCGTCTACTGGCCGAGAGCGATATCATTAGCCTGCACTGCCCGCTGACCGAGTCCAATCACAACCTGATCGGCGCGGCACAGCTCGAACTCATGCGCCCGGGTAGCATCCTGATCAATACCGCTCGTGGCGAACTGATTGATACCCAGGCACTGGTTGAAGCACTGAGCGAACGTAAAATCGCCGGCGCCGGATTGGATACTTTCAATCCCGAGCCTCCACCCGCTGACAGCCCTTTGTGGGGCCTTCCGACGCTCGTGGCGACGCCTCATGTCGGCGCCAATACCTCCGAGGCACGTGATCGTGTAGGTGTTGTCGCGTTGCGACAGATCCTGGATGTCTGCGCAGGCCAGGCACTGGATCCGCGCTGCGTGGTCAACAGGCACCTGCTCGACAACTGATCGCACGATTGCGCGCTCCTTCCACGACGAGAGGGAGCGCTTCTGTAACGCGACACTCCAGAAAAAAAACAATTGGAGAGCCTAATGAATTCGCCAACCAATACCGTCAGTGAACTCGAACGCAGCACGATGCACCGGGTCGCATGGCGCTTACTGCCATTCCTTATCATCTGCTATCTGATCGCGATCATTGATCGCGGCAACATCGGCATGGCCTCGCTGCAAATGAACGCGGATCTGGGCCTGACCGCAAAAGTCTTCGGTTTTGCCAGCAGCCTGTTTTTCTTCGCTTACTTCCTGATGGAAGTTCCCAGTAACCTGGCCATGCAAAAGTTTGGTGCTCGGATCTGGATCGCAAGAATCATGATTACGTGGGGCATCATTTCGGCTGGAACTGCCTTCGTTCAGGGAGTTAACTCTCTGTACGTTATGCGCTTCCTGCTCGGTGCCGCCGAGGCCGGCTTCTTCCCAGGCGTGCTCTTGTACCTCACCTACTGGTTGCCATCGGCCTACCGCGCCCGCATGGTCGCCATCTTCATGGTCGCCATCCCTGCCGCCAACTTCATTGGCTCGCCTTTGTCCGGGCTTCTTTTGAGCCTTGATGGCTGGATGGGAATGCGCGGCTGGCACTGGCTATTCATAATTGAAGGCATTCCAGCAGTACTCCTGGGCATTGCGTGCCTGTTTGTGCTGACGGATCGACCCGAGCATGCCAAGTGGCTTAGCGATGAACAGCGCAACTGGTTGACACAGCGCCTTGCAGAGGAAGCATCGAAGAAAACCGCAATCGGCCATATCTCGCTGTGGAAACTGCTGCGCCACAAGGATATCTGGGTACTTGCACTCATCTATTCGGGAGCATCTGCCGCCGGCAGTACCATGAGCGTCTGGGCCCCGCAGTTACTAAAGACCTTTGGCCTGACATCCATGGAGATTGGCCTGGTCAATGCCATTCCCTACGGCGTCGCTTCGGTGCTGATGATTTTTTGGGGCCGCAGCTCTGATCGCACCGGTGAACGTCGCTGGCATACAGCAATGACCTTGCTGCTTATTGCTGCCGGCCTGCTCATGACCTTGTTTACCTCATCTTTACCGGCCACGATTGTCATGCTGACCATGGTGTTGATCGGAGCGTATTCGATGAAGGGGCCATTCTGGGCACTGGTATCCGGCTGGCTGTCGTCTTCCACCGCTGCGGCAGGACTGGCAGCGATTGGCGCCATGGCCAACCTGATCGGCGGAGGCTTGATGGTCAATGCCTATGGAGCGATTCACGATGCAACCGGCAGCTATGCACTGGCATTGATGCCGCTGGCAACCCTCTGCACGGTTGCCGGACTCATGGTGCTGGTCATCGGGCGCAAACGTCAGCATGAACAAGCTGATCTTGCAGTCAGCGTTAAGTAGAGACGGCCCACCAAAGCACCGATGCCCATTTTCCCTTGATGGAAAATGGGCATCGGTGTTTTGGTACTACAAAAAGAGAGGGTTCTGTTACGTGGCGACAACCTGGTATTACTTGACGGCTTCCAGCTCGCTGCTGACGGGCGTACTGTCCGCCGGCTTGAAGCCCAGGCTTCGCATCAGATCACGTGCCGTATCGAAAAAGATGGCTTTAATGCTGTCTGCGGCCTCTTCAGTCAATCGGCTTGCAGGCCCTGAAATGACCAGTGCTCCCATCAGTTCTTGCTGAGCGCCATAGATAGGCAGGGCCATCGAGGCCGCATGTGGATCCGTTGCACCGCGCGAGTAATAAGGTTTTGCCAGTGCGATGCCTACCTGGAAAGGTGCACGCAGCGCCTGGGCACCAGCGGCTTCGTCCATCGGACGCATATCGCCCGGCTGCAAATTGAGCCGCAGGCTGTGGAAGGAATTCACTCGGTACTGGCACATCCGGTAGGCGCCATGGCGAACGTAGAACGATGCGGTTTCGCCGGACTGTTCGGAAAGGTATTGCAGTCTGGGCATCACATGCCGCTCAAGATCCAGGGCCTCCTGATAAACAGCATTGAGCCTCATGACCTCACTGGCCAATTGATAGCGGCCATCGGCCATTCTATTGATCAGGCCATGATTTTCCAGGGAGACCATCAAGCGCATGACCGTGCTTTTGATCAGCCCGGTACGCTCAACCAGTTCCACCAGGCTCAACGCCGTATCGCCGACTCGAAAAGCCGTGAGCACGGTCAAGACCCGGTCAGCCGAAGCCACACCATTTACCGCTGGACGCGGCCGCGCATTCGCCATCAGAAAAACCTCACCTGTTAGGCCCATTAACAAATCATTGTAAGGGCCGGAAAATCGATTATCCGACAAGGACGATATCCTCGCCATCCTTGTGGTAATAGAACTCGCCACAAGCTGTCGCCATAACCACGTTCAACCCCAAAAAAACCGGACAGGAATGCAAACCACTGCTCCAGATTTTACGGTGCCCGAAAAGCAAAAAACCAGTGAGGTGCGCCATCGCACCACACTGGCAGAGGTTAAAACCGTGACTCACGAACAGACACTGACGCGCAGATACCTGATGGCGAGTCGGCCCTCGATCCCGTACCTTGAGCCCTCACGGCCCGGGCTCGAAGCCTTTGAAGAAAGCACGACGGGTATTCGGTTGCTCGCCATGCATCAAATGGCAGCGCTGCGCTGGCGTAACTCCATGTTCAGGATGCGGTCGTTTTCACTGTAATCAACGGGACAGTCGATCACGTGCACACCTGGCGTTTTAACGCAGTGCTCCAGCAGCGGCAGGAAACCTTCGGCGCTCTCCACGCGATGGCCATTGGCGCCATAGGCTTGTGCGTACTTGACGAAGTCCGGGTTACCGTAGTCCAGGCCGAAGTCGGTGAAGCCCATGTTGGCCTGTTTCCAGCGGATCATGCCGTAGCCATCGTCGCGCAGGATGACCACGGTCAAGTTCATGCTCAGACGAACCGCCGTCTCCAACTCCTGGCTGTTCATCATAAAGCCGCCGTCGCCACACACCGAGATCACCGGAAGTTCCGGGTACACCAGGTGCGCTGCCATGGCGGAAGGCAGCCCTGCCCCCATGGTTGCCAGGGCGTTGTCCAGCAACACGGTGTTGGGCTTATGAGCCTTGTAATTGCGAGCAAACCAGATCTTGTAGATGCCGTTGTCCAGAGCAACGATGCCCTCGGACGGCAACACCCGACGGATGTCAGCCACCAGGCGCTGCGGGTAAACCGGAAAGCGGTTGTCATCCGCGCCTTCAACGATTTGAGCTTCGTTGGCCTCACGGATCGCCATCAAGCGAGTGAAGTCCCAATGGCGGGTGTCATTCAGCGCTTCACCGATCTGCCAGACGGCATTGGCGATGTCACCAATCACTTCAATTTGCGGAAAATACACGGCATCGACTTCCGCAGAACGGAAGTTGATGTGGATGACCTCGGTACCGCCACGAACCATGAAGAATGGCGGCTTCTCGATCACATCGTGGCCGATATTGACAATCAGGTCGGCGGCCTCGATGGCGCGGTGAACGAAGTCTCCCGACGACAATGCGGCGTTGCCAAGGAAGCGCGGGTGACGCTCATCAACCACGCCCTTGCCCATCTGGGTGGTGATGAACGGGATGCCGGTTGCGTCAATCAGCTGCTTCAAAACCTTGGCGGTCATCTTGCGGTTGGCGCCCGCGCCAATGACAAGGATCGGACTGCGAGCGCGCTGCAGCTTCTCGACAGCCGCCTCGACAGCCTTGTGCTCGGCCAAAGGACGGCGATGCAGACTCGGAGGGATCGGCATGCTTTCTGTTTGCTCGGCGGCGATATCCTCCGGCAGCTCCAGATGCACGGCTCCGGGTTTCTCTTCTTCAGCGAGACGAAACGCCTCACGCATCCGCGAAGGGATGTTGTCGGCGGAGGCGAACTGGTGTGTGTACTTGGTGATGGGCGCCATCATGCCGCACACATCAATGATCTGAAAACGGCCTTGCTTGGACTTCTTGATCGGCTTCTGGCCCGTAATCATCATCATCGGCATGCCGCCCAGATAGGCGTAAGCGCTGGCGGTCACCAAATTCGTCGCGCCCGGACCCAAGGTCGAAAGGCTGACGCCGGTCTTGCCCGTGAGGCGGCCGTAGGTGGCGGCCATGAAGCCGGCGGATTGCTCGTGACGCGTCAGCACAAGCTTGATATTCGACTTGCGTAGAGACTCAAGCAGGTCGAGGTTTTCCTCGCCGGGAATGCCGAACACATACTCGACACCTTCATTTTCCAGGCATTGCACAACTACATCGGCGGCTTTGGCCATTTTCTTGTCTCACCTACGCTCAGCGGAAATCCGATCATTGTTGAATGTGTGTGCGCCCCATCCCTGTGAACCCGGTACATCCATGTACCAGCGCATGAATCAGGTCAGGGGAGCGGCCATACAGTGCCTTCACAAACAACAAAATGCAACGTCGTTCTATTTTTTATAGACCGTCGGTTTGCAAGCCGGATAATCCGTCAGCGTGGGTCAGAACAGCGGCAATGTGTAATTGACGATCAGGCGGTTCTGATCTCCGTTGCGCGTCGCCTCGCTGCGCGACATGCCATTGCGCCAGGTGAAGCCCAGATTCTTGAAAGTGCCGCTCTGGATGACGTAATCCAGGGAAATGTCGCGCTCCCACTCGGATTGCTCCACGCCGCTCGAAGTCTGGATGTGATCACCCTTCAGGTACATCACCGTCGCTTTGAGCCCGGGCACGCCGAGCGGAGCGAAGTCATAGGCGTACTGCGCGAACCCTGTGCGCTCCCCGGCACGCGTGAAGTTGAGGAGCATCTTGTCTGTCCATAGATAAAGACTGCTGCCGCCGGCGCCCTTATCGATCGAGCCCTGATTGATCTGCACGAAATTGCTGTCATCGGAAACGTCTTGATAACCCAGGGTCAGCGCATGCCCACCGAGGCGATAGGTGAAGGCTGCGCTCCAGAGATCATTGTCGATCTCGCCGTCGCCATTCGAGGTGTAACCACTGGCGACATACCCCTGGCTACGTCCGGAGGTGGTGCCGTTGGCGCCGTCGGAACGGGTTCTGAAATACCTGAGGTCGGTCGTCAACGAGCCTGAATCGCCAAGACTCCAGCTGTGGTTGAGCCCTGCGAAATGTTGCGTGTAGTAATCCTCCAACTGCCCTCCATAGTACTGCAGCAGCAAAGAGCGGCTGACGCGATAGTCGACGCCACCGTAGTAAAAGCGGTTGCTTTCCTGGGTTCCGCCATTGACCGCAAGCCCCGTGCGATCGGTCGAGGCTCGCCCCTTCGCCCGGTTCAGCGCCCCACCCATGAACGTGAAATTTTCAAGCTCCCGGGATTGCAGCTGCACGCCCTGGAACGTTTGCGGCAGCAGTCGACCATCAGAAGCCACCAGCAGCGGAATCTTTGGCATCAATTGACCATATCGCAGCTCGGTCTGGCTCAACCTCGCCTTGGCAGTCGCGCCGAAGCTACTCCATTCGCTGGCTGCGCTGTCGCCATCGGAAGGGATCATTGTGCTGCCCTGGTGCCGGCCCTTTCCGCTGTCCAACGTAACACCGAGCATGCCCATCGCATCGACGCCGACGCCTATGAGCCCGGGTGTGTAGCCGGAGCGGTAATCAAGGATGAAACCCTGAGCCCACTCCTCCGTTTTTGAAGGCTTGGCTGCCCCATCACGGTTGTCGCTGTTGAAGTACAAATTGCGCATCGACAGATCGGCATGGCTGTCCTTCAAAAAATCAGCCTGGGCAACGGTGCCTGCGAGCCCACAACCAACGGCTGTGGCAATGCGATACATGGAAGTAATTTTCAAACCGGACTCCGCTTTTATTATTTTTGAAACGACATTCCTTTTTTAGATATTCAGAAAATAACCCCCTCCGTCAAGACCAAACCAACACCTAATAAAAATCAGCCTCCCCGGCAAAAAAATATTGTCGCCTTTCGTCGAATCATGATTTATTTTGAAATGACGTTGCATTAAAACGATAAAAACAATCATCGGGTCAAGATTCCCGACTCCCAGCCAGGAGCAGACATGAGCTTTTTTGCCGCCCCACCACCCCTGGAAACAACCGTCTTTACCCGCCTGCCGGATCATTTCCGAAACGCCCGTCCCACGGCCTGGGCGAATGCCAACCGCCAGGGACGCGCGATCGATTCGTTTTTGGAAGGCCCATCCTTTGATCGCGAAGGCCGTCTGTACGTGACGGACATCCCGAACGGACGGATTTTCAGAATCTCGCCTCAAGGCGAATGGGAACTGGTCTGTACCTATGACGGCTGGCCGAACGGCCTGAAGATTCACCAGGACGGGCGAATCTTCATCACGGATTACAAGCGGGGCATCATGGTTCTGGATCCGCAAAGTGGCGAGATTCAGCCATTTCTGGAATCAGCCGGCTCCGAAGGGTTCAAGGGCGTGAACGATCTCGTGTTTGCGCCCAACGGCGATCTGTACTTCACCGACCAGGGCCAGACCGGCCTGCAAGATGCCAGTGGTCGGGTCTACAAACTCGATACCAGCGGAAACCTGACTTGCCTGCTCAACACGATTCCGAGCCCCAACGGGATCGTCTTCGACCCCAAGCTCAATCACCTCCTGGTCGCCGTCACTCGTGCCCAGCAGATCTGGCGAATTCCGCTGGGCAACGGTTCGATCGTCAGCAAAGTCGGAGTGTTCGCGCAATTGCATGGTGGCCTCGGTGGCCCGGATGGTCTTGCCATTGATGCAGACAGCAATCTCTACATTGCCCATACCGGTTTCGGCTCTGTCTGGAAACTATCGAAAGTCGCGGAGCCTCTGCAGCGCATCGTCTCCTGTGCCGGCATCAGCAACACCAATCTGGCCTTCGGTGGCGAGGATGGTCGAACACTGTTCATCACCGAATCCGAGACCGGAAGCATTCTTCAAGTACGCACCTCGACACCGGGATTGGCGATGTACTCCCACAGCTGAATCCCATCCCATCGCAGCGCACACAACAACTACAAAAGAAGTGACGACATGACTAACGACAATCCGACTGGCCTGGCGCCACTCAGTGAAGCCGAGGGCGAACGTTTGATGCGCCGCATACTGTGGCGAATCATTCCCTTCATCTTTATTTGCTACGTCATCAGCTATCTCGATCGAACCAACATCGGTTTTGCCGCTATCAGCATGAACCAGGATCTGGGGCTGACGGCGACGATGTTCGGATGGGCCGCCGGCCTGTTCTTTTTTGGGTATTTCATGTTTGAAATACCCAGCAATCTCCTGATGCAGCGCTTTGGCGCTCGCGTCTGGATAGCCCGCATCATGATCACTTGGGGACTGATCTCCATGGCCACAGCCTTCGCCACTGGCCCGATCAGTTTCAGTATCGCCCGCTTCCTGCTCGGTCTCGCTGAAGCCGGATTTACCCCTGGCGTGTACTTGTACTTTACCTACTGGTTCCCGGGTAAATGGCGAGCCAAGGCGACTGCCGCTTTCCTGCTCGGAATACCGGTGGCCAACATTGTCGGTTCGCCCCTCTCGGGCTGGCTGCTCGAACTGCATGGGGTAATGGGACTGAAAAACTGGCAACTGCTTCTGGTTACCGAAGCAATGCCCGCTGTCTTGCTGGGCATCGCTTGCCTCTTCTTGCTCGTCGACTCTCCGGCAAAGGCCAAGTGGCTGTCCGCTCGCGAGAAGGCATGGTTGAACAATCGCTTGTCCCAGGAACAAAAGGACATCAGTGCTTCCCACGGCAATACCCTGCGTGCTGCACTGACGAATCCGAAGGTCTTCATACTGGCAGCGGTTAATTTCTGCTGCATCGTAGGGTCAATTGGAATCGGAATCTGGCTCCCGCAAATCATCAAAAGCCTGGGTATCGCCAGCAGCACGGTGGGCCTGGTTGTGGCCCTACCCTATCTCGTAGGTGCAATGGCAATGACCTTGTGGGCTCGTTTGGCCAATCGAAGCCGTCAACGCTTGCCTTATGTTGTGGGCGCGTTGGCAATGGCTGCTGCGGGGCTGGTCGCTGCCGCACTGATTGAACACCCAATACTCAAGATTGCCTGCCTCTGCTTAACGGTCGCGAGCATTCTTTCGTTCCAGGCGACGTTCTGGGCAATCCCATCCACCTTCCTCACCGGTCGCGCGGCTGCCGGTGGCCTGGCAATGATTGTCTCGATCGGCAACCTCGGTGGTTTTACCGGCCCCTTCGTCATTGGCCTGATCAAAGATGCCACCCAGAGCTACTCGATGCCTTTCTTCGCAGTGGCGACCATACTAATGGTTGGGACATTTTTGATGGTGTGGCTGGGAGATCCGGCTCGACAAAAGCCAAGGGATCACCAAGTAGCCACTAGCACTGCCTAATCAGGTCAGCACCAGTAGCCCGTCATTTGCAGGATGGGTAATAAAAAGAGCCCGCGCCGAGGGCCACCACTCGCCTAGTGTGAGGAGATTCAACGATGTTAACGAACAAATCCGGGGCTCATCCCCAGAACAGCACGCCACAGTCCATAGGCTTTCTGCTGCTGGATAATTTCACATTGATCTCACTGGCCTCGGCAGTCGAACCGCTGCGCATGGCCAACCAGCTATCGGGACGTGAGTTGTATCGCTGGTCTACCCTGACCGTTGATGGTGGTCAGGTGTGGGCCAGCGACGGTCTGCAAATCACCCCCGACGCTGCCATGCACAAAGCCCCGCCCCTGGATACCGTGATCGTTTGTGGTGGCATCGGTATTCAACGCACTGTTACCCGTGAGCACATTACTTGGCTGCAGAGCCAGGCGCGTCAGTCCAAACGCCTTGGCGCGGTATGCACCGGCAGTTGGGCATTGGCCCTTGCCGGATTGCTTGATGGATTCGATTGCAGCGTGCACTGGGAATGTCTGGCGGCCATGCAGGAAGCCTTCCAGCGAGTCAATTTAAGCACTCGACTGTTCACGCTCGACCGCAACCGTTTCACCAGCTCCGGTGGCACTGCGCCACTGGATATGATGCTGCATCTAATCAGTCGCGATCATGGTCGTGAGCTGTCGGCCGCAATCTCGGAAATGTTCGTCTACGAACGAATCCGCAACGAGCAAGATCACCAGCGTGTGCCACTCAAGCACATGCTCGGCACCAACCAGCCGAAATTGCAGGAAATCGTCGCACTGATGGAAGCCAACCTAGAAGAACCGATTGATCTGGATGAGCTGGCCGTCTACGTTTCGGTGTCGCGCCGTCAACTTGAGCGCCTGTTCCAAAAGTACCTGCATTGCTCGCCATCGCGGTACTACTTGAAGCTTCGCCTGGTTCGCGCACGACAACTGCTCAAGCAGACCCCCATGTCGATCATTGAAGTCGCGTCTATCTGTGGCTTCATATCTACACCACACTTTTCCAAGTGCTACCGCGAATACTATGGAATTCCGCCGCGCGACGAGCGCGTCAGCTCCAACACCGCGAATCACGTAGCGATGATTCCGGTACCAAAATCCCTGATGCTGTCACCCCTGGCCAAGACGATGTCGACACTCTACAGCGCCCGAGACGAATCAACCTTTGCCAGTGTCCGTCTTTAGGACTTGCATCATGCTGACTGCGAAATAGCACTGCATGTGACAAACCATCTGCGTTCGATTTGACTAGGGGTTGCATCGAATTTTGGCATCTCACTTTCCACCAATACACCGGAGAACTGCCAGAAACTGCTACCGAGCGCGGCTCGAAAACATCCACTCGACCGTGCACTACCACGATCGCCACGATCCCGTCGTGGCATCGAACCATACGTGCAGAACCTGCCCGTCCGGAAACGAATTGTTTTTTTTCCATCACTATCGGCAATGGGTCGATTACAGCCCTTTACGACAGGCAGGTACCGGCTAATTGCGACGGTAAATCCACGCAGAGCCAAAGATTTTGTAGGGGTAAAACCGACAAAAAATAAAAAAGGGTCGCGAGATAAAATCTCGCAACCCCTTGAATTATATGGTCGGGACGGAGTGATTCGAACACTCGACCCCTAGCACCCCATGCTAGTGCGCTACCGGACTGCGCTACGCCCCGACTAGGCGTGAAACCTGTTCCTCTTCTCGAGGAACGCTCAAGAATATATCGCAAGCTTTTGAAAACTGGAAGTATTTAAAAGCAGGAATTTTATTTCTTGAGGACCACCAGTACATCTTCCAGCTCAGCAATCATCTGGCGAATCATTTGCTTGTATTGCGTGGTGTCGTCTTTGGCTTCATCACCGGACAAACGCAGACGCGCGCCGCCGATGGTGAACCCTTGATCGTAAAGAAGCGCGCGGATCTGCCGGATCATCAGCACATCCTGGCGCTGATAATACCGGCGGTTTCCGCGGCGTTTGACGGGGTTGAGTTGAGGAAACTCCTGCTCCCAATAGCGCAGTACATGCGGTTTTACCGCACACAGCTCGCTGACTTCACCAATGGTGAAGTAGCGTTTGCCTGGGATGACGGGTAGCTCGTCGTTATGACTTGGTTCCAGCATAAGCCTCAACTCGGGCCTTCAACTTCTGGCCTGGACGAAAGGTGACCACACGGCGAGCCGTGATCGGGATTTCTTCTCCCGTTTTCGGATTGCGGCCAGGCCGCTGGCGTTTGTCCCGAAGGTCGAAATTGCCGAAACCGGACAATTTGACCTGCTCGTTGTCTTCAAGAGCGTGCCTGATTTCCTCGAAAAACAGTTCAACCAATTCCTTGGCTTCCCGCTTGTTCAGGCCCAGCTCTTCATACAGACGTTCCGCCATCTCAGCTTTCGTCAAAGCCCCCATACGTCACTTCCTTAACGTGGCGTCCAACCTTTGTTCGAGCGAGGTGAGGATGTTTTGCGTCGTGGAATTCACCTCATCGTCATTAAGAGTGCGCGATGGATGCTGCCAGGTCAAGCCGACTGCGAGGCTTTTTCTATCAGGATCAATGCCTTTACCCTGATACACGTCAAAGAGCCTGAGGTCTGTCAGCCATTCGCCTGCATTTTCACGGATTACGTCCAGTACAGCCGAGGCCGCAACGTCCTGGTGCGCAATCAGTGCCAGGTCACGACGCACTTCAGGGAAGCGCGATAACTCGTGGAATTTTGGCATTTTGCCCGAAGCGACTTCCGCCAAAACCAGCTCGAACACAAACACTGGACGATCCAGGCCCAGGGTTTTCGACAACTCCGGGTGGATAGCACCGACAAAACCGACCAGACGACCCTCGCGCTCGATGCGAGCGGTTTGACCCGGGTGCAACGCTGGGTGCTTGCCTGGCACGAAAGTGAACGTATCCAGTGCACCGGCGAAGCCCAGCACCGCTTCCACATCGGCCTTGACGTCGAAGAAGTCGACGACATCACGACCTTGCGCCCAACCTTCCGGCAGACGGCTACCGCACACCACACCCGCCAGCATCGGCTCTTGCTTCAAACCTTCGAGCTGACCGACGAAGCGCAGGCCGCTTTCGAACAGACGCACGCGATCCTGCTGACGATTCAGGTTGTGCTGAAGCGCCTTGACCAGGCCTGGCCACAGGGAGGAACGCATGGCAGCCATGTCGTTGGAAATCGGATTGGCCAGCAGCAGCGGCTCGACACCGGGATTAAACAGTTCGAACTGCTTCGGGTCGATGAAGCTATAGGTGATCGCTTCCTGATAACCACGGGCAACCAGCAGACGGCGAAGCTCCGGCAGCTCGCTACGAGCCTCGGCCTTGGCTTGTGGCGCCAGGCGCGCTTGCGGGTAACGTACCGGCAAGCGGTTGTAACCATACAGACGGGCCAGTTCTTCGATCAGATCGACTTCCAGGCTGATGTCGAAGCGATGGCTTGGCACTTCTACGCGCCACTGCCCTGCTCCATCAGCAGAAATCTTCAGACCCAGACCACTGAGCAGACGCTCGACTTCGGCCGAATCCATTTCCATGCCCAGCATCTGGGTGATGCGTTGAGCACGCAGAGTCACCGGAGCAATCGACGGCAGGTGCTGCTCACTGACGGTTTCGATGATCGGGCCGGCTTCGCCACCGGTGATTTCCAGCAGCAGGCCAGTGGCGCGCTCCATGGCTTCACGGGCCAATTGCCAGTCCACGCCACGCTCGTAGCGGTGCGATGCGTCAGTGTGCAGGCCATAGGAACGGGCCTTGCCAGCGACGGCGATCTGATCGAAAAACGCGCTTTCCAGGAAAACATCGCGGGTGGTCGCGGTGTTGACGCCACTGTGCTCGCCACCCATGACGCCGGCGATGGCCAGGGCGCGGGTATGGTCGGCAATCACCAGCGTATCGCTACGCAGGCTGACTTCCTGACCGTCGAGCAGCACCAGCTTCTCGCCCTCTTCGGCCATGCGCACGCGGATGCCGCCATTGATTTCGGCGAGATCGAAGGCATGCAGCGGTTGACCCAGCTCCAGCATGACATAGTTGGTGATGTCGACAGCTGCATCAATGCTGCGTACGTCGGCACGACGCAGGCGCTCGACCATCCACAACGGCGTAGGCTTGGACAAGTCGACGTTACGGATCACGCGCCCCAGGTAACGCGGGCAAGCAGTAGGCGCCAGTACTTCGACCGGACGCACTTCATCGTGCGCGACTGGAACGCTAGCAACCACCGGACGAGTGACCGGGGCGGCATACAGTGCACCGACTTCACGGGCCAGACCTGCCAGGGACAGGCAGTCGCCACGGTTCGGGGTCAGGTCGACCTCGATGATGGCATCGTCCAGATTCAGATATTCACGAATGTCCCGACCCACTGGCGCATCGGCCGGCAGCTCCATCAGACCATCGTTGCCTTCACCCACCTGCAATTCGGCTTGCGAACACAGCATGCCATTGGACTCAACGCCACGCAGCTTGGCTTTCTTGATTTTGAAGTCGCCCGGCAACTCGGCACCGAGGGTGGCGAACGGGATCTTAAGGCCCGGGCGCACGTTTGGCGCGCCGCATACGACCTGGAAAGTCTCCGAGCCATTGCTGACCTGGCAAACGCGCAGCTTATCGGCGTCCGGGTGTTGCTCGGTGCTCAGCACCTCGCCCACGATCACGCCACTGAATACACCGGCGGCCGGCGTAACGCTATCGACCTCAAGACCGGCCATCGACAGACGAGCGACCAGCTCGTCGCGACTTACCTGCGGGCTTACCCAGCCACGCAGCCATTGTTCACTGAATTTCATCCTGCTCTCCTAAGAATTCGTTACGACTAGCGAAATTGCGCGAGGAACCGCAAGTCGTTGTCGAAGAACAGACGCAAGTCGTTCACGCCGTAACGCAGCATGGCCAGACGTTCAACGCCCATGCCGAAGGCAAAGCCCGAAAATTCTTCCGGGTCGATCCCGGACATGCGCAGCACGTTCGGGTGAACCATGCCGCAGCCCATGACTTCCAGCCAACCGGTCTGCTTGCAGACGCGGCAGCCTTTACCGCTGCACATCACGCATTCCATGTCGACTTCAGCGGACGGCTCGGTGAACGGGAAGTACGAAGGGCGGAAACGCACGGCCAGTTCTTTTTCGAAGAACACACGCAGGAACTCTTCGATAGTGCCTTTCAGGTCGGCGAAGTTGATATCGCGATCGACCAGCAGGCCTTCGACCTGGTGAAACATCGGCGAGTGAGTGATATCGGAGTCGCTGCGGTACACACGGCCCGGGCAGACAATGCGGATCGGCGGCTGTTTGGACTCCATGGTGCGAACCTGTACCGGCGAGGTATGGGTACGCAACAGCATGTTTGCATTGAAATAGAAGGTGTCATGCATCGACCGGGCCGGATGATGGCCTGGGATGTTGAGTGCTTCGAAGTTGTGGTAATCGTCTTCGACCTCGGGGCCTTCGGCGATACCGTAGCCGATGCGGGTGAAGAACTGCTCGATACGTTCCAGAGTCCGGGTAACCGGATGCAGACCGCCAGAGGTCTGGCCGCGGCCAGGCAGGGTCACGTCAATGGATTCGGCGGCGAGCTTGGCCGCAAGATCGGCCTCCTCGAACAGCGCCTTGCGCGCATTGAGAACCTCTGTGACACGCTCCTTGGCAACGTTGATCAGCGCGCCGACTTGCGGACGCTCTTCTGCCGGCAAATTCCCCAGGGTCTTCATCACCTGAGTCAATTCACCTTTCTTGCCAAGGTAGTGAACCCGGATTTGCTCCAGGGCATTGATATCTTCAGCGCTTTGCACAGCCTCTAGTGCTTGAGAGACGAGCGCGTCCAGGTTTTCCATGTACAGACTCCAGATACGAAATAGGGGAAGAGCTTGAAGGCTCTTCCCCTATTTATGACGTTTAACACCTGACCCCACAGAGGTGAGGCCGGGTGACTGTCGGGGGTACTTAAGCCAAGGTGGCTTTAGCTTTCTCGACAATCGCAGCAAACGCCGCTTTTTCGTTCACTGCCAGATCAGCCAGAACCTTACGGTCGATCTCGATGGACGCTTTTTTCAGGCCGGCGATGAAACGGCTGTAGGACAGACCGTTGATACGAGCACCAGCGTTGATACGAGCGATCCACAGAGCGCGGAACTGACGTTTTTTCTGACGACGGTCACGGTAGGCGTATTGGCCTGCCTTGATTACCGCTTGCTTGGCAACACGGAATACGCGCGAACGAGCGCCGTAGTAGCCTTTAGCAAGTTTCAGAATTTTTTTGTGACGTTTACGGGCAATGACGCCACGCTTTACACGAGCCATGAGTTACTTCCTCTATTCTTGACTAAAATTAACGAAGGCGCAGCATGCGCTCGACTTTTGCCACGTCAGACGGATGCAGCAAGCTGCTACCGCGCAGTTGACGCTTACGCTTGGTCGACATTTTGGTCAGGATGTGGCTCTTGAAAGCGTGTTTGTGCTTGATGCCGTTAGCAGTTTTCAGAAACCGCTTGGCAGCACCACTTTTGGTTTTCATTTTTGGCATGTTCGGATACTCCGCATTCAGTTGATAAACATAATCAGAAGGCCTGCCGTGCCCTGTTGATTACTTCTTCTTTTTCGGGGCGATGACCATGATCAGCTGGCGTCCTTCCATCTTAGGATGCTGTTCGACCGAACCGTACTCTTGCAAGTCAACTTCGACTCGCTTGAGGAGTTCCATCCCCAGCTCCTGGTGGGCCATCTCACGGCCGCGGAATCGCAAGGATACCTTGGCCCTGTCCCCGTCACTCAGGAAACGTACCAGGTTGCGTAGTTTTACCTGGTAATCCCCTTCCTCCGTCCCTGGACGAAACTTGATTTCTTTTACCTGAATCTGCTTCTGGTTCTTCTTCGCCGCTGCAATCTGCTTCTTCTTTTCGAAGATCGATTTGCCGTAGTCCATCACCCGGCAAACAGGCGGGACTGCGTCAGCGGAGATTTCTACCAGATCAAGCTTGGCTTCTTCAGCGATACGGAGCGCTTCATCAATCGAGACGATGCCAATCTGCTCGCCGTCAGCGCCAATTAACCGAACCTCGCGTGCCGAGATATTCTCGTTGATCGGGGCTTTCGGTGCAGTTCGTTTATCTTGTCTCATATCACGCTTAATAATAATTACTCCGAATCTTGGCGACCACGCCGGGAAACCGCTTGTGCGAGAAACTCGGAGAACTGGGCGACGGGCATCGAGCCCAAGTCAGCACCTTCACGAGTGCGCACAGCGACAGTCTGAGTCTCGACTTCCTTATCTCCAATAACCAAGAGATATGGAACCTTGAGCAAAGTATGCTCGCGGATTTTAAAGCCGATCTTTTCATTTCTCAAGTCAGACTTGGCACGAAACCCGCTTTCGTTGAGAGTTTTTTCGACCTGAGCGACAAAATCTGCCTGTTTATCAGTGATATTCATCACCACAGCCTGAGTCGGCGCCAGCCACGCTGGGAATGCCCCCTCGTAGTGCTCGATCAGAATTCCGACGAAACGCTCGAACGAACCCAGAATCGCCCGGTGCAACATCACCGGGTGCTTGCGGCTGTTGTCTTCGGAGACAAATTCGGCGCCCAGACGGACAGGCAGGTTGAAATCGAGCTGCAAGGTACCACATTGCCACACGCGACCGAGGCAATCTTTCAGCGAGAATTCAATCTTCGGACCGTAGAACGCCCCCTCTCCCGGCTGCAAATCGTACGGCAGGCCCGCACTATCAAGGGCTGCGGCCAGTGCGGCTTCGGCGCGATCCCACAACTCATCGGAACCGACGCGCTTTTCCGGACGAGTGGACAGCTTCATTTCAATGTCTTTGAAGCCGAAGTCGGCGTAGACATCCATGGTCAGCTTGATGAATGCAGCGGATTCAGCCTGCATCTGCTCTTCAGTGCAGAAGATGTGGGCGTCATCCTGAGTGAACGCACGCACGCGCATAATGCCGTGCAACGCGCCCGATGGCTCGTTACGGTGGCAGGCACCGAATTCGGCCAGACGCATCGGCAACTCGCGGTAGCTCTTCAGCCCCTGATTGAACACCTGCACGTGGCAAGGGCAGTTCATGGGCTTGATGGCGTAGTCGCGGTTTTCCGACTGAGTGGTGAACATGTTGTCGGCATAGTTGGCCCAGTGCCCGGATTTCTCCCACAGGCTGCGGTCAACAACCTGGGGCGTCTTGATCTCCAGGTAACCGTTGTCACGCTGCACCTTGCGCATGTACTGCTCAAGCACCTGGTACAGGGTCCAGCCATTCGGGTGCCAGAACACCATGCCCGGCGACTCTTCCTGGGTGTGGAACAGGCCCAGACGTTTGCCGATCTTGCGGTGATCGCGCTTCTCGGCCTCTTCGATGCGCTGGATGTAGGCAGCCAGCTGCTTCTTGTCGGCCCACGCGGTGCCATAAACGCGCTGCAATTGCTCGTTCTTTGCATCACCGCGCCAGTAGGCGCCGGACAACTTGGTCAGCTTGAAGGATTTCAGGAAGCGGGTGTTCGGCACGTGTGGACCGCGGCACATGTCGACATATTCTTCGTGATAGTACAGGCCCATGGCCTGCTCGTTCGGCATGTCCTCGACCAGGCGCAACTTGTAGTCTTCACCGCGGGACTTGAACACTTCGATCACTTCGGCGCGCGGAGTGACTTTCTTGATCACGTCGTAATCTTTTTCGATCAGCTGCTGCATGCGCTGTTCGATGGCAGCCAGATCGTCCGGAGTGAAAGGACGCTCGTAGGCGATGTCGTAATAGAAACCTTCGTCAATCACCGGGCCGATGACCATTTTGGCGGTCGGGTACAGTTGCTTGACCGCGTGCCCCACCAGGTGGGCGCAAGAGTGACGAATGATCTCCAGCCCCTCTTCATCCTTTGGCGTGATGATTTGCAGCGTAGCGTCGCTGTCGATGATGTCGCTGGCATCAGCCAGCTTGCCATTGACCTTGCCGGCCACAGTGGCCTTGGCCAGACCGGCACCAATGGATGCGGCGACCTCGGCAATGGAAACCGGGTGATCGAATGAGCGTTGACTGCCGTCGGGAAGAGTAATAGTTGGCATGGCGCCTCCTCTCCTAGTGGTGACCCCTACCAAAGGTCACGTGGGTTGGGATGAGCCAGTACAAGATCCGATCCAGGCCATTCAATGACGAACGCCTGCCTTACAGCGGCAGGAGCCTTGCGGCCAACCGGAAAACCGAACCAGAGTGACTGGGATTCAAATCAGGATTAATTCGGGCATCTACCGCACACGGGACTGTAGGTCGACCGGTGCCTGCAAGTGCTCGAGCCGGGCATGCTAGCACAGATGAGCGATCGTGGCGCCGCAGCGGTTTTCTGTCGGGGAAAATCCACTGTTTTTATGCCAGAGTGCTGAACTAGATCGGTGCTTTACCCCTCAGATAACAAGACATTGACCCACAAGGAGCATCCCGGCATGCGTCTGAATCGTTTGTTCGCTGTAGTCGCCCCCATCGTCCTGTTGCTGCCGCTGGCCGCCCACGCCGAATGGCCCAAGGGTGAGCGCGAGAAGTACATGGCGCAGTGCACCCAGGCAGCCACCCCGCAGATCGGCGCTGCGGCGGCAAAGGCGCACTGTGCTTGCGGTGCCGATGCGATCAAGTCTTACCCGGCCAAGGACCTTCAGTCCTTGATGGATAACCAGGCTACCCCGGAACTGCGGCAGCAAGCACTGACCCAGATTTCCAAGTGCAAGGCCACTAATCCGGTGAAAAAATAAGCCTGTCAACGCGCTAAAAGGTGCTTTCAGCCGATGAATGGCCTGTGAAAAGTGCTTTTTCCTACGATTTATGCAGGTTTTACAGCTTTTTTTATCGTCTTTACTTTCAGCTGAAAGCCTTTTAAAACGGGGCTTTCAGCCGCATAAGACAACAAAGAATGTGCGACAGTTGGGCAAACAGCGGCCGCGGGGGGCTCCCAAAGCGAACATTTCGACTATGATACCCCGGTGTGCCCAGTTGGCCTGAGCAGCACAGTACTACTGAAAATATATGTTTCTTGGAGATACACCATGTCTAATCGCCAAACCGGCACCGTTAAATGGTTCAACGATGAAAAAGGCTTCGGCTTCATCACTCCTCAAGGTGGCGGTGACGACCTGTTCGTACACTTCAAAGCTATCGAAAGCGACGGTTTCAAAAGCCTGAAAGAAGGCCAAACCGTTTCCTTCGTGGCTGAGAAAGGCCAAAAGGGTATGCAAGCTGCTCAAGTTCGCCCAGAGTAATTTCCAGGCGCACTAAAAAAACCCCGTCCATGTGACGGGGTTTTTTATGGGTAACGCAAAAGCCTGAAGGATCAGCCGCAGTTGACGCGAGTGACGACCCGATTGGCATCGGTATTCAGGTTCAAACGATCGGAGCGATACTCCAGCGTCACCATATCGTTAGGCTGCAGGAATCGCGCATTCTGTGCGCCCGCGCGTTTTCTCGCCTGCTCCAGCAGCTCGGGCGAAGCCTGTTTGCCAATGGTGAATTCGGCCGCTTTGGCCTCACAACGGCTGTGACCTGTGTCAGTCGTCGTTACAGGGTCTGTTGCCGACTCAGTGGTGGCTGTACTGCAACCGGCCAGCAGGGCAGCGCCCAACAAAGTACCCAATGACGCGAGCTTCCAAGGCATGAAGCCTCCTTTTTTCGAGAGTTAAGCTGAGATCGTGCGACCGCCATTCCGGCGATTGGTTTCACAAGGACTATTGGCGACCTGTCCCGTTGCGCAGACAAACGGCAAGTTTGCCTGAGCACCACCCTGCCCTTCATCCTTCAATCGTGACTGAATATGAAAAACGCTCAATAGACGTCAATGTAGTCATAGGCTGGCTTCGGCCAGTTCTGCTTCAACGCATTGAAGATCTGCATGACCCAAACCTCATCACTCGCCGCGACCCGCCCGACATAACCGGACCCCTTGGCCCAGGTTTCCAGACGGAACAGCAATCCATCTATATCGGTGCCGCCCACAACGCCTGATGAAATATAGGCGATGCCACCCTTGGTCACTCGTAATTGCGTGTGCTCATCGTCGCTGGCAGATGCCAGCAGCTGACGTACTGCGTCAAGGGTCAAGCCGTCATGGGTGTTCAAATCAATCTGCACAGCGCAGTCCTTGAAAAGTCATCAAAGGCCAAGTGTCGCATAGCCTCTCACTCATGCCTAAGTCGGAGTGCCAAAGACGCCGCAAAATGGTTAACTCGACGCTCCAGCCCCTCCGACTGTGCGAGCGCCATCATGACCACCGTAAGCATCGACGCCGACATCAAAGCCAAGTGGCCAGAAGGTCACAGCTCCTACAGTCCCGGCAGTCCGGAAGAACTCGCGATCATCGGTATCGATCTACTGGTCAAGGAACTGGGCACCGAGGCCGCTCAATCCTTCATCGAGCAAATTTTCGAAAAGTATCCAACGAACCACCACACCGGACATTCGGAAAAGGCGTAATAGCCCAACCTTCGAACATGAGGACTATTTCAGACGAGCCAGTCGCTCGGTCAGCAGATCGAAGAAGCCCTCGGCGTCGGCGCTCTCTACCCAGAGGACATTCTTTGGCGACTTGAGACAGTCATACCAGTCGACGATGGTCTGACCAAAGGTCGGTCCTTCGCGACTGTCGATCAACATATTGACCGCACGCCCACTGAACAGCTGCGGCTTGAGCAGATAGGCGATGACCGCAGCATCGTGCACCGGGCCACCCGGGATGCCGTATTGCTCCATGTCGGGCTTGATGTAGTCATTCAGAATCTCAATCACCCGCTTGCTGGCGGTATTGTTCAACGCGGCGATCCGCTGCACGCGCGCGTCGCTGGTGAGGATCTTGTGGGTCACATCCAGCGGCAGATAGGTCAATGCCACACCACTTTCAAGCACCACCTCGGCCGCTTGCGGATCGGCGAACAGGTTGAACTCTGCCACCGGCGTGATGTTGCCACCGTTGAAGTGCGCTCCGCCCATGACCACCACTTCCTTGATGCCTTGAACGATGCCCGGCTCCTGAATCAGCGCCAGGGCCAGGTTGGTCTGCGGTCCCAGCATGGCAAGGGTGATGCTGTGAGCTTCGGCCGTCATCAGGGTATCGACCAGGTAGTCGACCGCGTTGCCCTCGGCGAGGCCCTTACCGGGCTCATACACGGTCACGCCCGACAACCCTTCCATGCCATGAATGTTCTCGGCATAGATGGGTTTGCGCATCAGCGGTTTTTTCGCTCCAGCGTAGACCGGCACCTCCTCGCGCCCTGCCCACTCGCGCGCCAACCTTGCATTACGCGATGTCTTGTCCAGACGCACATTGCCGGCGACGGTGGTCAATGCGCGGATGTTCAACTCCTGCGGCGATGCCAGCGCAAACAGCAAGGCAACCACATCGTCGGCACCCGGATCAGTATCGATGATCAGGTCGATCTTTTGCGCCGCGCGAGCGCTGGTTGCGGTAATCATGGACAAAAGCAGCAGGCTCCGAAGCGGTTGGGCAGTTTTCCGGTATCACGATAGAGGGCGCACGCCATGTGCCGGATAAAAACAGAAACGGGTTAAAACGTCACTCCAGCAATCAGTACGACGTTACAGTACGGCTGGCATTCGCCGGTCCGCACAATCGCCCGGGCCTGCCGACTGAGTATCTTGAATTGCTCATGGCTCAGCAATTCACGCGGCCCCAACGCCCCGTAGGCATTCAGCTCGTCCAGAGGTGCCAGGACCGATGGTTTTTTCTCCAGAATTTCACTGGCCAGCACATGGCTTTCGACCTGCATTTCGCTAAGCACAACTTTCAGGGTGCTGATGAAATCCGGTACACCCTGAGTCAGGGCCAGATCGATCAGCTCCACGCCCGGAGGAACCGGCAACCCCGCATCACCGATGACCACTTTGTCGCCATGGCCAAGGGAGGCGATCAAGCGCGACAGCGCAATATTGAGCAACGGTGTCTTCTTCATGGAGCCTTGAACGCCTGGACTTCTGACAAGGTGGGAATCGAGGGTTGCGCGCCCGCCCGCGTGACCGAAAGGGCTGCAGCAACCTGGCCAAAACGGATTGCTTCGGCTTCGCTTTTACCACTCGCCAACGCGGCGGCAAAACCACCGACGAACGTATCCCCGGCCGCCGTGGTGTCGACCGCTTTCACGGCTGGCGCAGGAAAATGCTCGAAGCGCTGACCATTGGCGAACAGCGAACCCTGGGCACCGAGGGTGATGATGACCTTGCCGGCGCCCATCTCGATCAAGCGTGTCGCCGCGACTTGCGCGGTTTGTCGAGAGTCCACTGGCAAACCGCTCAGTGCCGAGGCTTCACTTTCGTTGGGAATCAGATAGTCGATGTTCGCGTACCATTCTGGAGGCAATGGGTGGCTCGCCGGCGCCGGATTAAGGATCACGGTCTTATCCAGCTCCCGGCCGCGCTTGAGTGCATGGCCCACCGTGGCATCCGGCACTTCCAGCTGACAGATGATCACGTCGGCATCCTGCAGGACCGAGTCGAAGCACCCGATCAGCGCCGGCGTCAGTGCGCCGTTGGCACCAGCAACAATAACGATCGAGTTCTGGCTGTCGTCGTCCACCACAATCAGCGCCACACCGCTGGCTCCCTCCACGGCGCTGACCGCCTGACAATCGATTTGCTCGGCCAACAAGGCTCCCTGCAGCGCCTCACCGTAGGCATCCCGACCTACACAGCCGACCATCGACACCTGGGCACCCAGTCGCGCGGCGGCCACGGCCTGATTCGCACCCTTGCCGCCGGATACGGTGGTGAACGACTGACCGATTAACGTTTCTCCGCCCTTCGGCAACCGCGGCGCCCGGGTCACCAGGTCCATGTTCAGACTGCCTATAACCACTACTTTTGCTGGCATACATTGCTACTCATTCATTCGATTTCAGCGGTATTCGGCAAAATTACCCGCCAATGGCGCGGTCGATTCCCGCATGACAATGCTCGGCGTCACGATCCGTTGCTCGGTCATCAGTTCCGGCTTGGCGATTCTTCTCAGCAGGACTTCAGCGGCCATCTCGCCAAGTTGCAGGATTGATTGGCCGACGGTGGTCAATGCCGGATAGACATAGCGGCTCATCTGGATATCGTCGAAGCCAATCACCGACAGCTCCGTCGGTACGCGAACATTGCGCTCGGCTGCCGCGCGCAGCACGCCGATACCGATCATGTCGTTGGCCGCGAAAATGGCGCTGGGCGGATCTCTATCCAGCAGAATCGCGGCGGCGTTGTAGCCGCCAGTGCTGGTGAAGTCACTTTCCAGCATGCGCTCACTGGGCACTTCGATGCCCGCGTCTTGCAGCGCCCGGCAGAAACCCGCCAGACGCATTTGCGCGACGCTGGTGGACGCCGGTCCACTGATCGTGGCGATGTCACGGTGCCCCAACTCCAACAAGTGTCGAGTCGCGAGGTAGGCACCGTACTCGTGATCGATACGCACCAGGTCCGCATCGACCCCTTCCAATCCGCGGTCGACGATCACCATCGGCGTACGCACACCTGCCAGGCCCTGCACCAACCCGCTGTCACCGCCTGCCGACGCGACGATCAGGCCGTCGATGCGTTTTTCCAGTAATACACGCAGGTAACTGCGCTGTTTGTCCGGGTTGTCGTCGGAATTGCAGAGAATCACGCAGTAACCGTTACGCTCGCAGTAATCCTCGATACCCCGAGCCAGCTCGGCGAAGTACGGGTTGAGGCTGTTGGGTACCAGCAAACCGATGGTCGCGGTAGTTTTGGCCTTGAGGGAACGGGCCACGGCGCTGGGCACATAGTCCAGGGTCTTGATCGCTGCCTCTACCTTGATCCGCACTTCTTCGCTGACCGGTCGGGTCTTGTTCACCACGTGGGAAACCGTGGTGTAGGAAATCCCCGCGAGTGCTGCCACATCTTTGATCGTTGCCATGACTCAGGCCCGCCGACTTGCGCGTTGACTGCGGTAGGTGTCGAGCACCACCGCGACCACGATCACCGCGCCGGTGATGATGCGCTTGGTCGGCTCGGTGGCGCCGATCTGCGCCAGGCCGGCCGCCAGGACGGAAATGATCAACACGCCAAAGAACGTACTGATGACTGAACCACGCCCACCCATGAGGCTGGTGCCACCGATCACCACTGCGGCGATCACTTGCAGCTCCAGGCCGGAGCCAGCGTTCGGGTCCGCCGCTTCCAGGCGCGAAATCTGAAACAGCGCGGCGATTCCAGCCAACAAGCCCATCAGGCTGAACACCAGGATTTTGTAGGGCTTGGGATTGATTCCCGCCAACCGCACCGCTTCTTCATTGGTGCCGATACCGATCAGGTAGCGACCGAACACGGTTCGGGTCAATACAGCCTGGGCGATGAAGATGATCAGCAAGGCAATGATAAACGACGGCGAAACCCCGAAGGCGATCGGGTTGGACAACCAGGCGAAGGCATCGCCGATGTACGCCGTGCGCGATCCGGTCATCTGATAGGCCACGCCACGGGCCATTTCCAACACACCGAGGGACACGATGAACGACGGAATGCGCCACGCCACGGTGATCGAACCGGTGAGGGTCCCGGCCAAGGCCGCTGCCGCCATGCCGAGCAACGCGGCGGGCAGGACGCTCCAGCCCCAGCCGAGAATCGCCACGCTGACCGTTGAGGCGGCGAGCGCCAACACCGAGCCCACTGATAGATCGATTCCCCCGATGATCAACACGAACGTCATCCCGACCGCCAGCACCATCAGGTCAGGAATCTGGTTGGCCAACGTACTGAACGTGTCGTAAGACAGGAAATGGCTGCTCAGGATCGAGAACAGCACAACCATCGCCAGCAAGGCACCGGCCAGACCCAGATAGGTGCCGAGGCCATAAAAGTTGCCGCTGCGTTTGCCGGCTAAAGATGCGGTTTTCATGGGAAATCCCTAGGCGCTGCTTCATTGAGCAGCGCATCACGTTTTTGGTAGCCGGCAAATGCGGCCGCAAGCAAGTCATCCTGAGTCCAGCTGTCACGCTCGAAGGTGTCGATCAGGCGTCCCGCTGACAACACGCCAATCCGGTCGCAGATCAACATCAATTCGCGCAGGTCGCTGGACACCACCACCAGCGCTTTGCCCTGGCGAGTCAGCTCACCGAGCAGCGCATAGATATCGAACTTGGCACCGACGTCGATACCCCGGGTCGGTTCGTCAAACAGCAACACCGAGCAATCTCGCTCCAGCCAACGACCGATTACCACTTTCTGCTGGTTACCGCCGGACAGTTCGCTGACCAATTGTGTCGGGCCAGAGCTGCGAATGCGCATGGCATCGATCTGACGCTGGGCCAAGGAGAGCTCATCGCCGTTATTGACAAAGCCGCCACTGGAAATGCCGGGCATGTTGCCCAGCGCGATGTTGGCGCTGATCGACTGCGTCAACAGCAGGCCTTCACCCTTGCGGTCTTCGGTAATCAGGGCGATGCCATGGCTAACCGCGTCCACCGGAGAACGGATACTGACAACCTGCGCCGGTGAGCCCAGCGCCACCGTGCCGCTGTCGGCTGTATCGGCGCCGAAGATCAGGCGCAGCAATTCGGTGCGCCCTGCCCCGATCAAACCGGAAATACCGAAGATCTCGCCGGCGCGCACTTCGAAGGACACGTCACGAACCTTGTCGGCGTGGGTCAGGCCCTTGACCGTCAACGCCGGAGCACCGATGTTGCGCGCCCCCATGTCGATGTGTTCGCCGAGCTCACGGCCGACCATCAAGGTGACCAATTGCTCGCTGTTGTAATTAGCCATCGGTTCGACGCACACCAGGTGGCCATCACGCAATACAGCAATGCGCTGGGCCACCCGGGCGAGTTCTTCAAGGCGATGGGAGATATAGATGATCGATACGCCACGGGCCTGCAGGCGGGTGATTTGCTCGAACAACATCTCGACTTCACGGGCGGTGAGCATCGCCGTGGGTTCGTCGAGGATCAGCACGTGGCAATCGCCGATCAGGTTGCGGGCGATTTCGACCATTTGCTGGTGACCGATGCCCAGCTCGCCGACCAGAGTGTCCGGATCGATTGCATCGAGTCCGACCTGAGCCATGGCTTCAAGGGCAGCCATGCGCAATCGCTTGCGGCTGATCCAGCCGCCGTTGCCGGGCAAGTTATCGAGAAACAGGTTCTCCGCCACCGACAGGGTCGGCAGCAGATTCAATTCCTGCATGACCATGCGGATGCCCAGGTCTTCAGCCTGGGCCCGACTGCCAGGGCGATAATCCTGCCCCTGAAATTGCATCTGCCCCGTGGTCGGCACAACCAGTCCGCCAATGATCTTCGACAGCGTGCTTTTGCCCGCGCCGTTCTCGCCGGTCAGTGCCAGCACCTCGCCGCGCATGAGCGTCAGGTTGATGCCGGTGAGGACCGGTTGGGCGTAGGTCTTGCCGATACCACTGACAGAGAGGACAGCGTTCGGGGTGCGAACGGACATAAAAATCTCCATGCGCTCACCCATGCAGGCGAGCACCGTTGGGTCGCCAGAGGATTACTTCGTAACCAGCTCTACCGGAGTCTCGATCACACCGTTGGCGCTGTCGACTTTTTCGCCCTTGATGATTTTCAACGCAGACTCGATGCCAAACACGGCTTGCTTGGCGGCAAACTGGTCGGCAGTAGCCAGCACACGACCGTCTTTGAGCATCGGTTTGATGGCGTTTATGTTGTCATAACCAACCACTTGCACCTTACCGGTCTTGCCTGCCGCGCGCACGGCTGACACGACCCCCACCGCCATGCTGTCGTTACCGGCCAGCAGGGCTTTGATCTGCGGGTATTCGCTGAGCATGGCAGAAGCCACCTGGTTGCCCTTATTGATTTCCCAGTCACCGGACTGAACCGACACCACCTTGATCTGCGCGGCCTCCATTGCGTCCTTGAAACCAGCGGTGCGGGCCTGGGCATTGGTGGTGGTGGATACGCCTTCGATGATGCCGACTTCGTCACCGACGTTGAGCTGTTTGGCCAGGTACTCACCGACCAGGCGCGCACCTTTGCGGTTATCCGGGCCTACGAACGGAACGCTGATATTTTTACTTTTGAGCACCATCGGGTCGAGCTGATTATCGATGTTGATCACCGTGATACCAGCATCCACCGCTTTTTTGATCACCGGAACCATTGCCTTGGAATCAGCCGGTGCGATGACCAGGGCATCGACTTTGGAAACAATCATTTGCTCGACGATACGGATCTGGTTGGCAGTATCCGTTTCATCCTTGATACCGTTGGAAATCAGCTCGAATTCACCGGAGTGGTCTTTCTGGTAAGCCTTGGCGCCGTCTTCCATGGTCAGGAAGAATTCGTTGGCCAGGGACTTCATGACCAGCGCGACCTTGGGTTTTTCCGGGGACTCGGCGAAGGCCGAAGAGACAGGCAGCGCGGCGGATGCGGCAGCCAGCATAGCGACAGCAAGAAGACGTCCAGCGAATGGCAGCTTCATGGGTTCACTCCGATCTTATGATTATTGTGAGCAACGCTTGCGCCGGCGTAGGCTGCGAGGTGCTCATCGATGGATTTGTCCGCCGAAAGCACCTCGCAAACGTTTGCGTAGATCGAACTATGCGAACCTTGTCAAAATTTGTCAACGACCGGAAAAACCTTTGATGAGCTCAACGGGCCGCAAGCGCTGACCGTTTTCATTAGGCTGTCGTATTGATCACGCTTCCGGTGCCGGTGTCCTTGGTCAGTTCCTTCACCAAGGCTGCGGTAACTTGCAACAACGCGGCCGAGGTATCGGCAATTTGCCCCTGAATCGTCATGACCGCGGTCGCCTTGGCTTCCAGCGTTGGAAACTCCCTCGCTTGGACAGCCGCCAACTGCTGCTGTTGTTCACGCAGTTGCTGTTGCAACTCCTGCATCCGCTTGAGCAGCACTTTGACCGCGACGCTTTGACTGTCACCGCTTTCGGTTTCAGAGCCGCGAACATCGCCGGGGCTGACCGCTTTCTTCTCGCCCTCCTCCAGACCCAACCGCTGCTGCGCGGTGTCAGACGCCGACTCATTCAACGTCTCGACGGTCGCCGGTGATTTACCGCCAATGTTGATCACCGACGCACTTGGAAAACCGACAGTCAACGACATGTGAACTCCCTGAAAAAACGATTCCTCAGGAAGGAGATCGACCTGAATACAGATTTCTTTAGCGCTGATTCACGCTCCATCCTTCGGTGAGCCGAACACAAAAATGTCAGATATTCGGAAATCCGGACATTTGGGGTCACGCCTCATTACACATCCAGTTTAAATACTTAAACAAATCAGCAGGTTGAGCGTTTTTTCTCAGCGTAAAAGATGACTGGTACAGATCCTGCTCTTCCCCCATACCCCGAGCCTTCAGATTCACTTGGGGCGCATCTAGATGAACCTGCACCAGCACCGTCACTACTAGAGAGAAAAATAATGACATCTGCTTTGAAAAATTTTGCTCCGGGCGCCTTGGCCCTCCTGCTGCTCCTGCCTACCGCCCTTCAGGCAAAAGAAGTTGAAACCCAACAAAAACTGGCGAACGTGGTAATCCTGGCCACCGGCGGCACTATTGCCGGTGCGGGCGCCAGCGCTGCCAACAGTGCGACCTATCAAGCGGCGAAAGTCGGCGTGGACAAATTGATCGCCGGCGTTCCGGAACTGAGTCAATTGGCCAATGTTCGTGGCGAACAGGTCATGCAGATTGCCTCCGAGAGCATCACCAACGATAACCTGTTGCAGCTGGGTCGCCGCGTGGCCGAATTGGCCGACAGCAAAGACGTCGACGGCATCGTGATCACCCACGGCACCGACACCCTGGAAGAAACCGCCTATTTTCTGAACCTGGTGGAAAAAACCGACAAACCCATCATTGTGGTCGGCTCCATGCGCCCGGGCACTGCGATGTCGGCCGACGGTATGCTGAACCTGTATAACGCCGTGGCCGTGGCCAGCAGTAAAGAAGCACGCGGCAAAGGCGTTCTGGTGACCATGAACGATGAAATTCAGTCGGGTCGGGATGTCAGCAAAATGATCAACATCAAGACCGAGGCCTTCAAAAGCGCCTGGGGCCCACTCGGGATGGTGGTCGAAGGCAAATCCTACTGGTTCCGCTTGCCCGCCAAGCGTCACACGATGGATTCCGAGTTCGACATCAAGAACATCAAGAGCCTGCCAGACGTAGAAATCGCCTACTCCTATGGCAACGTCAGCGATACGGCTTACAAGGCACTGGCACAGTCCGGCGCCAAAGCCATCATCCACGCCGGTACCGGCAATGGCTCGGTCTCCTCAAAGGTCGTTCCAAGCCTGCAAGCCCTGCGCAAGGATGGCGTGCAGATTATCCGTTCATCTCACGTCAACGCCGGTGGTTTCGTGCTGCGAAATGCTGAACAACCTGACGACAAATATGACTGGGTTGTCGCACACGACCTGAACCCGCAAAAAGCCCGCATCCTGGCCATGGTCGCTCTGACCAAGACCAACGACAGCAAAGAGCTGCAACGGATGTTCTGGGAATACTGATTCGCCCTCGCTCAAGCGATTCCGCTTGAGCAGTGTTTTCACCACTCGCCAGTCTTGGCGAGTGGTTCCACCGCCCAACCGACAAAAACTCCCCTCGCCCTACATCAAATGGAAAAGTTTGCTGTCAGAGGATTCTCTTGAATTTTAAGCAGTTGCGAAAATGCCTACAGTTAAATACTGTATGCACGTACAGCTTAATAAGGATAATCCCGTGGACACTTCCTCCGCCCTACCTGACGCCTATGTCCGCATGGGCTTGCGCGTTCAAAAAATCATTAACTCCCCCACTGCTCAGAAAGCCAAGGCAGCCTTGATTTTCCGTCTT
Organism: Pseudomonas baetica; assembly: GCF_051216495.1. Taxonomy (GTDB): domain Bacteria; phylum Pseudomonadota; class Gammaproteobacteria; order Pseudomonadales; family Pseudomonadaceae; genus Aquipseudomonas; species Aquipseudomonas baetica_B. The sequence goes on along the minus strand of NZ_JBPKAM010000029.1, from coordinate 30,544 downwards.
CCGGACGAACCCGTGGACGAGTGGGAGCGCTTGCTCGAAGAAATCGACGAGAACGACAACGTCACCCTCGCTTATCGCGACGACGGCGGCGTGCAGATTTTCTGGGTTGTGCCGAAGGAAGACTGAGTCAATGCGTGTCCGATGTTTTGCTTTGCTGTTCCTGTTAGTCGCCGTGGGCGCCCAGGCCGACGCGCCGCGCACCTTCAGCGAAGCCAAGAAAGTGGCCTGGAAGCTGTACGCACCACAATCCACCGAGTTTTATTGCGGCTGTAAATACACGGGGAACCGGGTGAACCTGGCGGCTTGCGGTTATGTGCCGCGTAAAAATGCCAAGCGCGCTGCCCGCATTGAGTGGGAGCACATTGTTCCGGCCTGGCAGATTGGCCATCAACGCCAATGTTGGCAAGAAGGCGGACGCAAGAACTGCACGCGCTACGACCCCATCTATCAGAAGGCTGAAGCGGACCTGCATAACCTGGTCCCCAGCATCGGAGAGGTGAACGGTGACCGCAGCAACTTCAGTTTCGGCTGGCTACCGGAGCAACCGGGTCAATATGGTTCGTGCCTGACTCAAGTCGATTTCAAGGCGAAGAAGGTCATGCCACGCCCTTCCATCCGCGGCATGATCGCCCGAACGTATTTTTACATGAGCAAGCAGTACGGATTGCGCCTTTCGAAACAGGATCGGCAATTGTATGAAGCCTGGGATAAGACCTACCCGGTTCAGGCCTGGGAACGTCAACGCAATCAGAGCGTGGCGTGCGTCATGGGACGCGGCAACGAGTTTGTCGGGCCCGTTGACATGAAAACCTGCGGCTGAGCGTCCGCTGAATACACAAAGGCCCCGGGTTCGTCTCCCGAGGCCTTTGTGTTTCTAACCACCAACATTGGTATAGCGCCAGTAACCGTTGTTACTGCACGACTGAACGCTCCAGGATCAGCAGCTCAATGTTCTGCTTTTTCGCCTTGGTGATAGCTGCTGCCACTTCCACCTGCTTGGCCTCAGCTTCGGCTTTGGAGTTGAATGGCCCCATCAGCACCCGGACCTTACCGTTTTCGCGGACGACGTTGGACATGAAGTTGTGCTCGATCAACCAGCCACTAAGGTCGCTGACGGCCTGAGGTGTTTCACCTCGAATTTCCAGATCCCATTGCGGCCCTGTTGCCTGCGCAGAAGCGGCGGCTGTTGCAGGCGCGGACTTTGGTACCTCGACACGCTTGCCTTCACCGCATCCCGCCAGCGCCAGTACCGCCATTACCAAGACCATTTTGCGCACCGCGATACCCTCAGAATGCTTAAAGCGAGGATTTTAACACTCATGAATACTTCCCGAGTGCCGCAAAATGGGCACAAAACTACGAGAATGATGGGTGCAGCCTCTGTATAGTTACGCCTTGGGAATTAATGCTACATCTGCGCGTCAGAAAGAGGCACCCAAACTGTGAAACTTCGCACTAATCTATACATACCACCGACCTCTGCACTGTCCGAATCAGGTGCCCCACAAAGCAATCAAGGAGAAGACCATGCTGATACTCACCCGCAAAGTCGGTGAAAGCATAAACATTGGTGATGACATTACGATCACCATCCTCGGCGTAAGCGGCCAGCAAGTCAGGATTGGCATCAACGCTCCGAAAGATGTTGCGGTGCACCGCGAAGAAATTTATCAGCGCATTCAGGCTGGTCTGACCGCTCCGGCCAAACCGCAAACCCCTGAATCCTGATGCAGTCAGTAGCCAGCCCGTTCGCCCCGGAACGACGGCTGGCTAAAGATTCATGTGGCGCAACGCCCTCCACTTTACTCACTCGCCCCCTTCCTCGAAATCCACGGCACTTGTGTGCGCCACAGATGCGCTTGACCGCATTCAGCTAGCCAAATGTCACACCACGCGCCATGCCAGTGGCTGCAACAACGATCAGCAGTACCAGCAACGCCTCGATATGGCTGATCCGAGCAAACAGCGTTGCGCGCCCGGTATCGATTGCCGCGCCACGTGCTAGCGCCACCCTCCATTTGATCAGGGCCACCATCGGCGCCACTTCAAGCAGCAGAACAAGGACGAAAAGCGTCATCTTTAGATGAAACAAGGGCTGATGCAGGTAGTAGTCCGTGCCTTTTTCATACCCGCCAAAAGCTCGCATCCCACCGGTAACCAGCAGAATGAGCGCAGAAATCCCCCAAAGGTTATCTGCTATCAAAACGCTGCGAGCCTTCCCTGCACCGGCTGCCAAACGCCGAAAATTCGTACCTCGGACCAGAACTGCCCAGAACCCCAGCGCAAATGCCATCAGGTGAACCGCCGCAAGCAACCAATGAGTCAGCATCGTGAAACTCCTGTCAGGCCGAAGTTGAAACAGCCTGTCAGTAGTAGCCCATGAATCAATGGTATGCACCTGCTCAGAACACGTTCGTGACAGTCCTAAATTGTTCAGGTGCGGCATAGGACGACCCACTCTTCCTGGCACCGAGGGAAGAGCGCCAAATAAAAAGAGCCCAGCGCTGTGGCTGGGCTCTGACTATTTTCTGGTTTCCATCATCTTGTCGGCGAGGGCTTTGGCCCTCTCGATCAACAGATTCTGCCTGTCTTCGTGAGTAGCGCCCCCCACAACAGGTGCAGTCAAATTGCTCTCGGCAATCAACGCAGCGCAGAAGTATTGATCCCAGACGGTTTTGCTATCGGATGCCTGCTTGTTCATTTGGTCGGAGATCATGGTCGACTCCTTTAGATGAGGTAGCACTGCTCATTCTACGCCTGAATGGCTACGCGACAGTGACGACTGGATCATCAGGGCGTGCCCGGCACGTCAGGTCACAGGATCCATCGTAATAGAACATGAGACGCGATCCATGAGGACGACTCGACCACCGTCCATTGAAGCAGGAGGCAAATGGACAGGTAAGCCGCAAAGAACTTGATCATCGTTCGCCTCCCCATCAACCGCACTCCCAGTCAAAACCGACATAACAATTGGTCACGTGTTCTGGTTGGATGCAATTCGGTGCACACAGTTCAATGACAAATCGAATTGGTTTTCATTTTGACCAGAACTGCCACTCAAACACTGTCGGCCCGGAATATGGGGGGGGATGAAAAATACTGAGTGGTGCTTTGAATCGGGCGCATAAATCACAGATAACAAAAAAGGGCCCACCTTTCGGTGAGCCCTTCCAGACCGCCCAGCAGAGCGGATTTTGTTTGGTAGGCGCGATTGGACTCGAACCAACGACCCCCACCATGTCAAGGTGGTGCTCTAACCAACTGAGCTACGTGCCTGCTGTGAGGCGGCATTCTACGGAATTCCGGAGGGGTGTCAACACCTTTTTTCGAGCTAACCCTATGAATATGCAAAATATTTAATTTTGTAGGCGCTAAGAAGATTTTCCGGTGGCTGGCGGGAGATTTTCAACTCGGGTAGGATCGATGTACTCGTAAAATATATTAAACAGAGGCAGCAGGATGGCGAGCACCCCCTACCCAGAGTCCTACTACGCCGCATCGGCCAATGCGGCGCCGTCGCGCCCGGTTTTACAGGATGACGTTGAGACGGATGTCTGTGTGATTGGCGCCGGGTATACCGGTCTTTCCTCGGCCTTGTTCCTGCTGGAGAACGGTTTCCGGGTGACTTTACTGGAAGCGGCAAAGGTGGGTTTTGGTGCGTCGGGGCGCAATGGCGGCCAGATCGTCAACAGCTATAGCCGAGATATTGATGTGATCGAACGCAGTGTCGGTCCCAAGCAGGCACAAATGCTGGGGCAAATGGCCTTTGAAGGCGGCCGGATCATTCGGGAGCGGGTTGCCAAGTACAGCATCCAGTGCGACTTGAAGGACGGTGGCGTGTTCGCTGCCATCACTCCCAAGCAGATGGGCCACCTGGAATCCCAAAAGCGCCTCTGGGAGCGTTTCGGTCATACGCAGCTTGAGTTGCTGGACCAACGACGAATCCGTGATGTGGTGGCTAGCGATCAATACGTCGGCGGCATGCTCGACATGAGCGGCGGGCACATTCACCCGCTCAATTTGGCGCTGGGCGAAGCGGCGGCTGTTGAGTCCCTGGGCGGCACGATTTATGAGCAATCGCCAGCGGTGCGTATCGAGCGCGGCGCAAACCCGGTGGTGCACACGCCACAGGGCAAGGTTCGGGCGAAGTTCGTCATTGTGGCCGGCAATGCCTACCTGGGTAATCTGGTGCCGGAATTGGCCGCCAAGTCGATGCCCTGCGGCACCCAGGTCATCACTACCGAGCCTTTGGGCGATGCATTGGCGAAAAGCCTGTTACCTCAGGATTACTGTGTCGAGGACTGCAACTACCTGCTCGACTACTACCGTCTGAGCGGCGATAAACGCCTGATTTTCGGCGGCGGCGTGGTGTATGGCGCGCGGGATCCGGCGAACATCGAAGCAATCATCCGGCCGAAAATGCTCAAGGCCTTCCCGCAGCTCAAGGACGTGAAGATTGATTACGCCTGGACCGGTAATTTCCTGCTGACGCTGTCGCGCCTGCCGCAAGTCGGGCGCTTGGGTGACAATATCTATTACTCACAAGGCTGCAGCGGCCATGGAGTGACTTACACGCACCTGGCGGGCAAGGTCCTGGCCGAGGCATTGCGTGGCCAGGCCGAGCGTTTCGATGCGTTCGCCGACCTGCCCCACTACCCGTTCCCCGGCGGTCAATTGCTGCGTACGCCGTTTGCGGCTTTGGGTGCCTGGTATTACGGGCTGCGGGACAAGTTCGGGTACTGACCAGCACCATAAGCCTTTGTGGGAGTGAGCCTGCTCACGAAGACGATTGATCATTCAACGTTGATGTCGACAGATCCACCGCATTCGCGAGCAGGCTCGCTCCCACAAGGGCAATAGAGTTAGATGCGATCCCTCGGGATACCACTGCGAATCCGCAGAATATCAGCGAGCACCGCCAAGGCAATTTCCGCCGGCGTCTTGCTGCCCAGGTTCAAACCGATTGGCGCGTGAATCCGCGCCAACTCCGCGTCCCCCAAGCCACCTATACGTCGCAGTCGCTCAAAGCGTTTTTGCGATGTCTGCATGGACCCCATCACACCGATGTAAAACGCTTCGGTGCGCACCGCTTCCATCATCGCCAGGTCATCGATACGCGGATCGTGGGTCAGTGCCACCACTGCCGTGTCGCTATGGCAGCCACCGTCGGCAATGAACATCGATGGCAGTTGGCGACGGATCTCCACGTTATCCAACACCACGCCTTCCAGCACTTCTTCCCGTGGATCACACAGAATCACCTCGAAGCCCAAACCAACGGCAAATTCCGCACAGGCCTGCGCGACGCTGGAATATCCGGCCAGCAACAAGCGCTGAGCCGCGCCGATGCGTAGCCGAACCCGGTCGATTTCGCGCTCGACGCGCACACCCTGTTCGCGATCATCGAACAGACTGCGCGCCCCACTGGCCAGATCGACTTCACGGATCAACCGACGCCGGCCCAACAGCGCCGACTCGAGCTCCCGCAAATGCCCCTGCACCTCACAATCGGGTTCAAGGTTTTCCACCAAGACATCCAGCACGCCGCCACAGGGCAGGCTCACCCGAGAGCGTGGGTCATCGCCTTCGCCGTAGCGCACGACGTTGACCGCTTGCTCGAATGCACCTTCGGCGACGCGCTCAAGGAAATCTTCCTCGACACAGCCGCCGGACAGCGAACCGATCCACTGCCCGTCGGCATTTACCGCCAGCAACGAACCCGGCGCACGCGGCGCCGAGCCGTAGGTGGCTAGCACGGTGCACAACCAGACACGCTGCCCGGCCGTCGACCACTCCAGCGCCCGGCGCACCACTTGCAGATCCAGATGCTGCATATCAGTGAGCCTTGTGCTCGAGCGGCGGCGCATCGGCCCGCAGCTTCTGCACATCGGCTACAGCCAGATCACCCGGCTGACCACCCCACCCTTGACGCAGGTAATTCAGCAGATCCGTCAGCTGCTCGTGGCTCAGCTTCTGGGCAAAGCCCGGCATCGGTTGCATGTGCTCGAACCCGGCAAATTTCTGCTCGCCGATGCCGTCGTCGATCACCCGCACCAGGTTGCGCGGATCTTCCAGGCGCAGCGTAGTGTTGCCACGCATGGCCACGGCGATGTGCGGCTTGCCTTCACCCTCAACCGCATGGCAACCGGCGCAGACGTTCAAATACTCCTGACGGCCGCGCTGGGCGCTCGCACTCAGCTTGTCCAACGGCACGTCATTCAGCACTTTCGCCGCCGGTGGCTGATCGCCGAGCAGGAAGGTCGCCATGGCCGCCAGATCCGGGTCGCTGAGGCCTTGGGTGCTGTTGTGGAACACCGGGAACATCTCGTTGAACATCGTGCCCTGGGCGCTCATGCCGTGCTTGAGGAACGAGCTCAAGTCCTGATGATTCCAGCCGCGAGCGGCCAGGTCAGTCGCCAGCAAACTTGGCGCCAGATAGCCATTGAGCAGGCCGCCGGTCATGCGCTTGTCCTGTTGCATCGCACCCGTGACATTGCGTGGCGTGTGGCATTCGCCGCAGTGACCGAGTACGTCGACCATGTACTGGCCACGTTTCCAGGCTTCGCTTTTACCCTCGGCCGGCGCCAGCTTCACGTCTTTGCCGTACATCATGTTCCAGGCGATCAGGCCCGGACGAACGTTGAACGGAAAGCTCAAGCTGGTCGCCGGCGCTGCGCGCTCGATGGGCTCGAAGGTCTTCAGGTAGGCATGAATCGCGTCGGAGTCTTCACGAGGCATCAGGTGATACGAGGTGTACGGCATCGCCGGGTACAGGTTGGCGCCATCACGGCGCTTACCCTCGGTCAACGCAGCGAAGAATTCGTCATCGTTGTACAGACCGATACCGTGTTCTTTGCTCGGGGTGATGTTGGTGCCATAGATCGTGCCAAACGGCGAGACGATCGGCAGCCCGCCGGCAAAAGGCGCACCACCCGGCGCAGTGTGACAGGCCATGCAGTCAGCCGCGCGGGCCAGGTATTCGCCACGTTTGACCTGATCATCCGCCTGCGCCAGCAACACAGGCGCAGCCAATCCAACCGCCAATGCCAGGCGGGTCAATAGATGCTTCATGCTTAACCTTCCTTGACCAGGCCGAGATCCGTCAGCACGTTGCGTGTCGCGTTGTAGTAACGCACGTAACCGGTGCAACGGCAGATGTGATGGCCGAGGCTGTCCTCGATGACTTTTTCCAGCTGGCTTTTGACGGTCGGCTGGCGCTGCAGCTTTTCCACCAGCACGGTGGCGGCGTTGACGAAACCTGGCGCGCAGTAACTGCACTGGAAGGCGAACTCGTCGACGAAGCGCTGCTGGATCGGGTTCAGTTCGGTGACCTTGCCCTGCTCATCGCGGGTCGCATGGCCTTCGATGGTCCGTACTTTCTTGCCTTCGAAATAGTGCGCGCCGGTGATGCAGGTGCGCACTTCTTCGCTGGTGCCATCCGGGTTGTCGACGATCACCACGCAGGCGTGGCAGATGCCTTGGCCACAACCCAGGCGCGAGCCGGTGAGATTTTTGTACTCGTGCAGGTAGTCGATCATCGGCAGGTCATCAGGGATGTCCACCGGGCCGACGGATTGACCGTTAAGGGTCAGTTGAAGCGGACGGTTAGCCATTGAGGGCCTCCTTGATGCGTGCAGAAGTGATAGGCAGGTCGCGGACACGTTTGCCGATGGCATGGGCCACGGCGTTGCCGATGGCGCCAACCACCGGGATCATCACCACCTCGGCGATGCCCTTGGACGGGTCGCTCGGCGACAGCGGCGGCAGGATTTCCGCGGTCTGTTTCCACACTGCGACGTGCCGCGCCATCGGCAGGCGGTAACGGTTGAAGTTCCAGTCGCCCTCACCCGGTCCGCCTTCGTACAGCGGCATGTCTTCCATCAACGCATGACCGATACCCATGGCCGTGCCACCCTCGATCTGGCCCTTGACCAGTTCCGGCACCAGCACCCGGCCGCACTCGACCCACGAGTGATGGTTGAGCACTTCGACTTCCGCCGAGCCCTTGTTCACCTTCAATTCCACCAGCGTCGCCACCGGGCTGTAGTAAGTCACCGCCGCGTTGTTCAACTGGGTTGGCGGATAGGCGATGTTCTGCCGATCCAGCAGATGGAAACCGGCGCTGGACATCTGTGCCAGCTTGGCTTTCGGCGCACCTTCACCGTACTTGACCGCCAGGCCGTCGAGCGGCAGACGCTCACGCACGCCGTCGATGCTGAATTCGGCCTCGGCCCAGCTCCAGCGGTTGAAACCGTGCACAGTGGCGCCGGTCACCAGACCGCGCTCGTGGGCACGCTTGGCCAGCATCGCGAATGGCAGTGGCTCCATGCCGTTGGCGGTGAGTTTGCCGTCGACCCAGTGGGCGTCTTCGCGGCGCACCACGTAAGGGTTGGCCTGGCCGCCGTACGGGCCTTGTCGCCAGATTTCCAGCGCTGCCGGCCACAAACCGTGGTTGAACAACACGCGCGCCGCTTCACGGGTGGCGTGGCTGAAGTAGTAGGCGGAGTTGGTCGCCGACGAGGCCGAAGCGATCTTGCCGACCCAACGTGGATTGCGCAGGAAGTTGTCCTGCTCGGCCTGGCTCATGATGTAAGGGTTGCCGCCGGTGATCAGCTGCATCTCTTTCCATTCGGTTTCACCGGTCTTCACTTCATGCGCTGGCAGGCCGAGGAAGTCGGCCACGACCATCGCTTGCGACGTGGACATGCCAGTGCCGATCTCGATGCCGATATGACGCAGGCTGATACGGCCGTCAGCGGTGAATTCGATACTGGCCATCGGTGCTTCGGAACCGGTGCCGAAGTCTTTCTGGCAAATGGCGAAACCGACGCCGTACCAGTTATCCGGGTCAGCCGCTTCACGCTGTTTCTTGATCGCGTCGCGGTTTTTCCAGGTTTCGTGAACGGCGGCCTTGTCGAGAATCTCGTGCAGGCGCAACGCACCCGCCGGCACCGCACCCTGGGTGTTTTTCATGCCCGAACGCAGGGCGTTCTTGCGACGCAGTTCAATAGCGTCGACACCAAGGCGATCGGCGATTTCATCGACCATCATCTCGGTGGAAGCCATGCTCTGAAGCGTGCCGTAGCCACGCATCGACCCGGCTTCAACGGCGCGGGAATGGTAAGCGGTGACCTGCAGATCGTTCTGCGGCATGTAGTAGATCGACTGCGCCGCCGTGGCGCCAACCGCCGCCACCGATGGGCTGTAGTTAACCCGTCCACCGCCGTCGACGCTCATCTCGGCGCGGAAAATCTTGAAGCTGTGATCGGTCTTGTCCACTGCCAGCTGATAGCGGATATCGAACGGGTGACGCTTGATGCCGCTCTGGAACTGCTCATAGCGATCGTTGGCCAGACGCACCGGCACACCGGCACCGTACAGCGCAGCAAGAGCTGCGTAGTAGACGAAAATGTTGTGGTCCTTGGAGCCGTAACCCACGGTGTAACCCGGGTGCATGTTCAGGTTGGCCAGGCCGAAACGCGACGGCGCGATCATCTTCGCGGTCTCGGTGGCGGTTTCCAGCGGGCACTGAGTGGCGACGACAAAGTGCAGGGTCTTGGTCGCCGGGTCGTACCAGCCGTTGCCGTTGTCCGGCTCCATCGCTGCCGGTTCGATCGACGGGGTCTTGTAACGCTCGTCGAACACCAGCCAGTTGTCCGGTGGCGTGTCGATCTGCTGCTTCATGCGCTCGGCGTAGAACAGACCGCGCTCGGTCAGGTTGCCGTGCAGGTTCGGTTGCGAGTTCCACACAGGACGGCGGTTGCGCAGCATCGGGAACAGGATCGAATCCTTGAGGCTGGCGAATTCGTCTTCGTCCGCCGAGGTCGCACCACCGACACGCACGTAGCGGAAACTGCCGTAGGGATCGCCTTCGTAGAACGGCACCTGGGCACCGTAACGAATGGCTTTGTCGTTGAACTTGAGTTTGGCCTTGGCCTGGCGGAAACGCTCGAAGTCATTCCAGATCAGGATCGCCACCGGGTGACCGATGAACATCGGCACCTTGCCGGCTGGCAACAGTGGATCGGGCGCGTGTTCTTCAGGAAAGACGATGCCGTCCTTGACCAGATCCTCGGCGGTGACGATGCGGTCCGGCTGCAACTCGGCGCCCAGCCACGACAGGTCGTAACCGTCATAAATGCGGTCGGCCTTGATGGTTTTCAGCAGCATGGCGTGACCTTGCTGTTGCGGCCAGCCCGGCATGTCCTTGGCGCGGATGTCGCGGGCAAAGACCTTGCTGCCGCAAACCTTGGACAAGGCATCGTTACGGGCACGCGCCTTGCCGTTGTTGCCGAGCCATTGCTCGGACGGCACGGTCACGCTGTTTTCCATCAAGGCCGCCAGCGCTTGGCTGCTCAGCGGTGTGAGCGTCACGCTCACACCCGCCACCAGCCCGCCCTGAAGGAACGAGCGCCGGGATATTTCACGGTTGGACATGGATCATCCTCTGGGCGGTTATGGGCCCGCCCTTCTGGTTATGTACTGGAATTCTCGAGTCTTGCAGAAGCCCTTCTTGACGTTTCAAGGGCTGAAATGAGTGTGCAAAGTTGACTGAAGGGTTAAGTTTATAGGCTTATGCGCTTGCGGCAAACACCCGTTACAAAAAAACTGACTAAAGAATCAAAATTTTACAGCTTTACTGCGCAGCAAATCGATGAACAACCCCAACTCCCGACTGATGTGCTCGCCCTTGCGCAACAGCAGCCCGAAGGGCGCCAGTTGCACGTCCAACTCCACGGGTAGCGCCACCACCAGACCCATTTTCAGGTAGTCACGCAAGGCGGTTTCCGACAGCACCATGATTGCGTCGGTCAGTTGAATCAGCTGCTGCATGGAATACACCGAACTGCACTCGATGATGTCCGCTGGCAACGGCAGCGCCTGGCGCTGCAACGCCTGATCCAGTCCGATACGCGCCGGGCTGGTTTCCGGTTGCAGGATCCACGGCCAGTGGCTGACCAGTTCCGCCAGTTCCAGCTTCTTGCGTTTGGCCAACGGATGACCGGCGTGCGCCACCACCAGCAAGCGCTCGTTACCCAACTGCTCGAACTCATAATGCTGACTGTCGGTGGCGGCATTGCGCCGGGCGATGGCGAGGTCGATGCGGCCTTGCTCCAGCAACTGGATCACCTGGTCGCTGGTGTCACCCATGATGCGGATCCGCAACTGCGGATTAAGCGCCTTGATCTCGGCGATCGAATCCATCACCAGGTCCGGTGCCGCCCCCATGATCGTGCCGATCGACAGATAACCGTAACCGCCCTGTTGCCGTGCCATCAGGTCCTCGGCGCAGCGGTCGAGGCCGCTGAGGGCTGACTCGGCAAATCGAATCAGTTCCTGACCCAACGCCGTCGGACGCATGCCCCGGGGCAAACGCTCGAACAGGGCGCAGCCAAACATGTCTTCAATCTCATGCAGCATGCGGGTGGCGGCCGGTTGCGACATGTTCAGGGTTTGCGAGGCGCGGTGCAGGTTCTGGCTGGTACTGAGTGCGACCAGCATGTGCAGATGCTTGTAACGCAGGCGATTGAACAGGCTGCGGGAAAGGATAGGCGTGGTCATGACGGGCCTTTTCTATCGATACCCTTAAGGTATCAGTTGTGAGCTAGATTCGATTTGTAACGCATCGATCAGCGGCCGTACAGTCATTCCCATAAGAACAAATGCCCTACCAAAGGAAAACTGCGATGAAGACTCTACCCGCGCCTCTGCTCGCCAAAATTTCCTGGCGGCTACTCCCGTTTCTCCTGCTGATGTACATCATGGCCTTTCTCGACCGTGCCAACGTCGGGTTCGCCAAGCAAGCCTTTCAAGCCGACACAAACATCAGCGACGCCGCCTTTGCCTTCGGTGCCGGTGTGTTCTTCGTCGGTTACGCGCTGCTCGAAGTACCGAGCAACCTGATCCTGCACCGCGTCGGTGCCCGGCTGTGGATGTGCCGGATCATGGTCACCTGGGGCCTGGTCTCCGCAGCCATGGTCTTTGCCCACAGCGAAACCACCTTCTACGTGCTGCGCTTTTTACTTGGCGTCGCCGAAGCCGGGTTCTTCCCCGGCGTCATCCTCTACCTCACCTACTGGTTCCCCAGTGCCGTGCGCGGCAAGGCCATGGGCTTTTTCTACTTCGGCGCGCCGCTGGCGTTCATCTTCGGCAGTCCGTTGTCCGGCCTGCTGCTGGAACTGGATGGCTTTGCCGGTTTTCACGGCTGGCAATGGCTGTTCGCGGTGGAAGGCTTGATGGCTTCAGCGGTCGGCATCTGGGCTTACTTTTATCTGGACAATCGCCCCGCCGATGCCAAGTGGCTGTCCGCGGAAGAACGCCAGCAAATCCAGAATTTGCTCGACCAGGAAGACAGTCACAAACAGAACCACGGTCGCAGCTTGCTCAACGTGCTGTGCCAGCCGTCGGTGCTGTACCTGTGCCTGATCTACCTGCTGATCCAGGCCAGCGTCTATGGTGTGGTGTTCTACCTGCCTACCCAGGTCGGCGGATTGCTGGGCACCAAGGTCGGGCTGATGGTCGGACTGGTCACCGCAATCCCGTGGATTTGCGCACTGGTGGCGGCCTACCTGATTCCGGGTTACAGCGACCGCACCGGCGAACGTCGCCGCACCGCGAGCCTGACCTTGCTGATGGCGGCCGCTGGCATCGCCTGCTCGGTGACCTTTAGCAGCCCGTTCCTCGGCATCGTTGCCTTGTGCTTCGCCGCCTCCGGTTTCATCGCCGTGCAACCCGTGTTCTGGACCTTCCCTTCCAGTTACCTCGCCGGCAGCGCCGCGGCGGCCGGTATCGCCCTGATCAACTCGTTCGGCGCCCTCGGCGGCTTCATCGCCCCGGTACTGAAGAACTGGGCCGAAGGCGCCTTCCACTCACCGGCAGCCGGTCTCTACCTGCTGTCCGCTACCACCGTCATCGCCGCGTTGCTGGTGCTGGGCGTACGTTCGCCCAGTCATAAAGCCTCGAACAAACCGGCCACCGTCTAACCTGAGGAGTCACACCATGGGCATTCCAACCATCAAACACGTCCGCGCTTTCACCCTGCGAGGCGGCGGCGCGGATTATCACGATCAGGCGGACGGCCACTGGATCGACGATCACATCGCCACGCCGATGAGCAAATACCCGCAATACCGCCAGAGCCGCCGCACCTTCGGTATCAACGTGCTCGGCACCCTGGTCGTCGAGATCGAAGCCAGCGATGGCACCGTCGGCTTTGCCGTGACCACCGGTGGCGAGCCTGCCGCGTACATCGTCGAGAAACACCTGGCGCGCTTCCTCGAAGGCGCACGGGTGACAGACATCGAAAAGATCTGGGACCAGATGTACCAGTCGACCCTGTACTACGGGCGTAAAGGCATCGTGATCAACACGATTTCCGGGGTGGACCTGGCGCTGTGGGACTTGCTCGGCAAGATCCGCCAGGAACCGGTTCACCAATTGCTCGGCGGCGCGGTGCGCGACGAATTGCAGTTCTACGCCACCGGCGCCCGCCCGGACCTGGCGCAGAAGATGGGCTTCATCGGCGGCAAGATGCCGTTGCACCACGGTCCGGCCGAAGGCGAGGAAGGCCTGCGCAAGAACCTTGAAGAACTGGCCACCATGCGTGAACGGGTCGGCCCGGACTTCTGGTTGATGCTCGATTGCTGGATGAGCCTGGACCTCAACTACGCCACCAAACTGGCGATCGGTGCTCACGAACACGGCTTGAAGTGGATTGAAGAGGCTTTGCCGCCTGACGACTACTGGGGTTACGCCGCCCTGCGCAACAACGTACCCAAAGGCATGCTGGTAACCACCGGCGAACACGAAGCCACCCGTTGGGGCTTCCGCATGCTGCTGGAGATGGGGTGCTGCGACATCATCCAGCCGGACGTCGGCTGGTGTGGTGGCCTCACTGAACTGATAAAGATTTCAGCCCTGGCCGACGCCCACAACGCCCTGGTCATCCCTCACGGCTCGTCGGTGTACAGCTATCACTTCGTCGCCACCCGCCACAACAGCCCGTTCGCCGAGTTCCTGATGATGGCGCCGAAGGCTGACGAAGTGGTGCCGATGTTCCATCCGCAATTGCTGGGCGAGCCGGTGCCGGTCAATGGCCGCATGCGCTTGTCGGAACTGGATCAGCCAGGCTTCGGCGTGACCCTCAACCCGGAATGCCAACTGCATCGGCCCTACAGCCGCTGAGTCAGGAGCCCTGTGATGAACATGCCGCACAACGCTTTCAAGGCCGCGCTGAAACAATCCGCGACTCAATACGGCATCTGGGCCGGCTTCGCCACCGGTTACGCCGCCGAGATCGTCGCAACCACAGGCTACGACTGGATGCTGATCGACGGTGAACACGCGCCGAACACCGTACCCGATGTGTTAGCGCAGTTGCAGGCCGTCACGCCCTACTCCACCGCGCCAATCGTGCGTGCAGTGAACGGCGACGCCAACCTGATCAAGCAACTGCTGGACATCGGCGCGCAGACGCTGATGATCCCGATGGTCGAAACCGCTGAGCAAGCCCAGGCGCTAGTCCGCGCCACGCGCTATCCGCCCCACGGCATACGTGGCGTCGGTGGCGGCCTGACCCGCGCCACGCGCTGGGATGGCGTGCCGGATTACCTGAACACCGCCCATGAACAGCTGTGCCTGATCGTGCAGGTGGAATCGCGACTGGGGGTGGAAAACGTCGAGGCCATTGCCGCCGTGGAAGGCGTAGATGCGGTGTTTATCGGCCCGGCGGATTTGTCCATCGGCCTCGGCCATACCGGCAATCCCGGTCACCCGGAAGTTCAGGAGCGCATCCGCCATGCAGTGGATGCGACGCTGGCGGCGGGTAAGGCCTGCGGCATCCTCGCACCGAACGAAGAGGATGCGCGTCGCTACCAGAGCTGGGGTTGCCAATTCATCGCAGTGGCCATCGATATCAGCCTGCTGCGCCAGAGCGCCATGGCCACCCTCGCCCGCTACCGCACACCGACTACCGAACAAACGCCGTCACGCATCTACTGACCTGCCAAGGAGTCATCCCATGTCGTCCGTGCCTGTCTATGAAAACTTCATCAACGGCCAGTTTGTGGCCAGCACTACCCATATCGATGTGATCAACCCGGCCACCGGCGCGATGCTGTCGAAGGTTCCGGCTTCAACCGCCGAAGACGTCGACCGCGCCCTCGCCGCCGCTCGTGCCGCGCAAAAGGACTGGTCGCGCAAACCGGCCAATGAGCGCGCCGGCTACTTGCGGCGGATCGCCGCCAAACTGCGGGAAAACGTGCCGCACCTGGCGCGTACCATCACCCTGGAACAAGGCAAGATCAGCAGCCTGGCCGAAGTCGAAGTCAACTTCACCGCCGACTACCTCGACTACATGGCCGAGTGGGCGCGACGCATCGAAGGCGAAATCCTCACCAGCGACCGGCAGAACGAAAACATCTTCCTGTTCCGTAAGCCGCTGGGCGTAGTGGCCGGGATCCTGCCGTGGAATTTCCCGTTCTTCCTGATCGCCCGCAAGATGGCCCCGGCGCTGCTGACCGGTAATACCATCGTGATTAAGCCCAGCGAAGAAACCCCGAACAACTGCTTTGAATTTGCACGACTCGTGGCGGAAACTGATCTGCCGCCTGGCGTGTTCAACGTGGTGTGCGGTGATGGCCAGGTCGGCGCGGCACTCAGTGCGAACAAGGGCGTGGACATGATCAGTTTCACTGGCAGTGTCGATACCGGCTCACGGATCATGGCTGCCGCTGCGCCGAACATCACCAAGCTCAATCTGGAACTGGGCGGCAAGGCGCCGGCCATTGTACTGGCGGACACCGATCTGGACCTGGCGGTGAAGGCCATCCGCGATTCGCGCATCATCAACAGCGGCCAGGTGTGCAATTGCGCTGAACGGGTGTACGTCGAGCGCAAGGTGGCGGATCAATTCATCGAACGCATCGCTGCCGCCATGAGCGCCACCCGCTACGGTGATCCGATTGCTCAACCCGATGTGGAGATGGGACCACTCATCAACCGCCAGGGGCTGGAGAGTGTCAACCGCAAAGTCCGCACGGCGTTGAGCCAGGGCGCGAGCCTGATCAGTGGCGGGCAAATTGCGGATCTGCCGAATGGTTTCCACTTTCAGCCCACCGTATTAGCCGGCTGCCGCGCCGACATGGAGATCATGCGCCAGGAGATTTTCGGCCCGGTGCTGCCGATTCAGATCGTCGACGACCTGGACGAAGCCATCGCCCTGGCCAACGACTGCGAATACGGCCTGACCTCATCGATCTACACCCGCGACCTGAGCAAAACGATGCACGCCATGCGCGAGCTGGATTTTGGTGAAACCTACGTCAACCGCGAGAATTTCGAAGCCATGCAGGGCTTCCATGCCGGCGTGCGTAAATCCGGTATCGGTGGAGCGGACGGCAAGCATGGGTTGTATGAGTACACCCATACCCATGCGGTGTATCTGCAGAGCTGAATCTCACGGTGTCACTGATACCGTCTTCGCGAGCAGGCTCGCTCCCACAGGGGATTTGTGGTGTTCAACAGTCCATTGAGCATTGTAGAACCCATGTGGGAGCGAGCCTGCTCGCGAAGCCGTCAGGGCATTCAGTTCGAAGAAAAACCAAATTTCAGACACAAAAAACCCCGGTCTTTCGACCAGGGTCTTTGCTATCGACTCGAAGTAGGCACCGATGGCTTTCTTCGTAGCTTCAAGGCGTTCAGTGGTCCTTGAAGCAGATATGGCGCAGCGGACGGGACTCGAACCCGCGACCCCCGGCGTGACAGGCCGGTATTCTAACCGACTGAACTACCGCTGCGTATCGCTGTGGACTTGCGTCCTTGTAACTCGTTTGATTGAAATCTTCGGTGCCTCTCAGTCACTGAAGCTTTCAACCGCAAACCGGACGAATCCGATTTGTTAAATATGGCGCAGCGGACGGGACTCGAACCCGCGACCCCCGGCGTGACAGGCCGGTATTCTAACCGACTGAACTACCGCTGCGCGTCGGTGGAGGCTTTTCAGCTTCCATCTTGCTTTCGCAAGACTCTCGGGAGTGGTGGGTGATGACGGGATCGAACCGCCGACATTCTGCTTGTAAGGCAGACGCTCTCCCAGCTGAGCTAATCACCCGTTTGCATCTCCGAGGCCGCGAAATTTACGCAGGTGGCGAACCTAAGTCAATAGCAGGATTGAAGTTTTTTTCAAAAACAGCTTTTAGCGACAAGCTCCAAGCTGCAAGAGAAGAACGGAACTGGGTAAGCAGGCATTACTCAATTGGCTTTTACTTGCAGCTTGAAGCTTAAAGCTGCCTCTCACTGCTCGTAAATCATCTTCTTGGTCATCCCACCGTCCACCACGAACTCCTGCCCCGTGACGAAACCCGCATTCTTCGACAGCAGCCAGGCCACCATCGCGGCCACGTCCTCGACCGTCCCCACCCTGCCCGCCGGATGTTGCGCGTGATCGGCATCGGTCAGCGGTTCGGCACGGCGCACGGAAGGATCGCGCGCATCGATCCAGCCAGGGCTGACCGCATTGACGCGAATTTCCGGACCCAGGCTGATGGCCAACGCGTGGGTCAGGGCCAACAGGCCGCCCTTGCTCGCTGCATAGGCTTCGGTGTCGGGCTCCGACTGCCCGGCGCGGGTCGAGGCCAGATTGACGATCGACCCGCTATGGGCGCGCAGATACGGGGCACAGTGCTTGGCCAACAGCATCGGCCCGGTCAGATTCACCGCCAGGACCCGATTCCAGTAAGCCAGATCGAGACTTTCCAGCGTGATGTTGTGCGGATCGGCCACGGCCGCATTGCACACCAACGCATCCAGACGCCCGAATTGCCCCAGCACCTCGGCAACACCCAACGCCACCTGCCCTTCGTTTGCGACGTCCATGGCGATGAACCAGGCATTTTCACCCAGGACCTTCGCCACTTTCGATCCACGTACCCGGTCCAGGTCCGTCAGCACCACTTGCCAGCCTTCGCTGATCAACCAGGCGGCAATGCCCAGCCCGATGCCCCGTGCAGCGCCGGTCACCAGTGCTACACGGCCATTGGAAGCAACGGACGCGGACAACTCGATCACAAGGCCGCCAGCCCGCGCGCCAGGTCGGCTTGCAGGTCTGCCACGTCTTCCAGACCGACCGCGATGCGGATCAGGCTGTCACGAATGCCCGCGGCTTCACGCTCTTGCGGCGCCAGTCGGCCGTGAGAGGTGGTGCTCGGGTGGGTGATGGTGGTTTTGCTGTCGCCCAGGTTGGCAGTGATCGAAATCAGTCGGGTCGCATCGATAAAGCGCCAAGCGCCTTCTTTACCGCCCTCGACCTCGAAACTCACCACCGCGCCGAAGCCCTTCTGCTGGCGCGACGCCAACTCGTACTGCGGATGGCTCTTGAGGCCCGCGTAATGGACTTTTTCGATGCCGTCCTGCTGCTCCAGCCATTCGGCCAGCGCCTGGGCGTTGGCGCAATGTGCTTTCATCCTCAGGTTCAGGGTTTCCAGACCTTTGAGGAAGATCCAGGCGTTAAACGGACTCAGGGTAGGTCCGGCAGTACGCAGGAACCCGACCACTTCTTTCATTTGATCGCTGCGACCGGCAACGACACCGCCCATGCAACGACCCTGACCGTCGATGAACTTGGTGGCCGAATGCACGACGATGTCCGCGCCCATTTTCAGCGGTTGCTGCAATGCCGGGGTGCAGAAGCAGTTGTCGACCACCAGCATCGCCCCTTTGGCGTGGGCGATTTTCGCCAGCTCGGCGATGTCCACCAGTTCGGCCAGCGGGTTGGACGGCGACTCGACGAAGAGCAGTTTGGTGTTGGCCTTGATTGCCGCATCCCAGCCGGACAAGTCCGCCAGGGGGACGTAATCGACCTCGACACCGAAACGCTTGAAGTACTTCTCAAACAGGCTGATGGTCGAGCCGAACACGCTGCGAGAAACCAATACATGGTCGCCAGCGCTACACAGGCTCATCACCACCGCCATGATCGCGGCCATGCCGGTGGCTGTAGCCACGGCTTGTTCGGCGCCTTCCAGGGCGGCAATGCGCTCTTCGAATGCGCGCACGGTGGGGTTGGTGTAACGCGAGTAGACGTTGCCCGGTACTTCCCCGGCAAAGCGCGCGGCCGCATCTGCGGCGGTGCGGAACACATAGCTGGAAGTGAAGAACATCGGATCACCGTGTTCGCCTTCCGGCGTACGGTGCTGACCGGCACGTACGGCCAGGGTATCGAACGCTACGCCTTCGAGGTCGCTGTCCAACCGACCGGCATCCCAATCCTGACTCATGCTGTCACTCCTTTCCCTATTCTCGAAAATTAAAAGCCAGATACAAAACCGGCCCCTCAGGGCCGGTTGTTACTCAGTTGTTGTACAGATCGATGATCGCGCTGACTGCCTGGGTCTTGACCTTGGAGGCATCGTTACGTGCCTGTTCGATCTTGTTCAGGTAGGCCTCGTCGACGTCGCCGGTCACGTACTGGCCGTCAAACACCGCGCAATCGAACTTCTCGATCTTGATCTTGCCGCCACCGACTGCCTCGATCAAGTCAGGCAGGTCCTGATAGACCAGCCAATCGGCACCGATCAGGTCAGCCACGTCCTGGGTCGAACGGTTGTGGGCGATCAGCTCGTGGGCGCTCGGCATGTCGATACCGTAGACGTTCGGGTAGCGAACCGCTGGAGCCGCGGAACAGAAGTAAACGTTCTTCGCGCCGGCTTCGCGGGCCATCTGGATGATCTGCTTGCAAGTGGTGCCGCGAACGATGGAGTCATCCACCAGCATCACGTTCTTGCCGCGGAATTCCAGTTCGATCGCGTTGAGCTTCTGACGTACGGATTTTTTCCGTGCGGCCTGGCCTGGCATGATGAAGGTACGGCCAATGTAGCGGTTCTTCACGAAGCCTTCGCGGAATTTCACACCCAGGTGGTTCGCCAGTTCCAGAGCAGCGGTACGGCTGGTGTC
This sequence comes from Pseudomonas baetica, assembly GCF_051216495.1. Classification (GTDB taxonomy): domain Bacteria; phylum Pseudomonadota; class Gammaproteobacteria; order Pseudomonadales; family Pseudomonadaceae; genus Aquipseudomonas; species Aquipseudomonas baetica_B. The sequence goes on along the minus strand of NZ_JBPKAM010000029.1, from coordinate 10,591 downwards.
CGGGATCGGGATGACCACGTCGATGTCGTGATCAGGACGCTCGCGCAGGATCTTCTCGGCCAGCTTCTCACCCATGCGCAGACGGGCCTTGTACACCGACACGCCGTCGATGATCGAATCCGGACGCGCCAGGTAGACGTGTTCGAAAATGCACGGAGTCAGGGACGGGTTGGTCGCACACTGACGGGTGTGCAGCTTGCCGTCTTCGGTGATATAGACCGCTTCGCCCGGTGCCAGGTCGCGAATCAGGGTGAAACCCAGCACGTCCAGGGACACGCTCTCGGAGGCGATCATGTATTCGACGCCTTCGTCGGTGTGACGCTGGCCGAACACGATCGGGCGGATGCCATGCGGGTCGCGGAAGCCGACGATGCCGTAACCGGTGATCATTGCCACGACCGCATAACCACCGACGCAGCGGTTGTGCACGTCAGTGACAGCGGCGAAGACGTCTTCTTCGGTCGGCTGCAACTTGCCACGCTGGGCCAGCTCGTGTGCGAACACGTTGAGCAGTACTTCCGAATCGGAGCTGGTGTTGACGTGGCGCAGGTCGGATTCGTAAATCTCCTTGGCCAGCTGTTCAACGTTGGTCAGGTTACCGTTGTGCGCCAGGGTGATGCCGTAGGGCGAGTTGACGTAAAACGGTTGAGCTTCGGCCGACGTCGAGCTGCCCGCGGTCGGGTAGCGCACATGGCCGATGCCCATGTGACCGACCAGACGCTGCATGTGACGCTGCTGGAACACATCACGTACCAGGCCATTATCCTTGCGCAGGAATAACCGGCCATCATGGCTGGTCACGATACCGGCAGCGTCCTGGCCGCGGTGTTGGAGGACGGTTAGCGCGTCATACAGCGCCTGATTGACGTTCGACTTACCGACGATACCGACGATGCCACACATGCGACGCAACCCCTACTTAATGGATCTGAACTGAGCACCACTCACTGAGGCGTTTTGGCCATCGGCAAGAGCTGCTCCTTGAACGGTATATCAGCGGGTACGCTGATTCCGCTGGCAAGCCACTGACTGCTCCACCCGAGGATCAGGTTTTTGGACCAGTCGGCGACCAATAGAAATTTTGGCACGAGCTGGGACTGTTTCCACCACTCGTCCTGCTGTACCGGCCCCAGGCTCAACAGCCCGACCGCCACGACCACCAACAACCCGCCACGCGCGGCGCCGAAGGCCATGCCGAGGAATCGATCGGTCCCGGACAGCCCGGTGACGCGTACCAATTCGCCGATAAGATAATTGACCATTGCGCCTACGATTAACGTGGCGACAAACATTATTGCGCAACCTGTGATTATACGGGCTGATGGCGTCTGGATGTATCCGGCGAGGTACTCGGACAATGAGCCACCAAACATCCAGGCAACGACTCCTGCGATGATCCAGGTCACCAACGACAGTGCTTCTTTGACGAAGCCGCGGCTCAGACTGATCAATGCGGAGATGGCGACGATTGCAACGATCGCCCAGTCAACCCAGGTAAATGGCACAGTGCAGCCTACAGACGGATAAGGCGGCGCATTTTAGCAGAGCCCATGCTGATCGGTAAGCTGCGATTGTCAGTGCATTTCAAATCGGGGCGATAGATTTAGCCGCGCTCTGGCTGAAAGCGCACCACAAACCCCTTGAGGTTCTGCTGGCGGTTCAACAAGTCACGCAGACGATCAGCCTCGGCGCGCTCGATCAGCGGCCCGACAAACACCCGGTTCTTGCCATCGGCAGAACGGATATAGGCGTTGTAACCCTGGCTGCGCAGGGTTTTCTGCAGTTTTTCCGCACTTTCACGACTGGACAGACTGGCCAGTTGCACCGACCAACTGACCGACAGGCCATTGGCATCGACACGGCTTTGAGTGGTGTCAGGCTTGCCTGGTGCAGCCGTGATGGGCTGGGCCGGCGCTGTCGCAGGCTTGGCCGCCAGTGCTGGCACTGGTGCCGGAGCAGGCGGTGGCGTGACGGGCTTGGCGGCAGGAGCAGGAGCTGGAGTCGGTACCGCGGGCGTAGCTGGAACGGCTGGCGCTGCGGGTACGTCCTGAGCGATATCGTCGTCGCCCGGCACCGGCTCCTGAGGCAAAGCTTGCGGCTCTGGCACTACCACCGGCTCAACCTGCACTTGCGGCATCGCAGGCGCTTGCGGCGCCGCCGGAGCTTCGACCGTGACCTGGCGCTGCTCGTCCTGACGGGAGAACAGCATCGGCAGGAAAATCACGGCCAGCGCCACCAGAACCAGGGCACCCACCATGCGCTGTTTGTAAGCCTTATCCAGCAATGCCATTTGCCTATTCCTCCGTGGAGCGCCGGGCCAGCCAATCCAAGGCCTCGGCGACACAATAAAATGATCCGAACAACAGTATTTCGTCGTCGCTCGTCGCCAGCGCGCACTGCCCTTCCAGGGCGGCAGCCACGCTGTCATAGGACGTTACCGAAGCACCGCGCTTGAGCAGCGTCTCGTGCAATTCGGCTACTGGGCGCGCCCGCGGGGAATCCAGCGGTGCGACAGCCCAATGCCCGACACTGGCACCCAGCGCCTCGATAACACCCTCCAGATCCTTGTCCGCCAGCAACCCGAACACCGCCAGACGCTTGCCAACCGGTGGCCGACTGGCCAGTCGCCGAGCCAGATACTCTGCTGCGTGAGGGTTATGCCCCACGTCCAGCAACAGATTAATTCGCTTGCCCCGCCAATCAAACTGCCGACGATCGAGACGCCCGACCACCCGCGTCGCTTGCAACGCCGCGATAATCTGCGCATCCACCCAAGGCAAACCGAGCAGCAGATAGGCTTGTAATGCCAGCGCAGCGTTTTCCATCGGCAGATCGAGCAAAGGCAGATCGTGCAATTCGACCGCGCGACCCTGCGCATCGACACCGCGCCATTGCCAGTTGTGATCGGTAACACCGAGGTCGAAATCGCGTCCGCGCAGGAAAAACGGGCAATTGAGCTCGCGCGCCTTATCCAGCAGGGGTTGCGGAGGGTTCAGGTCGCCACAGAGCGCCGGCGCGCCCTGGCGGAAGATGCCGGCCTTCTCGAAAGCCACCGACTCACGGGTATCACCCAGATAATCCGCATGATCGACACCGATACTGGTAACCAGCGCCATGTCGGCGTCCACCACGTTGACGGTGTCCAGACGCCCGCCCAGCCCTACCTCCAACACCACGACATCGAGCCCTGACTGTTGAAACAGCCAGAACGCCGCCAGGGTGCCCATTTCGAAATAGGTCAGGGAAGTCTCACCGCGCCCCGCCTCCACCGCAGCGAAGGCCTGGCACAGCTCGGCGTCAGTGGCTTCGACGCCATTGACTTGCACCCGCTCGTTGTAACGCAGCAGGTGCGGGGAGTTGTAGACACCAACTTTCAGGCCCTGGGCTCGCAGCAACGACGCCACGAAAGCACAGGTGGAGCCCTTGCCGTTGGTGCCGGTGACCGTGATCACCCGAGGCGCCGGCTTGCCCAGTCCCATGCGGGACGCTACCTGTTGCGAGCGCTCAAGGCCCATGTCGATGGCCGAGGGGTGCAACTGCTCAAGGTAGGCGAGCCACTCGCCAAGGGTACGTTCGGTCATAGGTTGGCAGGCACCGGTGGAACGACGATCGGTTCGATTGGCGCGGCAACGAATTTCGGTGTCGGCAGGCCCATCATTTGCGCCAGCAGATTACCCAAACGTGGACGCAACTCCTGACGCGGGATGATCATGTCAATCGCACCGTGCTCCAGCAGGAACTCACTGCGCTGGAAGCCTTCCGGCAGTTTTTCGCGCACGGTCTGTTCGATAACGCGTGGACCGGCGAAGCCGATCAGAGCCTTCGGCTCGCCAACGATCACGTCGCCCAGCATCGCCAGACTGGCAGAAACACCACCGTAGACCGGATCGGTCAGCACGGAGATGAACGGAATGCCCTCTTCACGCAGACGCGCCAGCACTGCGGAGGTCTTGGCCATCTGCATCAGGGAGATCAGCGCTTCCTGCATCCGCGCACCGCCGGAGGCGGAGAAGCAGATCATCGGGCAGCGCTTTTCCAGAGCGTAGTTGGCAGCGCGCACGAAACGCTCGCCGACGATAGCGCCCATCGAACCGCCCATGAAGTTGAATTCGAATGCCGACACCACCACCGGCATACCCAGCAAGGTGCCGCTCATGGAAATCAGGGCGTCTTTTTCGCCGGTCTGCTTTTGCGCAGCGGTCAGGCGATCCTTGTACTTCTTGCCGTCGCGGAACTTCAGACGGTCAACCGGCTCCAGGTCCGCACCCAGCTCGGCACGGCCTTCGGCATCCAGGAAAATGTCGATACGGGCGCGGGCGCCGATACGCATGTGGTGATTGCACTTGGGGCAAACGTCCAGGGTCTTTTCCAGCTCTGGACGATACAACACAGCCTCGCAAGACGGGCACTTGTGCCAAAGACCTTCAGGCACCGAGCTCTTCTTGACCTCGGAACGCATGATCGAAGGGATCAGTTTGTCTACTAACCAGTTGCTCATGCTTTCTTTCTCCAGTACCGGCGGCTCGAACACTCTGGTTCGCAGCCCCGCGTATGCCCTAACGCTAAATTCATGTGTGCGGCGATGTTTGATCGATGGCCGGGTCAAAAGCGTGACCGGCGTACCACCCATCAATCCTCAGCCGTTTTGTACAGTCCTGTGGACGGCGGCAGTGTGCCAGCCGTCACATCATCCGCGTGTCGCCTTGATGAACGCTTTGATCTTCGCGTGATCCTTGATGCCCTTGCTCGCCTCTACCCCACCACTGACATCCACGGCATAAGGCCGAACCCGCGCCACCGCCTCGGCAACGTTATCCGGCGTCAGCCCTCCCGCCAGGATGATTGGCTTATTCAAGCCTTGCGGTATCAGTGACCAGTCGAACGCTTCGCCAGTTCCACCGGGAACCCCTTCGACATAGGCGTCGAGCAGAATACCGCTGGCACCTGGATAAGCCGCGCAAGCCGCTGCAATGTCATCGCCGGCCTTGACCCGCAAAGCCTTGATGTACGGACGGTGCCAGCTTTCGCAGTCTTCCGCGCTTTCATCGCCATGGAACTGCAGCAGGTCCAACGGCACGGCATCGAGGACTTCCCCCAACTCGTTGCGACTGGCATTGACGAACAGCCCCACGGTCGTGACGAACGGTGGCAATGCCTTGATGATCGCGCGCGCCTGCTGGAACGTGACCGCCCGTGGACTCTTGGCGTAAAACACGAATCCGATGGCATCGGCCCCGGCCTCGACCGCTGCCAACGCATCCTCTATGCGGGTAATCCCGCAAATCTTGCTGCGAACGGCTGACATGTCGATAAAACCCCACGGCAAATCCGAGAAAGTCCCGGATGGTAACAAAAGCGTTCGAGGGCGTCAGCCGTCAAGTTCGGAGAAACCGGTGAGGAAGTGCGGGCCGATATAGCGCTCGGGCAATTCGAACTCATCGCGGTACTCCACCTGCACCAGATACAGACCGAACGGATGCGCCGTCACTCCCCCGGAACGGCGAATCCGGCTCTCCAGCACTTCCTTCATCCATTCCACCGGGCGCTCGCCGGCACCGATGGTCATGAGCACACCGGCGATGTTGCGCACCATGTGGTGCAGGAAGGCATTGGCGCGGATATCCAGCACGATCATCTTGCCGTGACGGGTGACACGCAGGTGGTGCAATTCCTTGATCGGTGACTTGGCCTGGCACTGACCGGCACGGAAAGCGCTGAAGTCGTGAACCCCCAGCAGATATTGAGCCGCTTCCGCCATACGCTCGACATCCAGCGGACGATGGTTCCAGGTGATTTCTTCGTTCAGGTGCGCCGGACGGATCTGATCGTTGTAGATCACATAGCGATAGCGCCGGGCGATGGCCTTGAACCGCGCATGAAAATGCGCCGGCATGACTTTGGCCCAACTGACACTGATGTCGTGCGGAAGGTTGATATTGGCGCCCATGACCCAGGCTTTCATTGAACGCTCGACCTGGGTGTCGAAATGCACCACTTGCCCGCAGGCATGCACCCCGGCATCGGTACGCCCGGCGCAAAGCAGCGAAACCGGTGAGTCGGCGACTTTGGACAGCGCGTTTTCGAGGGTTTCCTGAACGGTGAGCACGCCGGAAGCCTGCCGCTGCCAGCCGCGGTAACGCGAGCCTTTGTATTCGACGCCCAACGCGACCCGGAAAAAGCCGTCGGCCGCCATTTCGGCGGCCGGGTTATCTATGTTTGCCAAGGAGAACAGCCTGCTGATGTACGCAATGGCGGGCATTATAAGGCTGTCGGGCGGGGATGCCAGTGCAACAGTCGGTGCAGTGTTGAATGTGATGCCCCCTTCGCGAGCAGGCTCGCTCCCACAAGGAAATCACCAAACCCTGTGGGAGCGAGCCAGTTCGCGAAAGCGGCCCGATAGACACCATCGCCAAAAACAAAAACGGCAACCTCATCGGGCTGCCGCTTTGTTTTGACCTGTTTCGATCACTCAAGCCAGTCGCGAAAGCATTTCCCTGGCTTCGCTCTTCTGGCCATCGTCGCCTTCGGTCACCACCTCATTGAGGATATCCCGCGCGCCATCGGTATCGCCCATGTCGATGTAGGCCTGAGCCAGGTCGAGCTTGGTCGCGACCTCGTCGGTACCGGACAGGAAATCGAACTCCGGTTCGTCGTCCACCGTTGCCAGGGCGTCATCCACGGTAAAAGTGGGCTCACTGATGCTCTGGGACAGGCGCTCAAGTTCGGCGTTGACATCATCCAGCTCTGCAGCAAACGCGTCCGGAGCCTCCGGTGCGTCCATCTCGTCGGCCAGGGACAGATCGAAATCGGCCGGCAACTCCAGGTCGTCGAGCACCACTTCCGGGGCCGCCGGGGTTTCGGCAACAGGCAGATCCTTGAGGTCGTCATCCAGGCTCAACAGGAATTCGTCTTCGGCCAAGGTCGCCGGCGAAGTCTCGCCACCAAGGTCCATGTCCAGATCGAAATCAGACAGATCGTCGAGATTTTCCCGGATTTCAGTCTGCTGCTGCAGCACGGAATCAAAGCTCAAATCGTCGTCCAGCGGGAAGTCTTCCAGCTCGTCGAGGGTCGTCGCTTCCGGCTCAGGCTCAGGCTGCGGTACTGGCGCAACGGCGACTGGCGCAATATTGTCCAGATCATCCAGACTCAAATCGAACGCGCTATCGAGATCGTCATCAACCGGTGCCAAGGCCTGCGGCTCGTCCAGGATCGCAGCAACCGGCTCTGGCTCCAGCTCCGGCGCTGGCGTAACGGCGGCCGGCGTAATGTTGTCCAGGTCATCCAGACTCAGATCGAAAGCACTGTCGAGATCGTCGTCGGCGGGCACCGGCGCTTCCGGCTCGTCCAACAGCAGGTCCTTGACGTACTGCGCGTCCAGCTCGGCAGCGACGGCAGCCGCGGCGATTCCACCCGCTGCGACCAACGCCATGGCCGGGAAACGACTTTTCAGTTTTTCGACCTGGGCGAAATTATCACCGTTGGCCACCAACTGCCGCTCCTGAACCACGAATGCATCGCGGTCGCCCTGCAAACCGTAGACTTCCATCAGCTTCAGGCGCAATTCACTGCGTTGCGGCTCTTGCTTGACGCCCTCTTCCAGCAGTGCGGCGGCCTGATTCAGACGACCGGCGGTAATATGCGACTGGGCCTGACCCAACACGTCGTCGGAACGCTCTGCGGCCGGCGCCACCAGCGGTGCGGCGATAGGTGGCGTCACGACAACCGGCTCGATCACCGGGACCGGTGCAGGAGCCGGTGGCGGCACGTTTGCGAGCTTCACGCTCGGAGGTGGAACCTCCAGGCCTTCGAAACTGCTTTCCGGCAGGTCGAGATCGGCGGCAAACGCCTGTTCTTCGGCCAGGGCGCGGGCCATGCGCAGGTGTTTTTCAGCTTCCTGCTGGGCTTTACGGCGACGAGCCAGCAACAGCAGCAACAGCAGCACCACGACCGCCCCGCCACCGGCCAGGCCCAACAGCCACGGATTGGTCAGCAACTCATTGAATTTCTGCTCTTCGGAGGCCGCCGCTGCCGGCTCGACGGGTTGCTCGGCCGGAGCCGGAACAACTTCAGGTGCAGCCGAGGCCGGTGCTGCTGGCACAGGTTCGGCAGGTGTTGTCGCAGGACTGGTCGCCAGTTCCGCCGTGATTGCGGGAGCAGCCGCGGCAGCCGCCTCCGGCGCACCTGCGGCGCCTTCGGCCTGCAACTTGGCCAGTTGATTGTTCTTCAGCTCGATCAGGCGTTGCAGCTTGTCCATCTGACTTTGCAGATCGGAGATGCGGCTTTTCAGTTCGGCATTGTCGCGACGGGTCGTGTCGAGGCTTTCCTGGGTAACGGCCAGTTTGTTGCTCAAGGCCTTGGCATCACCTGCCGCGCCCTTGCCACTGGCTTTGCCCACCTCTGCGGAAACGAGGCTCAAGTTATCCCGACCGGCTTGCGTCGACACCGCTTCGCCGCGACCACGGTTCGTGGCATCGAGTTGCTGCTGACCCGAACCTGGCTTGGCGACATAACGCCGCCCCTGACGCCAGGCAGTGTTCTGCGCAGCAACTTCGGCAATGGCCTTGGGTTGCGGCAGGCTGGTGCTTTGCGCCTGATCCGGCAGGCGCAATACCTGTCCGGTTTTCAGGCGGTTGATGTTGCCGTCGATAAAGGCATCCGGGTTCAGCGCCTGGATCGCCAGCATGGTTTGTTGGATCGACCCGCCATTACGCGCCTTCGCAGCGATTTCCCACAGGGTATCGCGCGGTGTGGTGGTGTACTGGGACGGCTTGGTCGCACCGGTGACAGGCGTGGTGCCGGTCTGCGGTGCCGGCTGCGCAGCCGCTTCAGCGGTTTGCGGCGAGAACTTGGACGGATCGAGCAGCACGCTGTAATCGCGCAGCAGGCGGCCGTTGGGCCACATCACCTGAACCAGGAATTTCACCATCGGTTCGGACAGGGGTTTGCTGGAGGTCACGCGCAGGATGCTTTTGCCGCCGGCATTAAGCACCGGGGTAAACGTCAGGTCATTGAGAAACGCCTGGCGGTCGACACCGGCCTTGGCGAAATCCTCAGGGGAAGCCAGGCTCGGCACCACTTCGGCAGCGGTGAGTTCCTTGACGTCGAGCAACTCGATTTCCGCCACAAACGGCTGGTTCGCCGTCGACTTCAGGGTCAATTCCCCGAGCCCGAGGGCATGCGCCATACCGGAGGACAGCGCCGAGGCGGCCGCTATTGCTAACACCAGTTTGCGAACTTGAACCATAGCTCATCCTTAGTTTGAACATTCCTCGGCCAGCGAGAAGGTATTGATTGCCGCTGCCGTAAGGCATGGCGCGCGGCGGCGAAGGGTCGTCGCGCGCGATCGTTTCGTGCATGCCCCGGAAAGCCCCGCAGGGTGGCTCGCCTTCAGCATTCCGGCCAAGCATAACGCTCACCCGGAACCATTCGAAAATTTGTTGCCAAGTATCTTTTACAGCAGGTCTTTTATCAACAATTCAGCCAGCTGCACAGCATTGAGCGCGGCGCCTTTGCGTACGTTATCTGACGTCAGCCACACATTTAGTTCCGACAGGTCGTCGATACCGTGGCGAACCCGACCAACGTAGACCACGTCCTGCCCTACCGCGTCACCGACCGGTGTCGGGTAATCGCCGGCGTCGACCAGTTCGATACCGGGGGCCTCCTCCAGCGCAGCGTTGACTTTGACCAGGTCGATTTCGCTTGCAGACTGCAAGGTCACGCTAAAGCTATCGCCAAAAAACACCGGGGCTTGAATGCAAGTGACGGAAATCTTTAAAGACGGCAACGCCAGGACCTGACGCAGCTCACGCACCAGGCGCTTTTCCAGCAATGTATGACCTTGTTCGTCCGGCTTGCCGACTTCGGCCAGCAGGTTGAAAGCCATCTGCCGATCAAAGAACTTCGGTTCCAGCGGACGCATGTTGAGTAGTTCGGCGGTCTGCCGCGCCAATTCGGTCACGGCTTCACGACCCTGGGTCGACACGGCCAGATTCGCGGTGAGGTTGATGCGTTGCAGGTCGAGCACCTCCAGCAGCGGTGCGAGGACCACCGCCAACGTGGTGGCCGACGGGCTCGGACTGCTCACCTGGAACGGCTTTTTCAAGCCGGCCAATAGCTGTGCATTGGCTTCCGGTACCACCTGTGGTGCCTGATCGGCCGGCAAGGCGCCGGACAGGTCGATGATCGAACAACCCGCCGCCGTGGCGCGAGCCGCGAAGCTCAGGGTCACCGCCGCACCGGCGGCAAAGAACACCAGCTGCACCTTGCCGAAGTCGAACTCATCGACTTCCCGCACGCGCACGTTCTTGCCGCGAAACAGCACTGAACTGCCGGCAGACTCACTGCTGGCCAGCAAATGCAAATTGCCGATCGGGAAGTCGCGCTCTTCAAGAATCTGCACCAGCGTTTCGCCGACAGTGCCGGTGGCACCGATCACGGCAATATCAAAGGACTGGGTCATGGTTCTACCTCTGGCGAAACGGGGGGAGCGGCACTTTACCGGGTGGGGGGCATGCAGGCAATTCACGGGGATCTACTGTGACAGAACCGGCCCCTTCGCGAGCAGGCTCGCTCCCACAGGATCCAGTGA
>NZ_JBPKAM010000028.1:0-65155 GCF_051216495.1 Pseudomonas baetica | reverse complement strand
CCCACTAACTGAGCAGCAAAGGTCAACGAAGAGCCGAAAAACCACTCGATGTGGTGAGTAGATTCTTCGGTGGTGATCGTGCGTGAGTTCAGGCGAGCCGAAAATCCGACTTTTTCAACAGAATCGGTCGATAGCTGTCTGTCGGCCAAGGCATCAGTCGGCGAAAAGCAGTCATGCAGGTCGGTTTAAATGGGTGTGAATGGGTGTGCTAATGGGTTTTAAGGCGCTTACGTTCGTTTTAGATCAACCTTTCCCGGCTTGGGTAGGGTGCGCCTTGGCTTACATGCTCGCTGCTCTGGCCTTGGGAATGACCGTTCTCAAAGTCAGGCAAACTCGGGAATCAAGAAACCCTTCCAAACTCATCTTCGGCCATGATCACGTCTGCCTCGTCGGTGAACATCGCCTGTGCCCATCGTTCTCTTTTTATGTTAGAGACTTGAACAAAGAAGCAGGGCTCACATAGGTGAAGTTCATACTTCTCACCATCATGCTGTGAGCCTAGCCCCCAGCTTGCCGAGAGAGATCCGAATTGTGGGCCTCGACCATCAGCGTCGGTATTCTCCCCACATCGGTCACAGATGATTGCAGCTGTTTGAGTTTCCTGGGTCATATCTACCCCTCCAGTTTTGAGCGCGATTTATGTTCACCACAGGGCCTCCCGGATGGCGTCGACAGAGCCCAAACAATGACGACGATTTGTGAGTCCCAGCCGGTTCGGCGAAAGCAGATAAATTGGCTGACACACTCAACAGCGAGGAAGCGATAGCCGCTTGCGCGAAGAGGCGATTTCATTATTGCTGAGTGCGCACCTTATACCTTTCATTCTGCATAAACCGTTTCCTGGCCAACATGCTGGTCAGCTCTCTGCGAACCCTTCGGTCGTAATTTTCCTCACTCAAGATTGACCGCAAGCCGCCTTCGACGTTAACTGTATGCATGTACAGTTTTGATTTAAGGCATGCCTCATGAGCGTCACTATCCTAGGCCCCTTGGCAGAAGGGGGCGTTCAGCTTCCTTTCTACTCCTTCAAAGTCCCTGCGGGCTTTCCTTCGCCGGCCGCTGATCATCTTGAGCAGCACATCTCTATCGACGAGTTGCTGGACATTCGAGCACCGCATATTTACCTGGTGCGCATCGAAGGCCATAGCATGGAAGGTGCAGGAATCTTCGACGGTGATATGGCTGTGGTTGATCGCTCGATCACCGCTGAACACGGCCACATTGTGATTGCGGCAGTGAATTGCGAGCCGGTGTGCAAGCGCCTGTGCAAGCGTGGCCCCAACATCATCTTGATGTCCGAAAACCCTGGCTATCCGCCGCGCTACATTCTCGAAGGCGATGAGCTGATCATCTGGGGTGTTGTGACTTTTAGTGTGCGTGCTCATGATCCAAAAGCCTGAGCCTGTCTTCGCGTTGATCGATTGCAATTCTTTCTATGCGAGCTGTGAGCGAGTGTTCCGACCTGACCTGGCCAAGACCCCCATCGTGGTGCTTTCGAACAACGATGGCTGCGTGATCGCTCGCAGCGCGGACAGCAAGCCCTTCGTGAAAATGGGTGAGCCGTACTTCAAGATCAAGCACAAACTCAAGCAGCACGGCATTGTGGCCTTCTCATCGAATTACGCGCTGTACGGCGATATGAGCGAGCGTGTGATGAGCGTAATTGAGTCGCTGGTACCTGCAGTGGAGGTCTATAGCATCGATGAAGCCTTCGCAGATTTAGCTGGAGTTCCAGGTGATCTGGAGGCGCTTGGACGACGGATCCGTGCACAGGTTTACAAGAGCACTGGCATCCCAGTCGGTGTCGGAATTGCTGGTACGAAAACCCTCAGTAAACTCGCCAATCATGCAGCCAAAAAATGGCAAGCCCAGAGCGGCGGAGTGGTCGATCTTCGTGATCAGATCAAGCGCGATTGGGTGCTGAAGAAATGCTCGGTCTCGGATGTTTGGGGGGTAGGGCGAAACATGACTCTGCACCTGGAGGGCATGGCTATCAAGACAGCTTGGGATCTCTCCAAAGCAGATCCCTGGATGTTGCGCAAAAAATTCAGCGTGGTGATCGAGAAGACTGCACGTGAGCTTGCTGGCACGCCATGCCTTGAGCTCGATGAACCTGATCCACCGAAGCTAGAGATTTGCTGTTCCCGAATGTTCGGCAAGCGTCTAACCGAGATTGCTCCGATCAAAGAGGCCGTAGCGACTTACATGATGCGGGCAACAGAGAAGCTCAGAGCCCAGCAATCACTGTGCAAGAAAATTCGAGTAAGCATACGCACCGGCATGTTCAATCCGGAGGAAGCCAAATACGCCAATGGAGTCCTGGTCGAATTGCCGTACCCAACGGACGATGTTCGCTTGATGACAAAAGCTGCCGTAGAGGCGGTGGATCGAGTTTTCCGGCCAGGCTTCAAGTACAGCAAAGCCGAGGTGCTCTTGGTCAATCTGTGTCAGAAAGGGGAGTACACGGAAGACCTTTTTTCGATCTCGCAACCTGTTGCCACTGAGAAAGTCATGGGGGTTTTGGATGCGATCAATGGCCGATGGGGCAGGGGTACGATGCGTCTTGCGAGCGTGCCAACCAATCCGGATTGGGGGATGCGTCGGGAGATGATGAGCCAGAGTTTCACTACGAGGGTTGATCAGCTTTGGACTTTTTACTGTAGGTAAGCGCTACAGCCACTACGATGAAAATGAATTTCTGGAAATTATGGCTCAGACATAATTATTGCCGAGCCATAATTTTTTAAGTTTCGGTACCCATGCGGGCGTTCATCACGCGCGGGCTGCAATTGCTACGTAAGAAGTGAGATGTTCTTTCGGAATCATTGGCTTTCTTGTCATCGAAAGAATCACCAGCGCCCCTGTAACGAGCAACCCTCCTGCAATGCCGAATGCCCAGTTGTAGCTACCGGTCGCGCTAATCACATAGCCGGTGACTACTGGCGCCAACATGCCGAAGATGTTCCCTCCTACTACCACAAATGCCATCGCTCTACCTACGTCACCGGAGCTTGGGAGCATGTCATTGAGCAGCGTGAAGTTCAGGGAGGTAGTCGATGCGATTCCTGCCAGCGTGAGTGAGAAAATCACCACCAGTTGAGTGATGCCTTCTGCGAAAGGGATCAGCAGGATGCAACTGGCAATCAGCATGGTCAGAGCGATTACGTTCCGACGTTTGCCGGACGCTGCACCACTGCCTTTCTTCAGGTACTGATCGCTCAATTTGCCGATGCCGATGCAGAGGACGACAGCAACTGCATATGGGATGGCAGTGAACAGGCCGCTTTTCGCTATCGTCAGATGACGGGCGTCCTGGAGATAGCTCGGCAGCCAAGTCAAAAACAGGTATTGGGTGTAGACATTGCACCCTTGCGCCAGGGCCAGACCCCAGAGCGTTGGGGTCTTCAGAAGCTGCTTGAGGCCATAGGTTTGGGCGTCAGCATCCTTGTTGCCTTTGGCAGTGCGGGTCTCAATGATCAAGTCGCGCTCTTTTTCGCTCAGCCACGAAACTTCTTCTGGCTTGCCGTAGAAAAAGTACCAGGCAAGCAACCATACAAAGCCAACGCCGCCGGCGATAACGAAAGACATACGCCAGCCGAAAGCCGCGACGAGTGCTGCCAACACCAACGAGCAAATAGCAGGGCCAGCGTACGAGCCACTGTTGAAAATAGCGGTGATCGTTCCGCGCTCGGTGCTGGGAATCCACTCGCGAATGACTTTGGCGCCGACAGGATTGCTCACAGACTCACCTGCGCCCATCACAAGTCTTGCAGTCAGCAGGCCGGCGAAACTTGATGCTGCGCCAGTGAGGGCGGTTGCCAGAGACCAGATAAAAATACCCAGGCCTCCTACGCGCTTGACTCCGAACTTGTCGATCAACAGGCCGACTGGGATCAGGAACAAGGCATAGCTCCAGATGAAGGATGAGAACAGGTAGCCCATCCCCACGGATGTCAGGTGAAATTCCTCTGCGATAGGTTTGGCCGCGATGGAAAGCGCGATGCGATCCATGTAGTTGATCATGGCCAATGAAAATAGGAAGACGGCTATCCAGCCTCTGCGGTACGACATGTAATCACCATTATTTTGATTGTGGTGGGTGCTCGGTCGACGCAATGGCTAATGAAGTTGTGTTCAGGCGGACACGTCAGCCAATGCTCGCGTTGCATGGTCGTAGAATGATCTTTGTAACGATATAAATCAATCTGTGATTTTCATTGATTGCATGAACCCGACGATCAGCGTGATGCTGTCGTTTGGCAAATCTCAGGCAGGGGAAAGCGAGCGCGACCTTTAAGGTCGCGCTTGGGAAGAAGTGATTGAGTCGGGAGGGTTATTCGAACAGCGAGGGATCTACTTTTTTACGTCGGGCCTGCTCCAAGTGCTTGCGCATCTGGTCTGCTGCCGCCAATCGATCCCCTCGCTCCAGGCATTCAAGGATGGCGAGATGCTCCTCTGCCTGGCCTTTTCGTGGGGCTCGTGTACTGGCTTGACGGTACTCCACCAGTCGACGCAATTGGTCGAGGCGCCGGACTGTTTGCTGTAGAAAGCGATTGCCGGAGCACGCTGCTAGCGTTTCGTGAAACAGCGAGTTGGCCTCGAACAGCTCTTGAGGGGTCATCGTCAGATAACCTCCGTTGGCGATGAACTCCTGCTGTTTGCGGCAGGTAGCAAGTGTCTCACGGTCAATCTGGAAGGTAGGTGAGAGCAGGCCTGAAGGCTCGATGGTGGCGCGAAATGAATAGCTTTCTTCATATGCTTCCACCGAATCGATCATTGGCAGAAACCGCCATCCCTGGCCGGCCCGTTGTTCAATCCATCCCTCTTGTTGAATGCGTGAGAGCACCGCCCTGAGGGCTGCTCGCGACACGTCAAACTGGCGCATGAACTCAATTTCGGTAAACAGCTCGGGTAGCTGCCGACGAAGGCGTAGCTCGGCAAATTTGAGGTAGAGCGGATCGTCACTGCTCTCCATGACTTCCGAGGCGAGGTCTACCAGGTCATCACTGGAACGGGCCAGGAAGTAGCCCCGGTTTCGGTCATAGGTGAGCATGCCCTTTTCGACCAAATGGCCCATGGCAAACTTCACTGGCGTACGTGAAACGTTAAGCGTTGTGGCCAGTTGCGACTCGACCAGATGGTGTCCTATATCGAAGCGCTCACGACGCACGTGAGAAACAATGTCACGCGCAATGCGTGCTTGCAGGGGGCTTAGAGGCATTGGATCGAGAACCGAATAGAGCTGACCATGGAATCACCATTCTAACGTGTCGATAGGCTTAACGGCAGAGACCACTTTTTGCCTCTACCGTGGCTTTGACGGGTTGAAAGGCGGTTCTAGCGCACCTGATAAAGCGGGAACGCACCAAACAGGAGCCCGCCTACCAAAAGGCCGAAGCTCGCCAATATGGCCCATTTAAGAGCGAAACGTTGATGATCACCGAGATCGACCTTTGCCAAGGCAACGAGCAGGTAAAGTGATGGAACCAGTGGGCTGAGCAGGTGCACTGGCTGGCCGACAACCGAAGCGCGTGCGATTTCCAGCGGGGTTATCCCGTACTGAGCTGCGGTCTGCGCAATCACAGGCAGGATGCCGAAGTAGAACGCGTCGTTCGACATGAAGAATGTGAACGGCAAGCTAACCACGGCGGTGAACACAGCCAGGAAGGGGCCGAAGCTTGGTGGAATTACATGCAGCAAGCTCTTGGCCATGGAGTCCACCATGCCGGTTCCGGAAAGAATCCCGGTGAAGATACCTGCCGCGAAAATGACAGCTGTCACCGCGAGCACGTTCATTGCGTGAGCGGCAATTCGAGCTTTTTGCTCCTCAATGTTCGGGTAGTTGAGCATGATGGCGATAGCGAAGCCGACCATGAACAGGATCTGAATTGGCATGGCGCCGATGATCAAGCACGCAATCAGGCCTAGCGTCAGGATCAGGTTTGGCCAGAACATCTTCGGACGACGATTCTCATCACACTCTTCCGCTGAACCGTTGCCTAGTGACATGGAGCCATGATGGAAGTCATCCAGGTGAAGGACACCAAGGCGTGCGCGCTCTTTGCGACCAATGATTACGGCAGTCAAAGTTAGGCAGGCGGCACCCAGCAGCATGCCAGGAATCATCGGCACGAAAATCTCCATCGCATCCACGTGCAGTGCCGCAGCAGCGCGGGCGGTTGGGCCACCCCACGGAGAGATGTTCATGATGCCGCTGGCAATGTTCACCAGGCATGTCATGCCCAGTACGCTCATTCCCAGTCGCTGGTACAGCGGCAGAAAAGCAGCACAGGCAATCATGTAGGTAGTTGAACTATCACCATCCAGCGATACAAGCATCGTCAGAATAGCTGTCCCCACCGAGACCTTTAGAGGGTCGCCTTTCACCACCTTCAGGATGAAGCGCACAAGGCCGTCAAATAGCCCTGCGTCAATCATGATGCCGAAGTAGAGAATCGAGAAGGTCAGCATCACACCGGTTGGTGCGAGTGTTTTGACGCCGTCGAGCATCATGGCGCCGAGGCCAGCGTAGTGGCCTCCAATCAACGCGAAAATGATCGGTATCAAGATCAATGCGATAAGCGCAGATAGGCGCTTCGTCATGATCAGGTACATGAAACAAATGACCATTGAAAAGCCAAGGACTGTTAGCACGGTCGAACTCCCATTTTTCTAGACGTATGTGGCTCTCGTCAGCCTTGTGGCCGAGATAGCGTCATGGCTCTTAGATCGAGACTCGCTCGATAAAAATGGGAGTGAGGGTGGAGCTGGGGCATGTGAGCTTGATCATGGTGGGCCTCGATTTTCTTATGTTTATTTTTTCTACCGTACCTAACTGGGCGCTACGCCGGAGGAGCGAGTGTGCACAGTAGAAATCGTTGGTTGGGTACGTCCGATCTCGTGGTTGAGATGAATCGGATGAATCAACATTGACCTATATCGTGACAAAGTGCAATATTGCCCTCACAAAAACATTGCCCGTACAGCCTGTGAGGATTAGCCAATGCCTATGTCAAAGGGTCGAACCGTTACCGCAAACGGAATCGAATACCGTGTCAGTGATATCCGTGGGGTTGTGACTGACCTGGGCGGTGATTACGCGAAGCTGCCTTACAGCTTGCGAATCCTTGCCGAAAACGTTTTGCGTGGTGAGGCGGATCCTGAGGCCGCACTGAAAGTGATTTGTGCCCGCTCCAAAGAGTTCGACATCCCATTTCGTCCAGCACGCGTCGTGCTGCAGGACTTGCTCGGTACGCCGGCACTGGTCGACCTCGCTGGTCTGCGTGATGCAGTCGCCGCAAAAGGTGGCAACCCACGTCTGGTCAACCCAGTTACTCCAACTCACCTGGTGGTGGATCACTCGCTCAACGTTGAGCGCTGGGGTGATGCCAGCGCACTCGCAGACAATGAGGCCATCGAGCGTGAACGTAATGCTGAGCGCTTCCAGTTCCTAGACTGGTGCAACAAGGCATTCAGCAACCTTTCGATTATTCCATCGGGCAAAGGGATCCTTCACCAGATCAACCTGGAGCGCCTGACCACTGTTGTCGGTACTCAGCGTCGCGACGGCGAACTATGGGCATTCCCGGATACACTGGTCGGTACGGATAGCCACACCACCATGATCAATGCCATCGGCGTACTGGGTTGGGGTGTAGGTGGTATCGAGGCTGAAGCGGCAATGCTGGGTAAATCCCTCATGCTGCGTCTGCCGGAAATCGTGGGTGTTCGTCTGGAAGGCACGCTGCCTCAGGGCTACCTGGCGACTGATATCGCGCTGGCTCTGACCGAACTGCTGCGTAAAGCCGGTGTGATTGGTTCGTTCCTGGAGTTCTTCGGCCCAGGCGTTCCGCAACTATCGCTGGCAGACCGAGGAACACTGTCGAACATGGCGCCGGAGTTCGGTGCGACAGCTGCGATGTTTGCCATTGATGATCGCACTCTGCACTACCTGCGCATGACCGGACGTGGCGGCCAGATTTCTGGTCTGACAGAAGCTTATGCTCGGGCACAAGGCTTGTGGCACGACAGCCTGTCTGAAGTTGAATACAACCGCGTCGTAACGCTCGATCTGAGCACTGTTGCCCGTTCGATTGCCGGCCCAAAACAACCGCACCAGCGCATCGTGCTGGGACAGAAGGCGCCTGTGACCAACCTGCCTACCGGTTTGGATAACGGATCGGTCGTTTTGGCGGCCATCACAAGCTGCACCAACACCTCTAACCCACGCGGCGTAATTGCGGCAGGTCTGGTTGCACGCAATGCACGTAAGCGTGGCCTGAAACGCGCGCCATGGGTGAAGACATCCTTCGCTCCAGGTTCGATGGTTGTTGCTGACTACCTGGAACGTTCCGGCCTAAACAATGATCTGGACGCACTGGGCTTCAACCTGGTGGGTTATGGCTGCACTACCTGTAATGGTATGTCCGGCCCGCTGCTCAGCCCTGAGATCGAAGAAGAAATCCGTACCCGCAAGCTGGAAACCGTAGCCGCTACTTCGGGCAACCGTAACTTTGAAGGGCGTGTTCACCCATTGGCGCGCGAAGTCTTCATCATGTCGCCGCCGCTCATCGTTGCCTACGCCATCGCAGGCACCTACCTGATCGATCCAGAAAAGGATGCACTGGGTCTGGACGATAACGGTGTGCCGGTTTATCTGCACGAACTGTGGCCAAGCGACGAAGAACTGACCCGTATCGAGACGGAAAACCTGACCGCTGATCTGTTTGATAAGGCATACGAGGATGTTCCGCGTGAGGCCGGTCTGATCGCCAGCGATCTGCGCGCAGGCGTCAGCGACCAATATGCGTGGCAGCCAAGCAGTACCTACATCCGCAAACCTCCGTACTGGAGCGACGCGGTGACCGCAACCGATAGACGTACAGATCTCAGCAACATGCGCGTCCTCGCCATGCTGTCCGACAACATCACCACCGACCATATCTCTCCGTCTGGTGCGATTCTTCCGGAAAGTGATGCCGGCCAGTACTTGCAGTCTCACGGCATCGCAGTGCCGGATTTCAACTCCTACGGCACCCGTCGTGGTAACCACGAGGCCGCGCAGCGAGCAACGTTCGCAAGCCCGCGCCTGAAAAACGAACTGCTTGAAGACGGTCGTGAAGGCCCGTGGACATTGTTGCTCCCGGAAAAAGAAGTAACCACCATCTTCCAGGCCGCTGAGATCTACGCCGAGCGCAAGCAGTCGCTGATCGTTGTCGCTGGCAAGGAGTACGGCAGTGGCTCTTCCCGCGACTGGGCTGCTAAAGGCCCTCGTCTGTTGGGCGTCCGGGTCGTGGTGGCGGAAAGCTTTGAGCGCATCCACCGCACCAACCTGGCAGGCCTGGGCATCCTTCCTCTGCAGTTCGAGCAAGGTGTTTCGCGCCAGAGCCTGGGACTGAATGGACGTGAAACCTTCAGTGTTGAAGGCATCGCCGATGACTTCCAACCAGGAGCGAAGGTCACTCTGTTGATCGAGCGCGAGAACGGTGAAACCGAGCGCGTCACAGTCGTGAGCCGTCTGGATACCTTCGAAGACGTTCGCTACTTCCGCAGTGGCGGTCTGCTGCCACAGCTGCTTATCGAAAGCATGAAGAACGCATCCGCTAATTGATGTAGCGCTGATCTGCTCTAGGAGAATTTTGATGACTCAAAGACGTATTCCGGCTGTGTACATGCGCGGCGGATCCAGCAAGGGTGTGTTTTTTCTCGACCAGCATCTGCCACCGGCAGGTGCCGAGCGCGACGCCATTCTGCTTCGTGTAATTGGCAGCCCAGATGTTTATGGCAAGCAGATCGACGGTATGGGTGGCGCAACTTCCAGCACCAGCAAGGTGGTGGTTATCGGCAAATCCACTCGGGAAGACTGCGATGTGGATTACTTGTTCGGCGCTCCGGCTATCGAGACTCCGGTCATCGACTGGTCGGGTAACTGCGGCAACTTGAGCTCGGCGGTCGGCCCATATGCGATCTTCGAAGGTCTGGTGGATGCACCTCGTGACGGTATTGCAGTCATCCGGATCTGGCAGGCCAATATCCAGAAGCGAATCATTGCCCATGTTCCCATGCGTAACGGCGAGGTTCAGGAGGAAGGTGACTTCATCCTCGACGGAGTAGCCTTTCCCGCAGCTGAAGTCGTCCTGGAGTTTCTGAACCCAGGCGGTTCAGATGGCAGCATTCTGCCGACAGGAAATGCCGTGGATGAGTTAGATATTCCAGGCATCGGCAAACTGCCCGTGACGCTGTTGAATGCCGGCAACCCAACCATTTTTATGGATGCAGAAAAGGTGGGGTTGAATGGAACCGAAACTCAAGACCGAGTGAATAGTGACACTCAACTGCTCGCGCAACTTGAGACCATTCGAGCCCATTGCACGGTTGCAATGGGCTTGGCGGAAAGCGCCGAAGAGGCGACACGTTTGCGTCCTCATACTCCAAAACTCTGCATGGTTGCCAAACCTCAAGCCTACCAGGCTGCTGGTGGCAAACAGGTAGAGCCAGGCAATATCGACGTGATCGCACGCATTCTCTCAATGGGCAAGCTTCATCACGCTATCACTGGCACCGGTGCCGTGGCTGTTGCTGTCGCAGCGGCGCTGGATGGCACGCTCGTCAATCGCATTGTCGGTGATATCGGTGATCGCCAGGTTCGCATGGGCCACACCGCAGGCAGTGTCGCCGTGGGCGCAAAAACAGCCTTGGAGGACGGAGCCTGGGTGGTTGAAAAAGCTGTCATGAGCCGTAGTGCTCGCCGGCTGATGGAAGGCTGGGTACGTATCCCTGAAGTCATCTGATTTGCCACTGTGATGCCGAGCTCAGCTCGGCATCACGCATTTGAATTCGATAATAAAAACAAAAGAGATCCATCTCATGAACTCTTCCGAATTCCCAGGTTACCTCATGCATCGCCGCCGATTCGTTCAGCTATCTGCCATTACGGCAGGTGGGATCGTGGCAGGCCTCTTCAACATTCCTGCAAGCGCAGCTTCTTCGAGTGATGAAAACAAAATGGCGAACAATAAAGCCGCTCAGGCTCCTCGGTTTGCATACGTCGGATCCAGGACAACCAAAGAGCGAAATGCTCGCGGCGTGGGCATAACGGTTTATCGATATGCTCCAGAGACCGGAGCTTGTGCGTTGGTTCAAACGCGGGATGACTTGGTGAACCCGTCGTTCCTCACCTTCGACAATTCCCAGACTCATCTTTACTGCGTTCATGGCGATCAGAGTGAGGTCAGCTCTTTCGCAATTGATTCAAAATCTGGCGTGCTGACTAAGCTCAATACCGTCAGTACACAAGGTAAGAATCCCGTTCATCTAAGCGTTGACCCCAACAATAAATTCCTGGCTGTCGCTAATTACGCGACTGGCAGCTTCGCCTTATTCCCTATCCGGGAGGATGGCAGTCTGGGTGACTTATCCCACGCGGAATCGCTTCCAGGTGAAGCCGGCCCTCACAAGGTCGAACAAGGTGGCAGTCACCCCCACATGATTCCATTCGATCCTTCAGGGCGTTACGTGGTCATTCCTGATAAGGGGCTCGATGGGATCTTCGTTTATCGCGTCCGGAACAATAACGCGAAACTTGAAGCCACTCAGGTCAGCATGATCAAGGCGAGAGAAGGTTCAGGCCCACGCCATATTGTCTTCGCTCCAGACGCCCGTCATGCCTATGTCGTGAATGAACTCGACAGCAGTGTCACGGGTTACGCCTACGAGGCAGATCAAGGGTCGCTCACGCCAAAGGAAATTCTCTCCACCTTGCCATCGTCCTTCACTGGTAACAGTCGAGCTGCGGCCATCGTCCTGGCTCCGTCAGGCAAGCACCTATACGTCTCGAACCGTGGGCACGATAGCGTGGCCACCTTCGAAATAAATGAAGGTGGAGAGTTTGTCGCCCTAGGACACACGCCATCACAAGGCCGTAAGCCGCGCTTCATGAACCTGACGCCAGATGGCAACCGCCTGTTTGTTGCCAACGAGGAGACCGACAACATCGTCGCTTTCGACGTCGACAGAAACACCGGTGGCCTGCGTGCAAATGGCCAGGTGATTAAGACTGGCAGCCCGGTTTGCATGATTTTCAAAACGACCTGACAGGCCAATTAGCCTCGGGCTGGAGTACCTACCGTGATTGAACTCTTAAACTCACCAACGTTTTGGCTGGCCGTGGCGCAAATCATTGCCATCGATATTTTGCTTGGCGGCGACAATGCAGTCGTCATTGCGTTGGCATGCCGCAAGCTTCCGGAGGCTCAACGTAATCGCGCCATTATTGGCGGTGCAGCTGGTGCCATCTTGCTTCGCATTGTGATGATTTTCTTTGCACTGCAATTGTTGGAGTTGCCTTACCTCAAGCTCATCGGCGCGGCGCTGCTGTTTTGGATTGCTATCAAGATGCTGATTCCCGAGAAGGAGGATGCGCATGACAATCTTGTGGCCAGCCCACGGCTGTGGGGAGCAATCAAAACGATCATCGTCGCTGATGCCGTCATGAGCCTAGATAACGTTGTTGCGGTCGCGGGAGCCTCCAACGGAAGCCTGGAGCTGGTGATTTTTGGCATCGTCATCAGCATTCCAATCATCATCTGGGGCAGTAAGCTGGTGCTTCACTTCATGGATCGATTTCCATTGGTCATCACACTCGGTGCGGCATTGCTGGGGTGGATCGCCGGCAGCATGGTTGTCGGTGATATCAGCCTGCCAAGCCTCCCGTCCTGGTCGCATTACGCAGCTGGATGTGCCGGTGCGGTACTGGTCTTGATTGTTGGCTTACTTGTGAAGAGCCGTCAGCAAACCGGCTGCTATCCATCTCCTGAGCCAGGGAGAGGTGAACAGTCATGACTTTCGATATTGCGACTGTACGTGGTGAGTTAGCCCCCAACGGTGAGCTTCGGGTAGCCATCAATTTAGGAAATCCTGTCCTGACCCAACGCGATGAAACCACCGGCAAACTGGGTGGTGTCTCTGTTGCACTCGCGAATGCATTGGCTAACGAGCTGGGCATCGTTGCCACGCTCACTCCATATGATGCTGCCGGAAAAGTTTTTGCTGCCTTGGAAGACGGACTCTGGGACTTGGCGTTTTTGGCTATCGAGCCTGTGCGTGCTGAGAAGATTGCTTTCTCAAGTCCTTATGTGAGTATCGATGGCACCTACCTCGTCCGAGAGGAAAGCCCCTTCCAAAGTGCGTCTGACCTGGATGCGCAGGGGTGCAGGATTTCAGTAGGCCGTGGTGCCGCATATGACCTGTATCTCTCACGCACCCTGCAGCACGCTGAACTTGTCAGAAGAGACACCTCAGCGAGCGCGGTTGATCTCTTTTTGGGGCAGGAGTTAGACGCGGCAGCAGGAGTTCGGCAGCCATTGGAGCGATTTGCAAGGTCAGTTCTAGGTGTAAGAGTACTGGCAGACAATTTCACGGAAATTCGCCAGGCGATGGCTGTCCCAAAGGCACGGAAAATCGCTGCCGAATACATCGAGAATTTTATCAGCCGTCTGGTCAGGAATGGCTTCGTAACCCAAGCGCTGGCAGAGAGCGGTCAAAGTGACGCGCGTGTAGTACTGCCGGCCTCGACCGCGCCCATCTAAGGGCGCTCCTTCGCCCGTATAAGCGGGCTATCCCAAGCAATATTTTTAGTCCGTTATTCGGATATGCAGGGTGACTGTCGCCCTCATTACTTCAAGGTAAGCAGAAAATGGCAAAGGCTTCGGACATCGTTGTTCAGTGTTTGGAAAGTGAAGGCGTCGAGTACGTTTTTGGTATTCCTGGTGAAGAGAATCTGGATCTTCTCGAATCGCTCCGTCGTTCCAAAATCAAGCTCGTGCTGACTCGCCATGAGCAATCAGCGGGCTTCATGGCGGCAACCTACGGGCGTTTGACTGGAAAGACTGGCGTAAGCCTGTCGACCCTCGGCCCTGGCGCAACAAACCTCGTTACCGCCGGCGCCTATGCTTATCTCGGTGGCATGCCGATGCTGATGATTACCGGTCAAAAGCCGATCAAGAAGTCCAAGCAGGGTCGGTTCCAGATCATTGATGTCTGCGACATGATGGCGCCAATCACCAAGTACACCCATCAGTTCGCCTCTGCCGACAACATCCCTTCGCGCATGCGTGAAGCCTTCCGTTTGGCGGAAGAAGAGAAGCCGGGCGCCGTTCATCTGGAGCTGCCGGAAGACATCGCCGCCGAGCAAACCGACAGCATGCCTATCCCACCGAGTCTGCATCGCCGCCCCTTGGCCGAGCACAAGTCGGTTGAAGCCGCCGTCGAAAAAATGCAAAAGGCGCGGAGCCCGATCCTGGTAATCGGCGCCGGTGCCAACCGCAAGATGACCGCCAAGGTCTTGCAGCAACTGATCGACAAGACGGGCATTCCGTTCATCACTACACAGTTGGGCAAAGGCGTGGTTGATGAGCGCCACCCGCGTTTCCTCGGCAACGCAGCGCTGTCGTCCGGTGACTTCGTGCACCGCGCCGTCGAGGCCGCTGACCTGATCATCAATATTGGCCACGACGTGATCGAAAAACCGCCGTTCTTTATGGTGCGTGGCGGAACCGAAGTTGTGCACATCAACTTCCGCTCTGCTGAAGTCGACGCTGTGTATTTCCCGCAAATCGAAGTAATCGGCGACATCGCCAATGCTGTCTGGCAGATCGGTGAAGCGCTGACCGACACCTCGCACTGGGACTTTACTCGCCTGCTGGAGATCCGCGAAGCCAACGAAATCCAGATCGCCGAAGGCGCCGATGACAGCCGCTTCCCGGTGTATCCGCAGCGCCTGGTCGCCGACATCCGTCGCGTGTTGCCGTCCGAAGGTATCGTCGCCCTTGATAACGGTATCTATAAGATCTGGTTCGCTCGCAACTACAAGGCGCACAAGCCGAACACTGTTCTGCTGGATAACGCCTTGGCGACGATGGGGGCCGGCCTTCCATCGGGAATGGCTGCTCACCTGGTCTATCCGGATCGCCCAGTGATTTCTGTGTGTGGCGACGGCGGCTTCATGATGAACAGCCAAGAGCTGGAAACCGCAGTACGGCTGGGTATGCACATCACCGTGGTGATCCTGCGTGACGACGGCTACGGCATGATCCGCTGGAAGCAGGCCAACATGGGGTTCACCGATTTCGGCCTGGATTATGGCAACCCTGACTTCGTCAAATACGCGGAAGCCTACGGTGCTAACGGCCATCGCGTGGAAAGCGCAGAAGGCCTGCTGCCGCTGCTGGAGCACTGCATCAACACTCCGGGCGTACACGTGATCGACTGCCCGGTCGACTACTCCGAAAACGACCGCATCCTGAACATGGAGCTGCGTGAGCGCAGCGCGGCCATCTGATCTTTTGGAGGCATCGGCCCACCCACGTGGGCTGATCGTCTGACGCTTTCCCTCAGTCATTAGGAGATCCCTTTGAGCGGGATAAACCCACAGTGGCGCAGTTTTCTATGCACGCTCGCACTTGGGAGTGTTGGAGGCGTACTTGCGGCTTATGCCCATTGGCCTTTGCCATGGATGATTGGCGCATTGGTTATGGTTTTGTTGGCTCAATGCTTCACTCCTCTGAACCTTCAACCATTGCCAGGTGGTCGTAGGACGGGCCAATGGATCGTTGGCATCGGGATTGGTCTTCACTTCAATGCCTACGTGATGGAGCAGATCGTCCTCAACATTTTTCCCATTCTGGTGGGAGCGCTGATTACATCTGCTGTGAGTGGTGTGGGTGTTTGGTTCATGCGTAAAGGAGGGGAAGACAAGGCGACTGCGTTCTTCTCGTCCATGGCCGGTGGCTCCGCTGAAATGGTCAATCTTGGCCAGCGTAACGGGGCGAAATTGAGCCATGTAGCGGCTGCCCAGACACTCCGAGTCGTGATGGTGGTACTGACTGTGCCGGCGGTATTTAAGATGCTTGTCAGTGACAAGAATCTTGAGCACACAGCTCTGCCAGTCGATTGGTATTGGTTAGGCATCGTGTTCGTCGTAGGTGGAATTGCCGCATGGCTGCTTCAGCGCTTTCGTCAGCCCAATCCTTGGTTGTTCGGGCCGTTGCTGGTCACAGCTGGGGCAAGCACCTGGTTTGATCTGCACGTAGGCCTACCTTTCGGAGCAAGTCAGCTGGGTCAGCTGTTGATCGGAAGCAGCTTGGGGTGTTTTTTCGAGCGTTCATTCTTCCGATATGCCCCGGCGTTCCTTGCTCGGAGCTTTATCTCGACCTGTGTAATGGTCATCACCGCGTCGGTGGCGGCTGCTGGAATAGGGTGGTTTATCGACGGTGACATCAAATCCCTTACGTTGGGGATGATGCCCGGTGGTATCGCGGAAATGAGCCTGACTGCTGAAACACTGCATTTAGCTGTGCCGTTGGTAACGGCAATGCAAACTCTGCGGATACTGCTCGTTCTCTTTCTCGCTGAACCAATTTATCGGAAATGGCTTAAGCGAGGAGGTTAGAAGAAGCATATTAAGGTGATGACGGAACTGCAAAGCAGCTAAGTCGACCACAACAATAAGAAAAGCCCGCGAAGGCGGGCTCTACATTCGGTGACAGATTTACGCTTGGCGCGCAGCCAGCGCCGAGTAGCTGTTCATCAGGTTACGGTAGTTCGGAATGCGTTGTGAAAGTAGGTTACCCAAACCTTCGATGTCGTAGCGCCAATCGCGTTGCAATTCACAGGCTACCGAAAACCAGTTCATCATCTGCGCGCCTGCCTGTGTCATGCGGTTCCATGCCGCCTGTTGCACGGTGGTGTTGAAGGTGCCGGAAGAGTCGGTCACCACGAATACCTCAAACCCCTCAGCCAGTGCCGATAAAGTCGGGAACGCCACACAAACATCAGTAACCACACCAGCGATGATGAGTTGCTTGCGACCGGTCGCCTTGATTGCCTTCACGAAGTCTTCGTTGTCCCAAGCGTTGATCTGTCCAGGTCTTGCGATGTAAGGCGCGTCCGGGAACATCTCCTTGAGTTCTGGAACCAGTGGGCCATTGGGGCCTTGTTCAAAGCTGGTAGTGAGAATGGTCGGCAGTTCGAAGAACTTTGCCACGTCAGCCAGAGCCAGCACGTTGTTTTTGAATTCGTTAGGTGAGAAGTCCTGAACCAGGGAGATCAGACCGGTCTGGTGGTCAACCAGCAGAACTACAGCGTCGTCTTTGTTCAGGCGGTTGTAAGTAGCGTTGCTCATGATGAATTCCTTTCGAGGTAAGTGAGTGGCGTCGTTCAACATGGGCACAGATTAGGGTTTGCGAAGAGGCAGAAAAAGCCGTTGAAAAGCGTTTAACTGTCAATCTGTAAGAGACAATTGTGATTGAGTTCCTGGCTTTAAGCTCACCAGGCAAAATTATCGTGGCGACAAATATCAGACTTCTGAGACTTTAATCTCAAGGCTGGGGCATACCCCATTCCTGTAGACTCGCCGACTTTTTGAGCGAGAGAGGATGATGCGAATTAGAGGTGAGGGCGCCGCCACGGCTTGTGGATTAGTGGCGATTTTTTTGTGGAGCACCGCCTCAGGCCTCATCAGGAGCGTAAGTGAAATCTTCGGCCCTTTGGGCGGCGCAGCGATGATCTACACATTGGGCGCAGTCTTACTGGTGTACCTACTGGGGAAACCTCGACTTCGCTCGACACCTAAACTCTATCTTGTCTTGGGCAGTGCTCTTTTTGTTGCGTACGAGGTTTGCCTTTCACTCGCTCTAGGATTTTCCAGTAGCCGTAATCAAGCAATTGAGCTTGGTGTGGTGAATTACTTATGGCCGTGCCTAACCGTTGTACTAGCCATCATCATGAATGGGCAAAAGGCGCGGTGGATCATCACTGCAAAGTGGGAGATGCCGTTTTCAACGCTTGCTAAAGGCTAGCCGAGCGGCGAACAGGACAAAGATCAAGCCTGTGGTGCAATCCATCCACTTGATCACGTTTTCACGCCGAAGAACGCCAGCAAGTGGTTGAGTAGCGCCAATCAATGTCGAAGTCCAGATCAAACCGAGCACCACGTGAATGCTGACCAAACCGAATGTCCAGGCAATCAGGTTGTGCCCCTGGGGAATAAACTGCGGGAGAAAGGACACGTAGAAAATCCCAATCTTGGGATTGAGGACGTTCCCCATCATGCCTTTCAGGAACCAGTTTGCATGTGGTTTTCCGTCTGCTTCAAGGGGCGACAATGAGCTACGTGGGCGCAGCAACATGTTCAATCCGAGCCACGCCAGGTAAGCGGCACCGCAATACTTCAATAGGTTGTACGCGAGCTCCGATACCGCAATCAAGGCACCCAGACCAAAGGCGACAGCAGCGCCCCACAGTAAGCAGCCAGCATTGATACCCAGGGCAGCGCGAAATGCCTGTTGCTTGCCTTCCACAGTTGCAGTTCTCAAGACCAGGGCGGTATCGAGGCCGGGCGTCAGCGTGAGTAAGGTGGCTGCCAAGGTAAAAGCGAGGAGGTTGTCTGCAATGGACATCGGCGAATGACTTTAAAGTGATGACGCGCGAACGTTAGCACATAGCTGGGCTGCCCTTTCATTGAGGACGATAGAAGACAATGTTCTCGGTCACCAATGGATGCAGAAAGAGAGAAAAACTTAACGGATTGCGATGTCAGCTTGCGGTAGCCATGGGCGAATTATCCCTGCTTTGTAGAGAAAATCGCTGGCATCTGAAGATGTTTGTAAATAGCTAGAAACCTTAGGCCGATGGTGAAAATCAAGGCAATCCAACCGGCGATCCAGATCGACGGGAACAGATCGCGCAACAGCACATAGAGGGTACATCCCAGCAATAATGGCGTGGCATAAATGTCACGGGACATCAGCAGTGAAACTCTCCCGGCCAGGACATCGCGCGCTATGCCACCGCCAATGCTGGTTAGCACGCCCATCATTACTGCCAAAGGCGCGGCGAGGTGTAGTACCAGTACTTTCTCAGTAGCAGCCAATGCGAACAATGCAGCCGCCAGACCATCAAGGTAGAGCAACAGGCGGTAACGTCGTTGCAGTCTTTGGGTCAGAAAAAACGCCACCAGCGCGGCAAACAATGCAGTCCAGATGTAATTGAAGTCAGCTATCCAGAAGATCGGAAGATCCAGCAGCAGATCCCGTATCGTGCCTCCACCAATAGCGGTGATGATGCCCAGCACGACAGCACCAAACAAATCGACATCGGCTTTTTTGATGGCCAATACACCGGTTATGGAAAACACCGCAATGCCAAGCATTTCCTGAAAATAAAGCATGCGGTATTCCTGTCTCGGGTTACCTATGGACGAACTATGTTGAGACAGTAGCTCAAGATGGAGAAATCGCTTTTTCGGGCACCTGGGCCCGGCTATCGCAGTTGGGTGGCTAGATGAGTAGGTTCGGGAAAGTCACCAAAGTCGAGGCTTGGTTATTCCGGTGCCATAAGCACGGCGAGGGTCAAATTGACGAACTCTTCGTTCCTGCTTATGGCTTCAAGTGCTCCTCGAACGTTCTGCGCAACGTCACCTGATCCGCGCTGTTCAACCCAGTTTGTGAGCTCCATGATTGCGGCCTCGAGCGCGAGCTGATTTTCGTTGATCTTGCAAAGCAGGGAAGGGAGCAGGTCTGCATTGGACATCATCATTCCTCCGTGAAAGAACAGCGTAGCAGGCGAGGGTTATTCACGTTCAAGCTGCCTGGCATCTGAGGTCACCGCCTCCATAATAGAAACCAGCTCCTCAAGCAGCTCCGCATAGTAGCGAGTCAGATAACTCGCAATGGCATCATTACGAAGCAGTCGTACGAGATAACCTTTGGCCACAACCAACACCAGCATCGTTTCGCCGAGGGTATCTTCGACCTGCTTGTAATCATGTTGCAGGTTCGCCATTTCTCGCTCCATACGAGCGATGTCGACCGCGCTGACATCACTTGGTTTTTTCTTCTGCTCAACCAGCATCTCCGGTCGGGATGCCGCCAACACCATTTGCGCATAATTTCGCGTAAAGCAGTTGGCTGAAATCATCATTTCAACCGTTTCGATTTGTCGGATGGGTTTCATCAGTCGAAGGGCACGAAACACATCCCGCGATACCATCCGAACCTTGAGCATCTCAGCCACCTCTGGCGCTATGCCCTTAAGCAGATTTTCTCTTTCGCGAACTCTATCGACATTGACTCCGAGCACCGCTGCAATGCGAGAGGCTTCAATACCTTTCTTCAGTGCGGAAAGGATCATTTTATGTTCTTGGATCGGAGTCAGTCGGTTGATTTGCCGATTGTAGGTGAACCCCTCGTCATCAGTAGAGATCAGGCATAGCGCCTCCACTGCCCCCAGTTCCTTGAGCGCTTCAAGGCGAAAGTGACCATCCAAAAGCATGAAGGAAGATACTCCGCCTGCGATGATGGGCTTGGGATGAACAACTAGGGGTTCAACGACACCTAGCTCCCTTATTGAGCTCAAAATGCTGGCGTACTTTTTACTTCCTGGTAGTAGTTGCTCCACCTTGCGCGAGGGGAGAATTCGCTCCAAGGGAATCGCAATGACACGTTGCTCGAATGCCTGTTTGACCTCAGTCATCACTACGTCTCTCCAAGGATCCGATCAGCCAATGGTTTGGGCATGTCTGGAATGTCTTCGCTACGAAGCAGTGTCTTGAAGTAGTCATCGGTCAATAGTTTGCGCATAGCGCTTACGATGATCAGCAGCCGCTGTTCATTGATGTCTGACTTCTTAATCATCACCTTCTGACGCCGTACTTCGATCTGATAGGTGTGTAGAAGCTTTTGAGGTGTGGGCTTGTCCTTACTAGGCACTTGTTGTCCATAGCGTTTGCCGAGCGATTTTCTTTTATCGATGAGCCGGCGTACCCTCATTAACTGATCGCCTTTCAGTACTCCGCCCTCATAGGCGTCGATCATGGCCTGCTGCAATTCTGTGTCCGAAGATCGTGCGATATCCATCGCCAATTTTATGGATAACCAGCCGTTTTCAACTGCGGCGATCAGACGTTCTTCACCCTGGCGCAAGAGCACAAGAATCCCGCAAATGTAGCCTGCATCCAAGCAGGTTTTTTCAGCTATCTGCTGAGATGTATAGCCACGATCCGACAGGAGTTGAATCGAGGCTAAAAGGTCGCGGTTTGAGTGTTTACGGCGGGCCAGGTTTTCAACCAATCCCATTAGATATCGATCCGCTTCGCTCGCAGTTACGACAATGCAGGGTATTTTTCTCTCCCCCAGTGCTTGAAAGGCTTCAAACCGTCCCTGCCCACAGATAATTTCATACGGTTCAATACCTATGGTCGTCGGAGCGACGGTGATCGGGCGCTTGAGACCAAGTGCGGATATGTTTTCCACAAGTCTGGCAAATACTTGTTTATTTCGTGCTCGCGGGTTGAGTACCCGGATGTCTTCAAGCGGAATGAGCTGGACGGTGGTCTCTTCCGCAACATGCAATGGGGCTTTTCGGTGCGTTTGAATCGCCGTCATGCCACCCTCCTGTAGTCGCTGCGGCGCGACAGATCAGAAAGAATATCCAAGGTTTCGAACCGGTAGATTTCTAGGTTGGCGTGATTGTGTTCGGCGAGGCGAAGTCGTGGAGTTTCGATATCGACAGCTGGCAGAATGTAATAGTCCAAAGCAGCCTCTTCTTGCTCTTTCATCCGCACGGCTAGGGTGATGTCCGGGCTTAATCCGAAATCAAAGCGGATATTCCACCGTTTGCTACCCACTGGGGATACCTGGCATCGACTAAGCACTAGAGAGATCGTTACTTCGTCATTGACCAGGATCAGATCAGTGCGAGGGTCGACTGAAACCTTTCCACCGACCTCTGCAATCTTCGACGTGGTTTGCTCAAGAAGCAGCGGATGCATTTGCCTAAGGCGCTTGTTGGCTTCGATGTATTGGTAGTCACGTGCTGGGATGTACCCAATGAGGGAGTAACAGCGAAGCAGGCTTCCGAACCGATGCTGGTAGGCGCTGCTAGAGGGGCAACCTTCCGTCTCATCAATCACCAGGCCCGACAGATAACCGCTCCGTTGGTAGATGGTCTTGAGTACTTGCAGCATTTCCTCATCGGGCATCCGATAGGAGCGCGTTTCAATGATCGATTGAGCGGCCTTGAATAAGATCGAATTCACGATTGGTCGGAATGCGCCATCGGCCCGGATCCACTCTTCGGGCGGATTCTCTACGCGCGTCTGTTTTAGCTTGAAGGAACTATGGTTCCAGACGTTATTGCCGACGTATTTTTCGTTGATCAGCACCTGATGCACAGTGCCCCGAGACCACGATCTCGCGCGGTCGTTTAGTACGCCCTGGGCATTCAGCCAATCGGCAATTTCACGTTCGCTTCTACCTTCCTCGACGAACAATCGATAAATGTGCTGCACCATTTCGACTTCACCCGGGGGGCCCGGCACTAGAATCACTCGGTCTGTCTGGATGCTTTTGTGTTCGCCTATCTGCAGCTCATTTTTGGGTGAGCCGTGACTATCTACCAACTGCCGCCTGAGCCCAAACCCTGCCGGCCCACCCTGGCGATACCCTAATTCAATGAGTCGTGATTGACCCGCAAAAACCTTTACTGACAGTTCCCGACTGTACTCACCGGCCATCATCCGCTTCACGCTTTTAACGATGTTGGAAACCGGCGAACCGTCGTTGGTGAATTGCTCAGCGCAGTATTGAACGGAGACGCCTGCTTGGCGGCAGCGCACCTCATAACTGGCGCTGACGTCGGGATCCTGGAAGCGGCCCCAGCGGCTGACGTCATAGACAAGAACCGTTGAGAAGTCGGCATGACCGTTCTCCACGTCGAAGAACAGTTGTTTCAGCGCATCACGACCCTCCAGGCGAAGGCCGCTTTTTCCTGCGTCCGTGTAAACCCTGATGATTTCGAGCGAGTGAGCAGCGGCATAAATGCGGATGACGTCGAGCTGATTTTCAGTCGAGTACTGTTGGTGCTCAGTAGACATGCGGACATACGCGGCAGCGAAGGTCGTGCTTGATTCATTGAGAGCATCACCTGCGCCAATGAGTGTGTGCATCGACAGCATCCTCAACCTGAACCACGGCCACGAGGACGATATCCAGGCCGCGACCAGTTAATGCGTTTATCGAAATAGTTCTATTGAAGGTAGAAGACCGGGGAGAGAAAAATGTTCACGAAAACGGGCAATTCTTTTCTGGCCCAAAAACAGTATGCGGCAGAGATCGCTAGAGCTCTTCACAAGGAGCTCGGTGAAACGCACCAAGCGACGAAAACTCTGATGCGTTGGACGAACGCAAATGAGCGGACAGTGAAGAATTGGCTGGCTGGAAGTAATGGGCCGCGAGGTGAACATTTGGTGGCATTGATCAAGCACTCTGATCTCGCCTTGGCCGCATTTCTCGGTATGGCCGGGAGGCCTTATGCATTGACTGCGTCAGAACTACCGCCGCTCAGGCAGAAGCTTCAAACCGCAATTGAAGGAATTGATTCGTGTCTGACGATAAGGAATCTATAGGTTGCTGGCGAGCACAAATGAAACTGAAAACCCCTCTAGATCCGGGTTTACGTGGGCGCTGTCGTAAAAGTGAAATATATCGGTCATAGAATTGACACGACTTCTTACATTTTCCTTCAGTCGGCCTTTGGCCATGTTTCATGGATGAGAAAACCCTATGCGTCGCGTTGTGTTCAATCAGAAAGGGGGCGTTGGAAAATCCAGTATCGCCTGCAATCTTGCCGCAGTGAGCGCTGCTGAAGGCTACCGAACGTTGCTGGTTGATCTCGATCCACAAGCAAACTCGACTCAGTATCTAACGGGTCTAATCAACGAGCGCATTCCAACGGGTATCGCTGACTTTTTCAGACAAACATTGTCTGGCAGCTTCCAGGGCAGAAAGAATCGCGTGGTCATCACTGAGACCTCTTACACCAACCTTCACTTGGTGACCGCCTGCTCCGACCTGACTGACCTCCAGTCAAAACTCGAGTCCAAATACAAGATCAATAAGCTGCGCAAGCTACTGGTGGAACTGTCCGAGGATTACGAGCGCATCTATATCGACACACCTCCGTCACTGAACTTCT
Source organism: Pseudomonas baetica (assembly GCF_051216495.1). Taxonomy (GTDB): domain Bacteria; phylum Pseudomonadota; class Gammaproteobacteria; order Pseudomonadales; family Pseudomonadaceae; genus Aquipseudomonas; species Aquipseudomonas baetica_B. The sequence goes on along the minus strand of NZ_JBPKAM010000028.1, from coordinate 41,125 downwards.
ACACGTTCAGTGCGCTGGTGGCAGCCGACAGTTTGCTGATCCCATTCGATTGCGACAGTTTCTCTCGCCAGGCGCTAAATCGGGTCATCGCGCAGGTAGAGGAGTTACGCCTTGATCACAATGAGTCACTTAAATTGGAAGGAGTGGTAGTCAACCAGTTCACTGGGCATACCAGCTTGCACCAAACGCTGGTGAATGAATTGCTGGCCGAAGGTTTACCTGTGTTGCCGGTGTACCTGAGCAGTTCCGTCAAGATGCGCGAATCGCACCAGGCTTCGATACCCATTGTCCACTTGGCCCCTCGGCATAAGCTTTCGCGGGAGTTTTTTGGTTTGCTGGATGCTCTGGAGCGGGCCGCTTAGCTACGGATCGGCTCCTAATGCCGTCCCTCCTAAGCGCGCCAAATTAGCCAGAACCTTCGACTCAACATCAGATCGTGCTGCTGAAACACTGACGAAACATTCCAGCCATATGATTCGCGCCACCGAAACCCAGAGGACTGGAGATGAATCGACCATCAAGAAGCATGCGCAAGCTGCTCGACTCTGTGGCAACAAATAATGAGGCAGCGGCGCTCGATGTCATGCGTGCAGCAGAGCAGCTCCAAGACGAGGTACTTCGTCAACGGTTGCTCAATATGATTCACCGGCTTAACCAGGACGCCAATGATTTGCGAATGGCGCGTGACGAAATCCAAGGCGGCGCCATAAAACTTGCGTGATCGTCTCGCAGGAGTTCCTTTTGCTCGCGCCTTCGGGCCAACGAGGCCCGGCTAAAACCTTGTTTCGGGCAGTACCAGACCGGTAAAGAATGCGCATATTTCAACCGTCTCTCCGATCCTTCGCTGATCGAACACTTTTATCCAAAGCCGTAGTGAATTATCAAAACGACGCTGGTAATGTCCTGACCACGTTCGTCAAACCATTAAGGGATGGAGGCGAAAATAGAAGCCCTGGAGCCGCGAACCTCCGGGGCTTTGTTTTTTCTCCTCGGCAACCACGTAGGCAATCAACCTATAGCTTCACAGCCTGCTGTCGTGACTGGCCCTTTGAGCTCAGAAGTCCCCGGTCGGGCAGAGTGCGTTTACAGCATTGCTGGATTGGCCTAACGGTCTTATCGAACGTAAAAAGGGAAGATCCCAGTCGCGAGGGAAACAGAGAGGAGGATAAGACAGCTTCCCACAGACCACTTCAGCGTAAAACGCTGATTCTCGGCGTAATCGAGCTTGAGCATGCTTACCACTAGATAAGTCGAGGCCACCAGCGGGCTGAGAATGTGCACCGGCTGCCCGATCAGGGAGGCACGAGCCATCTCAATGGCAGTGATCCCATGATGTTGTGCAGTTTCCGCGAGAATCGGCAAGATGCCGAAATAGAACACATCGTTCGAAACCAACCAGGTCACTGGAATACTGAGCAATGCAGTCAGCACGGCCATAAAAGGGCCAAAACTGTCTGGGATGATTTCTAGTAACCCCGTTGCGACCGCATTCGCCATGCCGGTGCCGGTGAGTACTCCGGTGAAAACACCAGCAGCAAAGATCAAGCTGGATACTGCGAGAATCGGTGGTGCATGAAGAGCCAGCTGATCCTGCTGATCTTTAAGGCTAGGAAAGTTGACGATCAGTGCCAGGCACGCCGCGACCATAAACAGGTAACTGAGGGGAAACAGCTCCAAGCATAACGCTAGGATCAGCAAGCCTGTAAGTGTCCAGTTGAAGTAGAAACGCCAGCCCCCAGCGCCTCGGTGATCACCCAACTCCGAGAAGTCACCATTGACGTCAATGGCTCCCCCTAGACGAACTCTCTCGCGACGTCCAAACATATAGGCGAGAGCGAATGTCCAAACCACGCAAGCCAGCATCGCCGGAATCATTGGGACGAACATTTCGCCCACGTCGACATGCATAGCGGTGGCCGCGCGTGCGGTCGGCCCGCCCCAAGGCACCATGTTTCCTAGACCTGATACTTGCAATAGCAGGCAGCAAACCATGGGCAGCGACAGACCGAGGCGCTTGTAAATGGGCAGGAATGCAGAAAGGACAATCATGTAAATCGTTGCCCCGTCTCCATCGAGTGCGACGATGAAGGCGAGCAACACCGTTCCAATGAATATTTTTACGGGGTCACCACGCACCGCTCTAACGATCTTGGCTACCAGGGGATCAAACATTCCGGCTTCGGTCATTGTCAGGAAGTAGAGCATGGCGAAAATCATCAGCACACCGTTCGGCGCAACCAGACGTAAGCCATCAATTACATATTTGCCCAGTTCAGCGTGGAAACCGCCAATCAGAGCAAATATGGTAGGGATGAGAATCAGCGCTGTGAGCGCGGAGAGTTTTTTACTCATCAAGAAATAGATAAAACTAGCCAGCATGGTGCAGCTGAGAATCATGAGCACGTCGTCGTCCTGTTTTTTATAGTTGTACAGGTAGGCCGCATTCGCCGTTACGACGAATGCGCGAGATCTACGTTAGAAAGGGTTCAGACTGGAAGGCCTTTTGAACGTAGCAACGCGTCGAAACGTTCAGGATCAGCGGTGCCAAGCCTGTTGGTCTCACGAATTGATGCTTCGCGTTCAAGATGCGCCAAAGTCTTTGGCAACAGCTCTTCAGCTTCCAGGAAAGGAATGGCGATCACGCCATCGGCATCACCTAGTACGAGGTCGCCCGGTAGAACGCAGAGTCCAGCGCAGGCGATTGGCACATTGATTTCGCCAGGGCCATCCTTACTCGGGCCCCGATGCGTGTGACCGATCGCGAACACCGGAAGGACTCCCTCTGCGAGTTCTTCAAGATCGCGCACCGCACCATCAATGACAATGCCACCGAGTTTGACTCGAAGTGCAGTGGTGCGGACAAGTCCACCAATGACCGCCTGGCTCACGTCGCCACCGCCATCAATGACCAATACGTCACCCGGTTGAACCATCATCAATGCTTTGTGCACCATCAGATTGTCACCAGGGCGGACGCGTAAGGTGAAGGCCGGCCCGCACATTTTCAACGACAGATCGCCGTGATAAACACGCAGGCCGCGAGAACCAATACTGCGTCCCATGCAGTCGCCGGCCACAGCGACCGGAATTGCACGAAACGCTTCGATAAGAGAGGCATTCAGAGCGTCGACGCGTGGATTGATACGATAGCCTGTCGGCCAGTTTTGAGTCGCGGAAGTAGTCATGTGCACTCCTGATCAGTGATTGAAGACGCTTGGGTTAACGCAGGCGTATGGAGAAACCGGCGTACCGTTGAGGTAACCCAATACGTTGCGTGCAGCACCCAAGGCCATGGCCGAAAGCGCAGCAGGTGTTGAACCGCCGACGTGAGGGGTAAGCACTACGTTTTCGAGCGTCAGCAATGGGCTGTTATCAGGAAGTGGCTCAATGGCCATGGTGTCCAAGCCAGCGGCATACAAACGGCGTTCAGTCAGCGCTTGAATCAGCGCCTGTTCATCAATCACTTCTCCGCGCGCGGTGTTAATCAATACTGCGTTGTCTGGCAGTATCGCTAACTGTGCCGCGCCAATGAAGTTGCGCGTTTGTGGTGTGAGGGGGACATGCAAGCTCAAGACCTGGCTTCGCGGCAGCAGACTCGTTAGCGAATCGACTCGCTCTGCACCTTCCAGATCACTGTCATGGGGGAGGAGAGGGTCGTAAACAACGACGGACATGCCTATTGCCTGACAAGCTCGCGACACTCGCCGTGCCACCTGGCCGAAACCAATAAGGCCCAATGTGCGACCGCTCAGCTCTAGGCCGTCCTGAGATCGTGACCAGCGACCTTCTCGGATTTCCCGATCCATCCAACTGACCCGGCGAGCGGCAGAGAACATTAGAGCGAGCGTCATCTCCGTGACCGATTGCGCGTTGGCACCGGGCGTGACATAGACAGGAATCTGGCGAAGGGTAGCAGCCGCGACATCAATATTACTGACACCGACACCATGCTTGGAAATCACTTTCAAGGTCGGGCAACCGGTGATAGCGGCAGCACTCAAATCCAGTGTGCGGGAGATCACCGCATCGATAGGTTCGCTTGCCATGACTCTTGCAATCTCGACAGGGCCTTGCCCTGAAGGAGTGAAAATAACCCGGCAGTCCTGCGATAACAGTAAATCAAGGCCTGCACGCGCCAGTGTTGGCGCTGTGACAAGGATGGTATGAGGCATGAGGTGCGCCCTTTGTCTTTGTTGGAATGACTTCATCATTCAACGGGCGAACCTATAAATCCATTTCCAGTTTTTTATCTTTGTATGAATAATATTTATATATAGAAGGATCATTGAGCGGAGAACAGTGCTTCACCTTCTCGCTGAAGCAGATCAACGACAAACGCCGCAGGGGGAGAAAGGTATGCCTCGCGCCGCCGCACCAAACCAAAACTGCGTTTCATCGTGGTTTGCTCCAGGACAACCTCTTTCAAATTAACCCCCGTGCGGCCTGGCCCAAGATTGTGCCGGGAAACGAAGCTGAGCAGCTTCGTGTGAGTGATCAGCCGTGGCATGACGTTCAAGGAGTTAGTCTGAATATGGATTTTTGGAAGCTCTAGTTGGTGGTTGAAAAAGGTATTGTCCAGCCACCGCCGTGTTGCCACTGAAGGAGCCGGCAAGACCCAGCGCCAGGTGCAGAGATCAGCTAAGGACACATTCTTCTCGAATAGTGGGTGGTCGGCGCTGGCGACGACCACGACTTCATCCTCAAGCAACGCATAAGTCTCGAAGACGTCTGAATCGATCGCAGATAATGGACTTATCAACAAGTCGAGATGGCCGGTGCGCAGAGAGTTAACCAGCAGATCGTTTTGTCCGGTTACCAAATCTAAAGTCAGCTCAGGAGCCAACTCTAGGAGTATTGCCACAAGGCGCGGTAGTAAAAACTCAGCAGCTGTCGGGCCGCACCCCAAGCGCACAACCCCCGCTGTTCCCTTGGCGAAATCCTGAATTTCACGTTGCGTCTCTTCCACACCTAAACGCAAATGTCGGGCCCGGAGCAGCAACAACTCACCTGCCGGGGTAAGGCACATCCGACGGCCTTCGCGATTGAACAGCGCTGTGCCGAGCGTACCCTCAAGGCGTTGAATACTTTTCGATAGAGCGGGCTGAGTCTTGTGTACTCGCTCTGCGGCGCGCACCAGATTTCCGCAGACGGCAACCATCTCGAAATAGTAAAGATCTCGCAAATCCATAGACCCATCCAACGCGGCAAAGAATTTTAGGATAAATGAATTTGGGGGCAGGCGAGCAATACCAGCAAGCCCTGCATTCAATCAAAAGGGCAGCGTTCAATGGCAGATGCGCGGTATGTTGGCCACCTCGTTACATCTTGTGGTCGTACCGAGCGATTTTCAGCATGAAGTAGACGTAGTCCAACTTCTCCTCAGTCGGCTCATCGTCACGCAACCAACGGATTTTGATTCCGAGGTACTTCGCCCACTCCAGGCCTTTCTTAAAGCTTCGGCGATCATCATTCTTAGCCGCGACTTCGACGTATTGGTTCACTAACTTGTATTGGTTCTTCCCAGCTCGATACTTGGCGTCGTCGAAGGCTTTCTGGAAGTGCTCCATAGCAGCTTCGAGCTCTTCCCTGCGATAGTAATAATCCATGACTGCGCTGTAGGTTAAGCAGTCCTACAACACCCGGCGCTTGGAGTTCCGAAAGGACTGGATCAAAGACTCAGGGACGTACGACCTACAGCATTTCGACGTTGTTGCTCGGCATTCAGAATCGAACAGGCAGTCTCAGCCTCGCCCCTGGTATTGAACACACCGTGCTTGCTAGCAGAGCCTCCCTCGACGAGATCTACAACCCGATATTGCTTGATGCCATCGTCCAGTCTGGTTGTTTCGATGACCCTGAATCTTGAATGCATGGTGCGTTCCCTGCTGAAACTGGTGCATTAGGAGTACCGGCATGACTCCATGATTTCAACAATTATGAAGGACTAAGCTGCGACAATTCATTACGGCGCGTCGTTACTTACATTTTCGAATCACTGACGGCTAAGGGGACGGATGTGTGTGCCGTGCGCAACACTGTGCAGTACCTGGGAGATTTCTCGAGCGGTAGGAAGGGCGATTCCAACAAACGCCCGGTAAAGTGTTTGGGCATCACGGAATTTCTTCGTTACCAAGCAGCGTGCTGAATTAGTCATCTCAACTGATTGCGGGCAAACGTCAAAGAGTATTGCGTCAAGCAAAATCGTTGCCGCTCAACACGGCAACGAATTGACAGTAGAGAAGGTTGGGAGGGTTATTTGCTCTGCAATAGGAACTGACGAAGCTTACCCAAGCCCAATTGAAGGCGCTCAACGTCGAACGCATGGCACCAACGTAGCCATCCGCTACCCTCCGGGCCGAAGGCATATCCGGGCGCCAGACCCAGCCCAACTTCATTTACCAGCTGACTGGCAAGCTTGGTAGTGTCCTCATAGCCCTCGATCCGGAAGAACACATACATCGCACCTCCGGCTTCTGGTACTTCCACCCCAGGTAGTTCTCGCAAACCATTGATCAGGACATTACGTGTTTCCAGTAGGCGTGCGCGCAGCGCAGAAATCTCCGACTCGCCTTCCGTAATTGCCGCGTAAGCGCCGCGTTGAATCGGCTCAAAAAGGCAAGAGCCGTTGTACTCGATGACTTTGGCGAGATCGTCTTCCAGGTCTGCAGGCACCACGAGCCATCCAGCCCGCCAGCCAGTCATAGTCCAAGCCTTTGAACAGCTGTTGACTGAGATGATTCGATCCTCAGGCTCGGCTGTTTTCAGGAACGAAGGCGCCGACCTTTGGCTTGGATCGAAGATCAGGCGCTCGTAGACATCATCACTCAGAATCCAGATACCGTGTTTTCTGCAATGGGCAAGGATGACGTCCACGCTAGGTTGATCGATCACCCAGCCAGTAGGGTTGTTGGGTGAGTTCAGCATAAGCATACGAGTGTCTGGTGTGAGCGCACTCAGCAGCTTGTCCAAGTCAAGTGACCAGCGACCGTCTTTGACATCCAGAGGCACTCGCTCAACCTCGGCGCCGAGAATTTTTGGAATCTCGACGAGATTTGGCCACAGTGGAGTGACGGCAACAATTCGGCTCCGTGGGTCGACGATGAGTTGCGCTGCGAGCATGATCGCCGCCACACCCGACCCGGCCACGCCAATCCGATTTGGCGATATTGGTTTGTCGTGCAGATTTGAGAGATAGTTGCTGATCGCTTCTCGAAGATAGGGCCGGCCCAGGTTCTGCGAGTAGAACGTTTCTCCCTTATCAAGTGAGGCCATTGCTGCGTCGCGAATGAACTGCGGGGTAGGGCGGTCGGACTCGCCGAACCAAAAGGCGAGAATATCTGAACGCCCCATTGCCTGGTTCGCAACTTTGCGAATTTCGGAACCGGCAAGCAGTTTCACTTGGTCGCGGGATGTGAGATGGGTCGGAATATTGCTATTTGGAATCATGGTCATAAACCTGTTAGTTGACTGCAAGTTCGAGAGTGCAATTGAAAGGGCTGTTTTGTTCGCGCAAAACCGAGCTAATGAAGGAGCGAGCTCGGTCTGACTTTGGAGACGTGCCGAAAAAATCTTCTGGAGGGGAGTCTTCGATAATGCGGCCCTGCTCCATGAAGATGACCCGATCTGACACCTGTCGGGCAAATGACATCTCGTGGGTGACGATCAACATCGTCACGCCGGTCTGTGCGACCGCTCGGATGACATCCAAGACCTCGCCCACCATTTCGGGGTCGAGCGCTGATGTCGGCTCGTCAAAGAGAAGCACCTCCGGTTCCATTGCCAACGCTCGAGCAATGGCTACTCGTTGTTGCTGTCCACCAGACAGCTGACTGGGGCGCTTATGGATATGTTCACCTAACCCTACTCGCTCCAAGAGACTCTGTGCCTTCTTCTCGGCCTCTTTCCAGTCGAGCCCGCGTACCCGGACGGGAGCAATCGCCACGTTTCTCAGTGCTGACATATGTGGGAAAAGGTTGAATTGCTGGAAGACCATTCCAACCTCTGCACGTACCTTAGAGAGGTTCTTGCCTTCCTTAACTTCGACGCCGTCCACCACGATCTTGCCCTCCTGGAACTGCTCCAAAAGATTGATGCAACGGACGAGGGTCGATTTACCGGAGCCTGATGGGCCGATCAGTGCGATCACCTCCCCCTTCTCCACAGTGAGGTTAATGTCGTGGAGTGCATGGAAGTGGCCGTAATGCTTGTTCAGACCGGCAATAGTTATGAAAGGGATGGAGTTGCTTTTGTTCACAGTCATGATCTCACCTGCTTCCGGCTTGCTGCTGACGACGTTCAATTGAGCTAACAATCCTGACCAGAGGAAGCAGCACGATCAGGTAAAGGAGTGCCGCGCCGATCAAAGGGGAGGGGTTGGCGTAAAACGCCTGGGCCTGTGTTGCTTGTTTGAGCAGATCAGGCATAGCCACGACTGAAGCGAGCGCAGTGTCCTTGATCAGGCTGATGGCAATGCCCGTGGATGGTGGTACAACCATTCGAAGGGCCTGTGGCAGTACCACGTCTTTCATCATGTCGACCCAACCGAACCCTAGTGCGTTAGCTGCCTCAAATTGGCCTCGCGCCACGGCTTCAATGCCTGCCCGGAAGCACTCGGCGCAGTAAGAGGAAGCTACGAAGGTAAGCGCACAGGTGGCTGCCCAGAAGGGGCTCAAACGGATCCCAACAAATGGAAGGGCGTAATAGATCAAAACCAAAAGGACAAGCAGCGGAATGGCTCGGAAAGTATCAATGAAGAGCACGGCTACAAATCGAACTGGTTTCGGGCCGTACATCCTAAGCAGCACTAGGAATAAACCGCTGACAAAGGATGCTACAAGGCTCGTCAGGCCGAGAAGCATCGTTAGTTGAAGGCCCTTTAACAGCATTGCTGCCGACTTTGTGAGCACGTCAAAGTTAAGAAACGTTTCTAATAATTCCATGAAAATTTACCTCGGCGCTTTAACAAAATGTAGGTCACTACTTGGGCGTCCGCGTATAAGCAGGCAAAAATGTTGCCGGCGCTCAAGAAGTGAATTTAATTAAAGCGTTGGTATTGGCATGGGCTTCACGGTACTGGAGTCCTGCGCAGCAGATACGCCAAACCATTTCTTGTGAATGCGGTCAATCTCACCCTCTTCTTTGAGTTTGGTAATCTCAGAGTTGAATTCATCGATCAACTTGCTGTTTTTGTTAAAGATGGCGCCGAAGCGCTCAGGCGTAGAGACTTGTGTCACAATTTTGAGTTGCGGTTTATCCTTGATGTAATAAGCATCGGTCGGGCAGTCATGGATAATACCTTGGACACGACCTGCCGCCAAATCTAGAAACGCTTCGGGATGTCCGTCGTAATGACGCAAATCCTGGATGCCGTACTTGCTCTGATTTGCGGTAACCCAAATTTCTCCGACACTGCCAGTCATGGTAGCGACGGTCTTTCCTTTGAGCCCATCCAAGGTGTCAATACCGCTGTTGGTTTGGACGCTCAGGCACTGATTTGAATCAATCCAAGGTTGACTGAACGAGACAGACTCTAGCCTTTTTGGGGTGATGGTCACTGTCCCGATCGCGAGGTCAGCTCGACCGGACTGAACCGAGGGGAACATCATTGGGAACGGCATGGAGGCATACTCCACTGTTTTTCCGAGGCGTCGCGCCACCTCGTTTACAATGTCTACCTCATAGCCCTTGGTTGTGCCATCTTGATCTTCATACTCGAAAGGAATATTTCCCAAGTGAGTTGCAACCGTAATATCTGCTGCTAGGGCCGAGGTGGTGATGGCCGCGAAGATTGGGGCAATAAGAAACTTTATCGAACGCATTGTGGTAACTCCAAATCATTGTCGAAAATATAATTTGTTGTTTTTTACTATTAGGCAATGATGGGGCGAATATTCGCCCGCCAGCGTAGTGCAAGACGTGCTGTTGTTTTAGTTGTCTGGAAAATTAAAGTCTGTTTTTAGTGGTTGGGTAGGTGAACCCTCCATTTTATTTATATCTAGTTGGTGTTAGGCATGGATTATGCCAGTACTGATTTTTCTTGATGGATACGCTGAAAAAGTTCTTGGGCGCGCGGTGCCCCAGTCCAGCCACCGAAGTGCTCACACTTCATTGCTGCCGCAACGTTGGCTGAACTTACGGTTCTATTAATATCCCAGTCGTTCGCTACGCCATACGCGTAAGTTCCATGCCAGATATCGCCAGCATTCAATGTGTCGACAGCGCGAATTTTGATGGTTGGGAAGCGGTGAAGAGTTGAGCCGGACTCTTGGTGCCACATAATTGAACCAGCTGCACCTAAAGTGACCCCTACAACTTTCGCATTCAATGTAGAAACAAGATCCAATAGCTGCTCTTCGGGAGATGATGCTGTACTAAGTGATTGCAGGGCAGGCTCGGAAAGCAGCACATGGTCGGCATAAGGCATCAGGTAACGTAGGTCAGAAACCGGTGCTACATCTGCATCCAGAATGGTGGGGACGCCGACTCGGCGAGCTTCGCAAAATAGGGATTGTGCTCCCTCAATCCAACGCATATCGCAGAGGACTGCGGAGGCATGTCTAACTTCAGACAGAGGTAGCCAACCGGTATCTGTATCCAGTGCGCGGTCGAAATAGGGCACCACCAAGCGCTCACCAGTTTTGTCTACCAGGATCGTTGAGAATGGCGTTTTGGCATTCTCAATACGACGAACATTCGCGACGTCGACCCCCTCGGCAGCCAAGCCTTCCAGGAGCATCTTGCCGGTGTCATCGGCGCCAATTCGTGCCCAAAGGCTTACATCACCGCCAAGCCGAGCGATGGATACCGCTGCTGCAGTCGCCATCCCGGAAGGCAATTGAACTGCTTTGGATGGCAATACCTTCCCACCGTGAGACGGTATGTGATCAACGCTGAAAATGGTGTCCCATAGTGCTGAGCCAAGGCACAGAATTCGTTTAGTGGTCATTCCTTAACTCTCCGTGCAGTTCGCGTTAATGACATCGCGAACGATCTTGTCCGGAGCTGGCCGAACGAATGCCTCCCCGCTTTCATTGATCAACACAAATCGGATTTCTCCGTTTTCTGCCTTTTTGTCATGCCGCATTAGAGACATGTACTGATCTGCACCCAAGGCAGGGCCGGTCACGGGAAGTCCGGCCCGTTCGACAATGCACCGTAACCGCTGGAAATAGTGCTCGGAAATAAGCCCTAAGCGAGCAGATAAGTCAGCTGCCATTACCATTCCACAGGCAACCGCTTCTCCGTGCTTCCAGACTCCGTATCCGGCACCTGTTTCGATTGCATGACCGAAGGTGTGGCCAAAATTAAGGACAGCGCGAAGGTCGGCTTCCTCCTCATCGCGCGCGACCACATTTGCCTTCAGTTCACAGCATTTTTGAATGGCATAACCCAGTGCTTCCGGGTCTCTATCAAGTAGTTTCGATAGGTTATCTTCGATCCACCTCAAGAAGTCGGTGTCCAGGATCGGGCCGTATTTGATGACCTCCGCAAGCCCGGAAAGAAACTCGCGTTGGGGTAGGGAGGACAGGAAGTCGAGATCGGCCACCACCAGTTTTGGTTGATTGAATACGCCGATCATGTTCTTGCCTCGCGGATGATTCACTGCGGTTTTTCCGCCAACAGCGGAGTCGACCTGAGCAAGTAGCGTTGTTGGTACCTGAACAAACGGTATGCCGCGCATATAGCAAGCAGCTGCGAAGCCGGTCATGTCGCCAATCACCCCGCCTCCCAGTGCAAACAAAACGGTTTTGCGATCCGCGCACTCCGTCAGTAGTCGATCAAATATCTGATTTAGGGAGGTAAAGTCCTTGTAGCTCTCGCCGTCAGGTAGTCGGATTTCAATTATGCGACGGAAGTTCTTCGCGATGGCGGTGGTGAGACGTTCTGCATACAGAGGTGCGACCGTAATGTTCGTGACAATCGCCGCGCAGTCACCTTCACCTGCCGCCGCCCAGATCGTAGGGTCTTCGAACAACTGACGGCCAATGAAAATTGGATAGCTGCGCTCGCCGAGCTCAATAGTCACTATGCGTTTCGAAGCGTTAAGGGCGGTGTCTAAGTGATTCATCGTTAGTCCTTCAATTGAGGCCGTTGTAGCTACTGGTGATCAGCTCTGTTTGCGGGCCGGACAAGCTTCTCGCTAAATACCATTGGCATGCGTTCAGTATTTGTTGTGGGCAGTTCAAGTGACCCGTGATCATCTACGGCTAAATGCATTGTCGAGCCGAGATGCGGTGCTGGCATTTTCAACGCTATTGGGTTCCGACTCAGGGATCGGCTTGCGCACTAAGAACAGGTAGGACATTGCACCGATGAGTGCCATTGCTGCGCCTGTGAGAATGGCTGGGACGAAGCTCCATGTTTGAGCAATGAATCCGGTCAAGAGGGGGGCCAAAGCGCCACCAATGAAACCACCGAAGTTTTGAATTGCACCCAACGATGCTATCCGGCTGGGTGGTGCGACTACGGATGCAAGCGACCAGGCACAAGCCGAAGATGCGTTAGCCAAGCAAATGACTACGGAAATGCATGCCAGAGCGATGGTGTTGTTTTCAACAAATGTAGCGGGGATCGTGAAGGCGACCATGCCAAGCATTACGACCACCATAGTGTTTCGGCGACCAGTGACTGGCGAGCTGCTCAGACGTGCAATTCGATCCGATGCATAGCCTGCTGCTAGTGCACCCAGGAAGCCACAGAAGAAGGGGATGGCAGATGCAAGACCTGAGTATGCAACGCTCATATGGCGTGCTGACTGTAGGTATCCAGGAAGCCAAGTGAGATAGAGCCAGTTGAGGTACACAGAGCCAAAGAAACCAAGTAGCAATCCCCAGGTGGCGGGGTAGGTGAACAGCTCTCGCCACTCACGAAAACTCACTTTCGCAGGGCGCTTCTTCGCATCTGCCCCGGCGTAATCGAAATAGGCGCGTTCCTTGGTTGTCAGGTCGGATTTGAGAGGGTCGCGATAGAATGCCATCCAGATAACAGCGACCACTAAGCCAGCCGCTCCAGTAATCCAAAATGCCCATTCCCAGCTATAGGCAGCAATCAGTGGAGAAAGCAGCAGTGGGGCGAGTGCAATACCCAAAGGCGAAGCCGCGTTGAAGATGCCGGTGGGTGTGCCCCGCCGAGCTGGCGGGAACCAGTTACCCACCACTCGTGCTGCAGAGGGAAATTGTGGTGCTTCGCCAATACCCAGCGCCAGACGCGCGAGCACAAACCAGCCGAATGTCGAAACAAAACCGCCGGCAGCCTGAGAGATTGACCAGATCACTAGTCCGATGCCCAGGAGCCAACGTGGCCCAATGCGGTCTACCAGAACTCCAACTGGGAGCTGGCAGAGCGCGTATGTCCAAGAAAAGGCAGAGAGCAGAACTCCCATCTCGCCCATCGTCAGCCCGAGATCTGCTCGGACTGAGTCATTAGCTACCGCCAGAGTTCCTCGGTCGAGATAGTTGATCGTAACGCTGATAAACAAGAGCACCATCGTGAGCATTTGGCGTCGCCGAACCTGTGGAGGCGCAGCAAGATGCGAGGTCTGGACGGTCATTGGGTTTTCCTTATTGTCGTTTGTTATCACGGAAACGCATGTAGGGCAGGCGTCCGCTCGAGGGCGGAAGGTGCTTTGGCTGCGTGAATGTAAGCGTAAAGCAATTTTTTCGATTCCACAACATTCTGTGAGGTATTGGTCAATACGAAAGCGCTATATAAAATGATGTGCGCTTACATTTTTTGGTGGATGATTCCATTGAGCTTGGGGGTGTAGCCATGAGTAGCTTGATTCAGCTACCTTCAGCAGTTAGCTTGGGATTGGTGCGGTCTGGGGATATGAATAATTTGAATGGCGAGCGCAGGGTGTATACCGATGAAGGGGCGCTTCAGGAGCAGCAGTCTGAAGCCGCATCGGATCAGCCACTGTTGAGTGATGTGGCACGGTTCGCGGGTGTATCGACTGCCACGGTATCCCGATTCTTAAATGACCCCAAAAAACTTTCCGAGCGCACGCGTGCGAAGGTGCAAGCCGCGATCGAGCAACTCAATTGGGTGCCGAATGCCGCTGCTCGTTCATTGGTATCGCGTAAGTCGTATGCGGTAGGCGCGATCATTCCAACCTTGGAGCATGAGAAATTCCACCAGCAATTGCAGGCGTTCCAGGCCAGGCTTGGCAAGGCTGGCTTTTCCGTTTTCGTTGCCTGTTCATCGTATGACCCCTTGGAAGGTGATCGTCAGGCACGCGCAATGATCTCGCGGGGTGTAGATGCCTTGGCGCTCGTTGGCGACGACTATCCTGATGCGCTTTTTGATCTTCTCAACTCAAAGCATATCCCCTACGTTGTAACCTTCGGGCGACGCGTTGGGAGCGAGCATCCCTGTATCGGTTTCGAGCACGGGTATGCCTACGAGCGAATGACGCAACGACTCGTCGACCTTGGTCATAAGCGATTTGGCGTTATTTTTCAGTCCTCTCATCAGAACAGTCGCGTTCAGGCCCGTCTCCAGGCTATCAATGAAACGCTGGCCAACAATGGACTGGCCGTGAGATCCCAGCACTCCGCTGTTATGGCGGACGACTCGATGAAGGGCATCCCTTTTGCTCGGGCGGAATTTAATCGAATCATGAAGACTAAACCTGCACCGACGGCCTTTATCTGTGGGAACGACATGTTGGCCGTAGGCGCTTTGCTGGAAGCCCAGGCGATGGGTATCGATGTTCCAGGTAAGGTTTCGATCACTGGGTTTGATGACATCCAGCTTGCGTCGCAGCTCAGTCCGATGCTCACAACCATGTCTGTACCTGATCGGCAGATCGGAGAGTTAGCAGCCGAGTATTTGCTCAAGAAGATGGCCGGTGAGAAAGCGCAGTGCCCGCCAATGCTTGAGGTATCGATCGTTGAGCGAGAATCGACTGGAATAGCGCCAACTGAATCCTGAAACGACATCTGCGGAGCGGTTACTGGAGTCTGTTCAGGTTACACCGAGCCATCCACCGCAGCATTCTGGGCAGGGAAAACTCTAGAGCAGTAAGCAAACCGCCACACAGTCACCGCTGCGGATCACGGAGGATCAGAGACGCTCGCAAAGGCCATGACCTCGACGGATTCGGGCCATAGGTACTAATTGGAAACGGCCTCGGTTTCGCGAGACCAGCTTTCAACGAGAAGCAACTATTTGCAGTTGCCTGCTTTTCGATATCCCGCCGCCTGAGCTTCAGATTCTGAGGTGAAGGAAACCTGATTCTTTTCGGATACCTGACCATACCCAGGGCACCCCATCGAGAGGTGGTAGACCTGACTTTTCCGGTTACCAATGATCGAACCTACTCCGGCTGTGCTCGCAAGGGATGGCTGGCCTGGCGCTCGTGGAGGATTGACTGGAACGGCGCTAACCATCCCATCACCAACCGCCTTGTACCCTTGCGACCATCGACGCTCGCCAGTTACGAATGGATTGGAGTGCCCCATGATTGCTGCAATGCGGCGATCCCGTTCTTTCTCCCAAGACGAAACTGGGTACTGCTTGTCCCAGGCCATCAGTAGCTGTTGCTGCTGACGAGACATGCTCAGTTTGTATCTGTCGAACATGTAAAAGGTTGTCCTGGCGACCAGCCCTTTGACCTCGTCACGCGGTTCTGCAGCACGTTGGTCGAAATCAACACGCGTCTTGCATTGCCCATACTGCGGCGCTACCCCGGTGGCCATGCCGTAGTTGAAATTACTACGGTCGCCATTCACTTCACCTACAGATGGGTAGAGGTTGAACAGGTCTGCCTCCATTGCTCGAAACACAGGATCATCGTCCACACAGTGCTCTCGACCACCGTTCTTCCAGCATTGGCGTTGGTTGCCGAATGTCCAGGCAGGAACGATGTGTTCCCATTCAGTCCGTTCAGCACGGCTCTGTTGTTTCCTGGTTTGATAGCCGCAAGACTCAGGATCAATGCGGCCACCCGACTTTCCGACCCATGTCCATTTGCAGCCGCAATACAGCTCGCCCATGGCACTGTTCGCCTGGTCGAGGTAGATCTTTTGCTTGGCGATGACCTTGGCTTCGGAAAAGGTCGATGGAGGGCTTGAGAAGGCGGGGGTGATTACTGAGAAGGTCAGCAGCGCTACTACGGAAAGCAGTTTTTTCATTGGAAAACATTAGCCAATTAAGGGCGCGCATTGTACTCACGACGCCCACGCCCACTACAGTCGTTTCTTAGGAAAACGCATCCTCGATAAATGCCTCCAGCGCCTTGTCTTCCAGTATCTCAATAGAGAAGTGCCCGAAGCGTTTGGGCAACCAAATGATGCGTGCCCCAGACGGGGATTGCAGGTTCGCACGAGTCAATGGCTTTCCATTTTCGTCTTCTGGCTGAACACCTGCGGCCATCAATTCGTCGTAGGCTTTCTCGATGTCCGGAGTCGAGTAGCAGTGGCGGTAAATCATCCCTTCACCCGACGTATCCAATAGCTCTTTCAGGTTCCCCGCCAACGGTTGTACCAACATGAAACGCTCTTGGCCCATCAGCGCAATCGCGTAGCGCACATGCAGACCACCTCGTGCCCAGGCGAGCGTTTTGGAGATCCTGGCATTAAGTATCTGCGCGTAGTAAGTACAGGCTTCGTCGAGATTCTTGACCAGTACGTCTACATGACTGAATTTCAGATCCATTTGCAGTCCTCCTGTTGAAACGACGTCCATGGTAAAGCGTTTTGGACGGCCTAAGCTCACTCGATGAGTATTGCTTCTATTCGAGTCAGCGCTTGTTTTTTCGGGCAGCGCTTTCATCCAGGCAGTAAGGGTCAATGGGTATCCCGAAGTGATTGAACGGAGTTTTAAAATTCGCTTCTCCGAAATCGAAACCACCGTGCCTGTGGCACCAGGGCTTTATGAGATCGTGACAGATGAAGGCGGGCTGCTGAAGGTAGGTATTAGTGGCAACCTGCGCAAACGACTTATTCAGCACAGGCAATCTCGGCAGTCTCGTCTCAAACTCAAGGAAGGTGGGGATTGGAGCAATCCCAGTGATGTCATGAGCAAGCAGTCGATACTCGCGAAGCATTTGTTCTTCTTCTCACCAGACACTGGCTTCGATTTGAAAACTGAAGCTGGCAGGCAGGCCTTTCTGGAGAAGCGGTGCCATGTATTGGTAACCGTAACTTTGACCCGAGATGAGGCCCGCCAGATGGAACTGCTAAAGGAGCGAAGTGGCGAATACCAGTTCGTTGGAGTCACGAAGGCGGATACTCGCGCGTAACGCACATGGCAACTCTGAGCCAGATGGAGATGCTCGTAATGCGGAGACCGCGACCTCTTGATGGGAGCTTTTATACTCGTGCCAAACGACGAATTGGAAGCCTGTCATTGCAAGAGTTTGAGGTCTGATAAGCTGGATTTTTTAGGACGTGATCAACAGCATGACAACGCAATGGGAGCCATCTTGGTTAGGGCGACTGCTCACGCGCTCGAAGCTGTGGCAGCTGACCTTGGACGGCGACCAGCTACAACTTCGTATCGGCGATCAGGTTTATCCTCTCACGGCTGAAAATTTCGCTAGGGGCGGAGTTAAACGTGGTCTGGTCTGGACGAGTGTGACGGTGTTCGTCGGACACAAGCTCCGACTAGGAGGCCTTCCTAACTCTGAACAGCCAACCCTGAGCCAGGCGTTTACCCACCTGGAACATCTCAAGCATCAACGACAGTTCGACGCGTACTACGCGAAAGTGACCCAGTGGCTTGAGCAGGTTACTCGTACGATAGAAACCGTAGATGCCGAGTGTCGTTGGCTGACTCACGACATGCAGCAGGTGTTGTTGGAATCTAGGGCATCGCTGGGCGTTGATGACGTAACTTTGCGTACACTTTTCGGCCTCCCAGAGGTTCAGTCCCTACTAGGGGGTAAAGCCGCCCAGGTAAAGACCCAGCTGGACGACTGGACATCAGATTGGCCAGAGCGGTGGGATGCCCGCAACAAGTTGCATTTGGAGCGCGAGCTCGAAGCGTGCGCGACCTTGTTACAGAAGGTCGAAAGTAGACCGCTCACAGATGAACAATCCCGCGCAGTCCTTTGTTTCGATAATCGTGTTCAGGTTATTGCCTCGGCTGGATCTGGAAAGACCTCGACCATGGTGGCCAAAGCTATCTACGCGGTTCATCGGGAACTGGTGGCTCCTGCTGCGATCATCATGTTGGCGTTTAACAAACACGCAGCCATGGAGCTGAAAGCACGCGCTGCTGAGTCTTTTGTTCGCTTGGGAAAGGAAAACATCGCAATCAACGCGATGACCTTCCACTCTCTGGGTCTGAAAATTATTGGTGACGCAACCGGGAAGAAGCCACACGTACCGGACTGGGCCTGCGAAACGCTTCCTGGACTCGAAAAGCTCGCAGAATTGATTGATGCACTGAAGGATCAATCAGAAGCCTTCCGTACCAATTGGGATCTCTTTCGCCTTGTCTTCGGTCGCGATTATTCTTCAATGTCGATTGAAGACTTGTTTGAGGCCTTTGATAGCGAAGGGAATGCGCGTCTAGTCAGCCTAAATGGCGATCGTGTGGCCAGCCAAGAAGAACGCCTGATCGCCAACTGGCTGTTCTACAACGGCGTGGAGTACGCCTACGAGAGGCCGTACGAGCACGACACGGCCACCGCAGAGCGCAGACAATATTTCCCTGATTTTTACTACCAGAAGATCAATCTCTACCACGAGCACTTTGCCTTCGATGCCAAGGGTCAGGCACCGGCACATTTCGAGGGCTACCTAGAAGACGCCAACTGGAAGCGTGCGCTTCACAAATCTAAAGGCACCCAGCTGATGGAGACCACGTCACACCAGCTGAACTCAGGCCAGGTATTTAATCATCTCAAGTTCGAGCTAACTTCCCGTGGGATTGTTCTAGACCCCAACCCGGATCGACCCCTACCCGAATCAGGATTGGCGCCGATGGAGCACGTGGAGCTCATAAAAGTGCTCCGATCGTTCATCACCCATTTCAAGAGCAACAGTCTCAACGAAAAGACGTTATATGAGCGCCTCGATGCCCTCCCAGTGAATGCTTTCAAGTACCGCTACCAGATGTTTTTAGAGCTTGCGATTCCCGTCATCAGGGCCTGGGATACGGCACTGCAGGCGGAGCGGGGAATCGATTTTGAGGACATGATCAATCTGGCTGCGGAACACCTCGAACGTGGGCACAAATCTCCTTACCAGCTTGTGATGGCCGATGAATACCAGGATGCCTCGCGTGCCCGCGCTCGTTTATGCCGAGCATTGGTCGCAGCGCCACATCGCTTCCTGTTCGCAGTAGGGGATGACTGGCAGTCAATCAATCGCTTCGCCGGCGCTGACGTCTCTGTCATGACGGGTTTTCGTGAGTGGTATGGCCATGGCCAGGTGCTGCATTTGGAAACAACGTTTCGTTGTCCCCAGGCGATTTGCGACGCCTCCAGTCGATTCGTGTCCAAGAATCCAGCACAGCTGAGGAAGACTGTTGTTTCAGTGACACCCGCAATTGGCCCGGCTCTCCAGGCGTACCAGGTGACAAGCCAGGGCGAGATTCGTGACGCAATCAGCCAGTATCTTGAGACCTTGTATGCGGGCCTCGTTGATGGCTCTGTGCCGCAAAATCGCAATGGGAGGATCACTGTTTTTGTTCTTGGTCGCTACAAGAACGACAGGCAATACGTCCCTGAAGGATGGGGTCATCGGTACGGCGATCGGTTGGAGGTGCGCTTCAAATCGATCCATACATCCAAAGGTGATCAAGCGGACTACGTGATCCTCCCGGGAATGGTGGCTAAGGGGTTCCCTAACCTCAAAGGTGACGATCCAGTGTTTGGCTTGGTCATGCCTGAAGGGGATACCTTTAAGCATGGTGAGGAGCGCCGTCTGTTCTATGTGGCACTGACTCGGGCTCGTCGATCAGTCGCTATGTTCACCGTGTCCGGACGGTGCTCGCCTTTCCTGGATGAATTGGTGAAGGATGGCGCAGTGACAATCACCAGTATCAAGGGCGAAGCTGTCCAGGAGGATCGATGCCCGGTGTGTAAGGTCGGAGTCATCGTGGAGCGCAACGGAAAATACGGAGACTTCAAGTCCTGTTCAAATTTTCCACGATGCAAATTTAAGCCAAGACAAAAAGCGTCTCCCCAACCTAACCGGAGTGCCTACCGGCCTCGTAAGTTTTGAGGTTGATAGTCCTTCAAGAGATGGTCGTCACCCCCTTTGTTCTTTCGCCATTGTGTCGCTGGTGACTGGCCAATCCTTGGCCGCGCCGCTCACTAAGCTGATTGAACACCTTTATCCAAAGTCGTAGTGAATTATCCAAAAACCGCAGGTATTGTCCTGGCCACGTTCGCCAACATTAAGGGATGGAGGCGAAAATAGAAGCCCTGGAGTCGCGAACCTCCGGGGCTTTGTTTTTTCTGCTCGGCAAACGCCTAGGTAAGCAGCATATAGCGTAACAGCGGGTTGACGTAACTTGCTCCGTTAGCGCGATGCGACGCGCTACAAGTGCTGAGTGAAGGACATGTTCGATGGCTTGGGCTTCAGCCCTGGGCCAAAGAGGCCCAGGTCTTCGATGCTCATCCGGCGTGGGCCGGACGGTCTATCGAGTACGACCTGTTTCGCCTAGCGCAACGATTGGTTGGTCGAACCGTATCATGACATTGTCAGATTGGCGCAACGTGTGGCCGTCTTTGTCCCGTATCACCTTCACTCCACGGCTTGCAAGATCCCCTACATTCGTGACGAAACCCAAGCGATCATTGCTAGGTGCTTGTAACTCGTAACTGATGCCTCGGTCGTCAACGCAGGAAATGCCCGTAATATCGATGTACCCGTCAGCGGCGTTGTCCGAAAGACCTCGGCCTTTGCCCATAAACCAGCAGGTGTTACCTTGGAAAATGGTGTCCATACCGACGGGTTTCAGGGGACTGACGAGTGTAAACTGAAACATGCTCTCGTCCCCTGGAGTCTGATGATCCAACGACGCGCGCGTCATCACCTTTGCCACCACATTTTCACTACCAGGTACGGAATATTTGACCCCTTCAATTGAAGCAGACTCGGTGACTCCGAGAAGGCCTTGAGACGGAGGAAAAAGCATGCTCCAAAGGTCTGCTGGCGTGGTGGAGCTCAGTGTCACTATCGCAGAGAGAAAACTGATAGCAGCTACGCTGGTAGCCCAGAGATTAAGCGAACGATGTTCCGCACAGAAAAACCACCACGCTCCCACTCGTTTGCATCTACCAGTTGTACGAGTTCGTCTTAAACATTGGCGCATACTTGCTCCTTTTCAATGATCGATCTCTGGACATCCTAATAGTTGGATCATCCAGCCTCCACCCAAAACACCCCTTCGAAATTCTTCTTGATGCGCGCAGCGGAGCAGTTACAACACGGGCAGCTTCGTCAGTGATCGCTCAACATGATTTACCGGCTCAACCAGGAGTCCCAAGATTTGCGAATGGCGCGCGACGACATCCTTGGTGGAGCCATAAAGCTTGTGTGGTCAGTCTCACTTGAGGTGAACCAGTTGAGGTGGTCGAGCTGGCTTGGAATGGGCTGAGGGGGTGTGCTATGCGGCCGATTGCGTCGCAGCTCAACGACGTGTACAGCATCTTCATGAGCGTATAGGGTAGAGTTCCAACATCCGCATCCTGAGGAATGGCATGTATCAAGTCATAGGGATCACCAAGACCCTCGGGTACTTCGCTACCACATGTCTGGTTGTTTTCCTGGCGTTGCACTTCAAGGACATGTCAACTCTGTTGGCTGGGCCGTTAACTGATCTTCGTCGGCCTGTGACATCAGCAGTAGGAATCGGCGCAGCCATTTTCTATGTGCTGGGTCAAACCCCCGTTTTCATATGGCTGTGCAAGTTGCCTTTTGTTTGCAAAATTCTCCCGCCCATCGACGGGGAGTGGAACATGAAGCTGCAGTCCAACTGGGGAGTCATGCAGAAGTGGCTTGGGCAAGGCGACGGTTCGTCGCTCTACGTAGTCGAGGGGAAGGTTAAGATCAAGGCGCGCCTATTCAGCGTCAAGATGGAATTCACTTCGGATAGCAAATACTCAGAATCAAAGACACTCAGTGTCTCCGTCAGGCCCAGCGACCAAGTTGGAATCCTTGAGCTGAACTACATGTACGTCAACTACACCCAGGTTCCAGTGGCCACTGACACGAACACGCATACTGGAGCCGCTAGGGTTTTTGTCAAGGAAGCCGGTGACGGTCTTGTCATGGAAGGTACCTATTTTACCGACCGCAAGTGGACTGAAGGGCTCAATACGGCTGGGCAGGTCACTTTCACTAGGCCCTAAGGCACCTTGGTGGGTGTCCGGCTCAAGTTTTTCGGTTAAATTCCATCGAATAGGGCGAAAAAACAAAAATACACCATATGTGGTGGTTTTTTGGTTCTATTGATCTACATGTTGTGGGGTGGCATTATGTCATCTCGCACGTGTCATCGAGCAAGGTAGCTGACAAATCGGGAAGGACTGCCCCCTCTGGAATACGTGGTTGGCGTAGGGTGGCAGCGAGGAGATTCAGTAACGCAAAAGCGTTCAGTGATCTTGATGTACAGGTCAGCAATTGCTGGAGGCACCGTTCATTTAGCGCTTGAGCGGAGGCTTCATGCCAAATTTTAGTCCCTTGCTATTCACTACTACCGGGGAAGCCTGCTTCCTTGATGAACTCGACCTTGAACCCGATGAGCTGGCTGCAATCGATGGGGCTCGTAAAGATATCAGGGAGGCCCTGAAGGCTGACCTGCCTCGGATGCTCCGTGAAAAAGGTCTTGAGGGTGAAGTCTGTGAGCCACGCTTCTACATCCAGGGCTCGCGAGCCTACAAAACCCTCAATAGCCCCTGCACAACGCCGCCCCAGCAGTCAGATATCGACGATGGCGTTTACCTTCCGCTGAGTGTCATGCGTGAGGAAAACAGTCCCAAGCTTGCGATATCCTTGTTCTTTGACGCCGTCATCGATGTGCTGAAGCCGATGTGCGCTGAAAGAGGGTGGAATACCGAGAGTAAGGACACTTGTGTTCGGGTAACAATTTCCCGCTACGCCCACATCGACCTTCCTTTATACGTAATTCCGGACACCCTTTTCCTGCTGATAAAAGCAGGCATGGAAAGCCGTGGCCATGCCGTATTTGACAGCGCGATGAACTCTGAGCGGGACACTTGGAAGTCCCTGCCGTCGGACAAGATTCTGCTGGCTGACCG
This sequence comes from Pseudomonas baetica, assembly GCF_051216495.1. Lineage (GTDB taxonomy): Bacteria > Pseudomonadota > Gammaproteobacteria > Pseudomonadales > Pseudomonadaceae > Aquipseudomonas > Aquipseudomonas baetica_B. Next base: position 17,907 of record NZ_JBPKAM010000028.1, on the reverse strand, counting down.
CAAGCAAGGTTGGCGTAAGTCCGACCCAATGGCGATGAAAAACTGGTTCAAGCGGGAGTGCCAGGAAAAGGGCGATCAACTCATCCGTGTCGTGCGTTACCTGAAGGCATTCCGCGACAAGCAATGGGAAGATAAGGGCCCAAGCTCGATTCTTCTGATGGCAGTAGCCTGTCCGCTGTATGAATACTTCGACAAGCGCGATGACCTCGCGCTGTTGAACGTCGTTAAGGGAATTCCTGATGCCCTGCACACGGGCGTCATTAGCCCCATTGACCCCGAGGCATCGCTCACTGCTCATATGCCCAAGGAAGCGATTGCTGATGCCGTGGAGCTCTTTCGAGTTTTCGCGAATCACTTGGAAGGTGCAATCAATGCAAGCGATGCACAAACTGCTTATCACTGGCTTCACAGCATGCTGGGCGACCGCTTCCCGAATGCGTCTTATCGAATGAAGTCAAATCCTGAGAGCCTGCCGGCATCCATGGCTGCTATTGCACCTCTCGCGGGCCAGGCAGAGCCTGTGAAGCGTACTAAGGCAGGCTGAGTCCATGGAAGGCATGCCCGAAGTGCTGCGCCACATGAATGGGTGGGGATTTATCAAGGTGGATCCTCAGCCGGACGCAGCTTGGCTTGTAATGGCCGGAGAGTTGACGACGGCCACTCAGGGAACTGTCCAATGTGAAGTCTGGATAGATCGCGCATTTGCGCGGCCCCTGAAGCTATGGCTTACCAGTGTTCCTAAGGCCCTCCCTCGGTTAGTGCCTCACTTGAGTCCAGATGGCTACCTCTGTTATGCCGCCCCCGGCACCGAGGTCATCGATATCTATGATCCGGTAGGACAAACCCGCACGTCCCTGCTCCAAGCCACTGAGGTACTGGAGCAGGCTCTGGCCGGAAAAATGAAGGAGGATTTGCAGGAAGAATTCTTCGTCTATTGGGGCGGCATCTACTGTTTCCATGACATCGAGCGGCGTACATCCGGTGTGGTCGAACTACTCAAGCTATCGGACAATAAGATGTATGTGCTGACAGATGATGCTGCCCGAAGCCGGCTTAAGTTTGCGCGTGAGGGGAGGGCGATCACAGAGTTCCCAGCACGTGTTGCGATGATTACGACCAGTGCCGCTCCAAGGCCGATGCAGGAGAACTGGCCCCCAAAAACAGTTGGGCAGATCCTCGACTGGCAACATGAAATGGATGACGCCTGCAGACGCAAGATCCGCGATAAGGTCACTGCAGCGTACCGCGAGGGGGCGGATGGCATGTTGATTGTTATCGAGTCCGAGAAAACGGGTTACAGCTATGGTTTTTTGGTGCTTGAGCTTCAGCATAATCGCCCTGAAGGTAAGCGCTCCACTGATCAACGATTGCCAATCTTCGACTGCCCTGTCCAGCCTTTGCAGATGTTCCGTCTCGATGACAGATACCTAAGCGAACGCAACATCCCAGGACAGACCACGCTCTCAGATAAGCGCATTGGATTGATCGGATGCGGCACCATCGGCGGTTTTTTGGCCGAGATGCTTGTAAAAGCCGGCGCCGGTGTGGGCGTCGGGGAACTGCTACTGATTGATAACGACATACTGATGCCTCAGAACCTTGGGAGGCATCGACTGGGCTTTAACCATTTGTTCCGAGGCAAGGCAGATGCGCTGGCTGACGAGCTCAAAGCCGCGATGCCAACTGCTAAGACGCGTGCCTATGCCAACGACGCCAAGGACGTAAATCTGGCCGGCCTGGATTTGATTATTGATGCCACGGGGGAGGAGTCGTTCGGGCACTGGCTCGCAAAGACCGCTGTCTGTCCAACCTTACATGTCTGGATTGAGGGGGCAGGCGTCGCAGTGCGTTCGCTGATCAAGCAGTGTACTGAGCAAGGTTGCTACCGATGCCTCACAGAGGCCAATCGCCAAGGTAGTCTGTTGGCGGTCGTTGGGGGTGTGCAGCCCATCTTTGCCGGGCAGGGATGTGAAGGACTCTACGTACCGTTTCCTGCGTCAGTGTCGGTTCAGGCAGCGGCCCTGGCACTGGATACGGCCTTGGCTTGGGTTGCAGGGAAACCTTGGCCTTCGCTATCAACTCGATTGACCGATCACAACTATGAGCCGGCAACCCCGGATTGCTCGCCGTTGCCTAATGCGGAATGTCCAGCATGTCGTTCGTGACGACTTGGGTTGTTCCTGGCACTCAGCAACTGGTGTACCTGCATCAGCAGCCGCTAGAGGTCTTTGGGCGGTATATCCAAGAGGGGGGGGGCTCGAAGGAGGCTGGGGGAATATTGCTCGGTCACGTTCGTGGTGAGCATTTGGAGATTATCGAGGCGACCGAGCCCTCGCTCTTGGACAGGCGCTTTAGGTTTCTCTTTGAGCGCATGCCCTACTTTCATAACCGGCTGGCCATGAAGCGGTGGAAGGAAAGCAAAGGCCTGGTGCGATACATCGGGGAGTGGCATACCCATCCACAGGAACATCCGACGCCGTCCTCGATCGATCTAAACGAGTGGCAGATCCTGGCGGCTGACCGAGTCGACGGTCGGCCGCTGCTGGCACTCATCGTTGGTTGGCGGGACTTGCATGTCGAGTACATGTTTGGCACCGGCAAGCGACACATCCTTGAGCATGCGAAGGTTGGCCCGGTTGGATAGGTCGTGTCGGCTAGTGGGGGGATTCTGCACGGATGAGAGCCCAACGGTAGCATGGAGCACGGTCGAACTTTACCAATGAGAACGAGCGGCCCGTGATACAGGAGGTAAACGTCGAGAGCCATTCTCAAGGTGTCCTGAAGCGGAGTGGCGCATTGTTCGAAGTGAGCGGAGAACTCCGTCAGCAGGTTGGACAGCTCAATGTTTAATTCAAGACAGACGGGCATCGCAGCTAAGCCCAGTTGTGTTTCCCATGACGTGAAACTGAACCCCCTGGTAGCTGACGCTTCAGGACGCGATGGGAATGTTTTTGGGATGAGAACGATGCCTTGGGGCGCAACCAAATCACAGTCAGCGGTGAGTCCAGCAGTTGGGCCTTGTAGCCTTACGTAATGGCATTTCGCACCCGCCGTTCGTAAGGACGGTGCGAAAAGGCTTTCTGATTGGCGCTACCGGCTATAGAATGCGCGACCTTCGTTTTTGGGGCCGGTGTCTTAACTTTGAGCCATTTGCTTGGGTTTGGCCACAAATCGAGTGTTGTGCGCTTGTGTTCACACATGCTAATTTGAATCAGACGTGCATTTTCAGCGAGAGAATCCATGAGCTTACAGGCACTGATTGACCTTTCCCGCATTCGTGACCTTGATCGCGATGGTAGCGCCCGGCTTGAGCTAGCTCGCCAGCGCCAGCGTGAATACGATCACAAAATTGAGAGACAGGTTGCCAACAAGGCAGCCGGACATGCGCTGCTCGCGAAGACCTGCAGCCTTTAATTTTTCAATCCAACGTAGGAAAAAGCAGCCAGGACGGCTGCTTTTTTTATGCCAATGAATTCTTACCTAGTATCCAAATTCGAAAAACAGACTCTCAGCAATCTGGTTACCCAGTGTTTCGGATCTGATTTTCCCGACATTCTCCAGAAACCTCAGGTGAGCTACATCTTCAACTACCTGCAGGTCATGAAGGCTGAATCAGTTCTGCTTGAGCTCAATTACGTCGACAAGGATTACCTGGAAGACTTTTCGCGCTTCTACGTTAGGCGCTTTGGGAATGCGGGGCACCAGTGCGCTAGGATGCATTTCTTTGCCAAGCGTGTGGATCACTCGCACATCAATACGATCCTTAGGGCGCAAACCGGCGCTGGAGATTTGGCTCGTGAACTGAATGAAGCTTATCTCGGGTTCATGGTGATCAAACCATTACCTAAGACATTCATCGGAAAGACATGCCTCAAAGTCATGTCAGATGTGGACTCGAAAGTGGCCGATACGAACCTTGCGGGCGCCGAAAATGGCTCGACAGGTGTACCTATGCCCGAGGCTAAGGCTGAAGCTGAGATCGAGGTTGGCAAGACCGGACAGGTCGGTAAGCGAAAGTGCCGACTCTCGCGAGAGTACAAAGTTGATTTGTTTGGCATCGAACTAAGCGTTAGGTCGATCGCCTTCCAGGAACAAGATAAGGTCGTATCGGCATGTGCCTCTACGGCGATCTGGTCATCTCTGCATTCGCTGAAGTGGCGCGATGTGAGGGGCATCCACTCCTGTAGCGAGATCACTGTTAACGCAATCAACCACATCGATGGCTCATCAAACAGCTTCCCCAATAAGGAGTTGACCAACAAGCAGATTCTGCGCTGCTTGGACGTGGAGGGCCTGCGCCACCATACCGAAGACTTGAAAAAGCAGAACCTGTCTGAAGAGGATTTTCTGGCCACGGTAATGGGGCATATCGACAGCGAATTACCTTTGCTGGTGATGGGATCGGTTTATCAGGTCACTTCTCAAGGTGGTTTGGAGGCATACGACGCTGGCCATGCGGTGAGCATCCTGGGTTACAAGACCGATAGCGATAGCGTTGTGTACGTTCACGACGACAGGTTGGGGCCGTACGCGCGGGCTAAATTGGTAAAACTCAGTCAATACGATGCTGAGGCACGTGCTGATGCTTGGGCGCTGGGGCTGCAGCGGATGGTTGTCGGCACCGACGACTGGATGGATCCTCACGAGTTAATCGTGCCGGAGTGCCTCGTGATGCCGACTGACAAAAAGGCTCGCTTGCCATTTTTCTATGCACACTTCACTGGTAAGAGCATCTCCTCGGCATTTGACGATATGGTCGAAGCGATGACCGGATCGGTGCCATCAGCCGAGACAAAGCTTACCTACTCTGTAAAATTGCGCTCCATCTCTGAGATCCGGCAGGCAATTAGGGAGCATGTGGCTCCTTCCACTCAGCTCGATGCTCTCAGCGGGCAGGTATTCGAAGTCAATGCCGGTGATTTCGACCGCTGGCAAAAGGACAAAATCAATTTCTTGACCTCAAGCTTTGCGCGTCTGCAGTGGGAGATACAATTTATCTACCAATCAGAAAAAGTGTTTCGAGTCTTCATTGACGCTAGCGACATTCCGCAAGGCAACGCTGTTTCAGCTGTGTATGTAGACAACATCATTCTAGGCACGCCAATTCTGAGACTTTTCGCAGTGCATGGATCATTCAAAGAGGAGCGGGCTGCGCCAGTCCACTTCTACCAGTCATTCTTGGTCAAGCTGCGGGATCGGGAAGAGACGCTGGCTGACTATCTGGACAATACATATGGCCAGCTGCGTGCACCTACCAAGCTCAAGGAGCAGGAATTTCTGGGTGGTAAGATCTCCACCAACCCCACTCGCGAAGTGCTGCGCAATCCTCAGCGCAAGCGGCTGGCCGAGCTGAATGATCGGTTCGCGGAGGAGGGGGTGATCTATCTCATTTGGGCAATCGCTGGCGATGGAGCGTTGCTCATTGGCGAAGAGATTTATCTCAGAATTGATGGCAAAGATGAGCCTTGTGGTCATCCGAGTATTACCAAATTCCGACCTGCCCGCATTGCGGGTGAGTTGTGGAAGGTGGAAGGTGGATGGGTTATCAATCAAATGTCCGGGCGCTATAGCGGCGACTACGAAGAAACTGCAAGGCTTTTGGACAATGCACTCGAAAAATTTCAACTGTTCTTCCCTGCCGATACCTTTGGCTTGGAAGAGTTACCCCCGAAGTCGCGCCACTTGGCGCAGGTGGCGTGGGACGCCGGCTCTAAAGTCAATCGATAGTTCGAAGAGTGCGTAGAAGGTTTGTTATAAGCGCGGATTGACCCCGACGTCCCAGTGATTTTTGACCTGGATCGTAAGCGTCCCGTGAACACGCATTGACCGCTCTGACTACTGACCAACGGCACCTATTGGGTGTGGAGAGTAGCCAACATGTCAGCAAAAGTGGCTCTCGGAAATAAATGTTAATGCCTCATCAGCGCGTCTATGCCGTCGGGCTTGTCATAGACGCCGATGCGATCTACGAGCGTGGAGGTCGCCTGATTTCATCCCTATCACGTCTACATGAATGCCTTCACGGCGAAGCTTGAGCGCTACCTTGTATGGCTATCATGAACTCTGAAAGCTCGTCAGTGCTAAATCCTGCACGCAGAACGCTATTCCACTGTTCCAGGGACGCCGTTTTGAATGTTCCCAGGATTTCGTCGATCAAAAATCTTCTTACGTAAACGACATGCTCAATATGCTTTTCTATCCTGTATGCAGATGGGAAGCAAAATACCTGAGTATTCATCAGGGTTGAGATAAGCCGCCTAAGGCTGACCATGTGTTGCCCGGAAATAACCAGTGGAGAACGGCTGGAAATCAACCGGGTGACGGCCGCGTGAATGCCCGGATCATCTTCTGGAAAGCGGCCATTGCACGCATGGCTCCATGCCAACGCTAGGTATCCCAGCGCCTTTGTCAGTTCAGGATATGATGACAAAGCCCAGTTCATCTCCTCATCACCCTTAAACTCTTCCAATTCGCAGCTTTGTAGGATGTGATCGACCTGTGCGCCGATACGCTTATAGAGGTTGGACGTGATGGTGATACCACGCTCTGTCAGCGCGGTACCCAGCAGCGATTGGACAAGCTTTGGATAGTCTATACGGCCATCCAGATTTGCCAGATCGTCTGTCAGTAACTGAATAAATCCCGCAGCTGCAGTTTTTTCAAGCTCCTTGACCAAACTGATTTGGATCTGCCCCGCAGCGTGGACTCGACGGCTATAAGCCCATTGCTCCAGCACGAACCGATTCACCGCTGCGTTCAGGCCAAGACGGACAAATAAGCTGTCGGTATTTTCTGATTTACCATCAACGACTGTTCGCCAAGTGCTAGTCGCTATCAGTCTAGGGAGTTCATCGCGAATCTTGGCGTGAATGGGCTCTATGTATTCAGGTGTCGCGGCCTGCTCAAGTGTTAGCCCCTTTGGTGGGAGGGGACGCGCCTGCCGTTCAGCCCGTAAAATCAGCTGTTGAAACAGCGTCAGGGTGCTCCAGGCCCTTAGCTCCAGAACAGGCATTCCTTCTTTATTGGAGAAGCTGTTATCAAACAGCGTCAGCAGATGAGGGAAGGACGCGAGCTCTTGCTCAGAGAGGCATTTTTTGAGCAACTGGAAAAAATAATTCCGCAGCTCAATTCCCGTTGGAGCGCCGTTCGATTGAGTAGCCGGCTTGTCGCGCTCTTCGATCCCGTACAGCCTGGACTTTAGTTCCGCTTCCCTTGGCCCGTCAGACGAGGTCATCTGAGCGTAGGGGAGGCTTACATGCGATTCAGTCAGCCACTTGCGATTCTTCATGCTCATCAGGCAATACAGTCTATCGAGCAGCCGTAATTCCCCTTCCGTGCCTGGGATCGCTGACTTGGAGTCAAGAGACAGAATATCGACGATGGCTTGCGTTAAAGCGAGCGGCTCCATCGTCTCCAGCATCTTGTTATCGGTGGACTGGCGCGCAACGTGGAGGATCTCCTCGTTGAGCGCACACTCGTTAACACTGAATGTGCGGCTCATGTTCTCTCCTTGGATTAAGTCAGCGCAGCCGGGATGCCAATTTCGTCGTTGCGCGTCTTGAGTCGCGTGCGGGCCTTTTGGATGACCCGTTCACCCGCCTCAGTACTGCGGTATGCATTGACCACGCCGCCAGCGATCATAAGCCCGTCCGAGAAGGTCGGTGTCCTCCCAGCATCAAGGTAACCTTGTGCCATTTCCATTACGACTTCTCGTTCAGAGCGTTCTTTCAATGCTTGATGAAGGTGCCAGAGCTGCTCGCCCTGCCTGATAATCAGCTTGGATTCTGCTAGGTACCCTTGCGATTTTTTGCGCATATTTCACTCCAGATGACTGTGAGATGTGCCACCACGGAAAATGGGCGTCACGATGCCCGAGACTCGGGTGGAGTAACTCTCACAAATTGGCTGAGGCGATGAAACAACGAAACTCCCGCGAAATTTTGTAACATCGCCAAGGCAGGATGGGAGTGGTAGAAAGCGATCGAGCATGCTCCCGGTATTTCCTCGCAGAAATGGCGAATCCTACAATTAGATAGTAAGCGTTCCGGAAATACGTCTTGCATAATTAAACGGGTAGATCGACGGATGCGCGATAGTCGTCTGGCTTACACGTCGTTCATAGCGAAGCTGGACACCACGTTAGCAGTACCATTTCCGCAACGTCACTGACCTCCAGCGTCGCTACCGGTTCACGCCCGACCCTAGCGCCGTTTCACAACGCATAGCCACGCAGCCATCTACTTACGAAGGTGAGCTGCTGAAGGTGGGTATCAGTGGCAATCTGCGTCGGAGGCTTGTTCAGCACAGGCAATCCAAACAGTCTCGCCTCAAGCTCAAGAGTGGTGGCGATTGGAGCAATTCCAATGACGTCATGAGCAAGCAATCGATACTCGCAAAGCACCAGTTCTCTACCCAGAGTGCCAAGGTTACGACTTGTAGATTGAGACGGGTATTTTGTTGAACTCTCTACGGGGGCGAGTGATACAACTAAAATGTTGGCGTTTACACAGTTTATGCATGAAGGTGGAGTAGAGCTTGTATTTGAGTTCATATGCTATTCGTTCAGCATACTTGACGCAGTTTGGTTAGCGAACAGCTTGATGGAGGCCCCGCTGGATGTTTTTGAAACTACTCACGTGCCCCATGTGAGCAGCGTTCCGCCAGCGTTACTAAAACACCTTGGGCCTGTTTGAAGCCCAGCATAACCCTGACAATCCTAGTAAAGGCTATCACCGTTATCGGCCCTCCGGGCTATAGCCCGGCTCAACGTCAAGCTCATGCTAAATGAAAGTCGGGAAGGAGTTCCTGGGCAAACCAGGCCGGTAAGCCTACCCCTAGCCTTTGGGGATTAGATGGTGGGCTCACCACAATGCCGAGATGTATCAGCAGTTTAAGCTGGTCGTTCGCTGCGTCAGACGGAAGACCCGTAAAGGTTACGAACTCACTGCGAGGCAATGCACCCTGGATCAGGAGCGCTAACAACGCTGGCATCGTTTCTGGTCGAATGCCTGACACCTTCAAACGCGAGTTTGTTTTGTACGCAAGAGTGACGGACTCACGAAGCTTGCGACGATTCAGGGCGGTAGTCACGTAATCCACCTCCTCATGACAGGCATCAAGCACAAAGTCGATGAAAGCGAACTGTCCCCCGCCTATGAGTTGTTGAGCACGCTCAAGCCCACCTATCTGCATGGGATCACTCATGCATGTAGCAGACTGATACTCGTCGAGCCTTGGACTCAAGCCTCGCGAAAGCGACCACAGGTGTGGGTGAAGTCCAAGCAATGCGAAATGTTCGAACGTAAGCGCCCGCGCAAAAGCCCCGATGCCATAACGGGGTGTTCGCCTATGAAGAAGATGGTAGTGCAGACACAAGACCGCCACGATACGTCGACGATGCTCCGGGATATCACCGAAGGCGCTCTGATGGTGCTCAAGTACGAAGTCACGCTCCAGCATTTCTGGTTCAGAAGGTATCCCATCAATCACGTTCGAGTAATGAGCGTTGGAGACTTTCAGTAGTTCACTCAAGCATGCAGCGGTCTCTGGGGCGACAAGGCCAGCGAGGAAGGCAGTCTTCCTTACAAGCTCATCTGCGCGGGCCAGAGTCGATGTAGGAATCGAGCTGGGAATGATCGGGTGAGACCAGTGCTCAGTCATCTGCGTGAGTATCTGTAAAGGGCATTGCTTCACTCATCATCCGCTGAAAGCGGAGAGTTGATGTCAACATCGAGCCCACCGATCAAAGAATCGAGGCGAGCCAGCAGCGTTGAGTCGAAGGCGATCAGTTTCTCTGGGTTACTTAGGATGTCGTCTTCCAGCAACGACAGAAACTTGAATAGCACCTGATCGTTCTCTGAGTCATCGATGCATTCTGGCTCACTTCGAGAGTGGCCGGTCGGAGTCGATGGGGTAGGATCTGAATAGTTCATAGCGCTGACAATATCCGTGGGGGGAAGTGCTTGTCATGCGTTCCTTTCGGAAGTCGCAAAGTGATGCCTGCTGCCGGGGCCATGTCGCTGATTCGGGCCCTCGGCCCGGCTAGCTTCAATTGTGTGATGGGGAGATGAAAATGCTGTCATCGATCAAGGAATACCAGCCAGCGCCTCCCGCGACTGATTGCATTTGGTCGGCATTAGGATTGCCTTCACGCGGAACCAGGTTGCATGAACTCATCCACCAGGGCCTACCTTTCGAGCACCTTGATCTGATTGCGAGCCTACTGCAGGTACCACGAGGAGTAATCTCCAAAGCTATTTGCGTTTCGCACACGACGTTGGCGCGTAGGGCGAAAGCAGGGCGATTCACCACGGCAGAAAGTGACCGACTCATCGCATTGGTAGCTATCTTTGAGGGCGCCCTTTCCCTGTTCGAAAACGATGTCGCTGCTGCAACGGGATGGATGAATTCGCCGGTTCAAGGACTCGGATCGAAGCGCCCAATCGACATGCTGGGGACGAGGGTTGCAACAAAAGCTGTTGTCGATCTTATCGGCCAGTTGGAGAGGGGAGTTCTAGTGTGAGATCCGTCATGCCTGGGATTAACGCATCTCCCTATGCGCCGCGAGGTGCTGCATCTCTGCCGTCCATAGCCGTAAAAACCGACGCCAATCTCTCGCATAGCTACCCTGCCGCAAACGGGTAGACCCAGTACTCGCTTCTTCGAAACGAGTCTTCCACGGTTCCGGCATGTGCTCGTCAAGCACGACTACAAAGTGGGATCCACTAGCACCCTCTATCTCGGTTTCTGGGACACATTCTCGTATCTCATCAACCGACATGGCGACTGCATCACCAATGTTGAGTAGATCGAACTAAAAGCGTTCATTGGACAGAAGTATCTAGGCCCGAATGGTGGCTCACCGAGCATCGATAGGTCATGTTAAAAGTATAAAATGAGCTACGTTAAATTATTCGGAGAGGTAGAATCTAGATTGACTCCTGCACTCTTGAGCAAGTTTTATGCAGTCAGCTGAATGTCTCCATTGATAATGAAAGCAATGTTCATTGTACTCATTAAAAGTTATCGGATTTATATTTATAATTGGCAAGCGCACAGTAGTCAGGCTCTTGAAACTAGCGCGATGAAAATTGAAGGGAAGAGGCAGGATGCATCTCATTTCTATGAACGCTGGCCGGGTGAACCATCTACCTTCCACTGACTTAGTAAATTCCGTTCTGGTGGCGTGGTTTGTGCATCCCATCGGAATGTGCAGGCTAAAATCAAAGGAAGGTGCTTCGGAAAAGGAAACTCTAGCTCCATCAATGTATGAGATATATTGACAGGCTTTGTACGCATACTTTTGTTTGAGCTGGCTCTGAAAGCCAGAGAGGGAGCGGCTTCACGCAATTTTTGGTAAGCCAATATCTACATTGATGACTGTCGCAACTTGAAGAGTTATATGGTTTGTATTGACGTAATGCCGCAACTGCTTCGCCAAGATAATCAACAAATTGACACCAGGAATTTAATTGCGTTGTATTGACGAAATTAGATTTTTGACGAAGTCCTTGTGTGTCTTGAAGATCTTGTAGTAGCTTCGAAAAAAGCGTTTTGTACATGCGGCAAAATATTGTCGCACCAGGAAGTACGCTGCTGTTCAATAATCATGGTTGTTAAATGCACTTCAGATGAAAAATTTCAGATATAAAAAGCTCGTGATAGCAGGTCAGTCCATAGATGTCTTGGAATCATTGGAAAGTGAAATTATTGAGTGTGTAGAGGAGTATGTGAGACGGCTGTTCTCCAGTAATGCTCCTGTTGGGACAGTAAAGACTTACACTCCATGCGTATGTAAATATCTAGACTTTACCGTCGAGTGTATGGCCGTTATGGCTACATTGGATGTTGGCGACTTAAGCAAGTATTCAGTTGTAGAGTTGTATTTTCAAGCCTTAAGTTTTGGGCGAGAATCTGAATTGGAAATTGTACGGATTGTAGTTGAGCGTTTAGGCTGGAGTATTTTGTCATCCGCAACAATGAAAATTCACCGAAGTGCATTGACCCTTTTTTTTCAATTGTCTGAGAAGTGGGTGGAATCAAGTTTGGCCAATGTAGGCTTGGACGAATATGGTTGTTTGATCGTGGGGACAACTCCGACGCTCATTTCGCATGTACCAAAGGTATCTGATTTTGATTACAAAAAAAAAGGATGGGGGAGTAGAAGGGTTAATTCATATCTTGCGGAATGTATAGCTGGTGGGGTGGGTGTAAAGGCGCTGAACTTTATACCTCAGTACTTTGTTGGTGGCTCATCGCGAAATGTCGGAGAGCTCAAACTAAAATTAGATGATGTTGTGCGGGTGATAGAGCAGACGCGAAATATCAGGGATAAAGTTTATTATTCTCTGTTAGCCGCTGGAGGTGCACGCGTATCTGAGACCTTACAGGTACTCATTTCCGATATCGATGTGGAGAATAAGATTGTCTATATCGTAGATCCTCGGAATAGGAAAAAGCTTTACCAAAATATGGGGTTGTCGATGTCTCAAATAAACTCCCTTAGATTCAAAGGTAGAGCGAATCAGCGACTTACCCTGATCGAGCCTTTCGCTACTATGTTTTGGGATGGCCTTCAGGCGTTATTGTCCTCACCAAAACTACCCTGCGTAGATAGTAATGGGTTCTATATTACTCATGACTTTCTTTTTTGCGTTAGTAGAGGGGCAACAAAAGGAATGCCCCTCTGTTTAGTCGATCCATCGCCAATTCTTCGGACATTCAAATCAAATCTAAAGAAGATAGGTGTTTTCATTGGAAAGCAGCACGATGTACGGCATATGTACATTTCTTATCTTTGCAATGATATTCCAACAGAAAGTGGATGTGGGTTAGGGGTGGAGAAGACTAGTGGTTACGTAGGGCATATAAATATTGAAAGTACTGAAATCTATAATCATGCTGACTCATCTGGCGCTCTAATGGCGGCGGAAGATTTTTACATTGCAAATGGCTATTACGAAGATATTATTTTGGGGGTGGTCTGATGAATGTTAATTTTTCAGATAAGCCCGTGGTTCTAGTTAGCGATTTGGAGTTAAATGACGCAGTTCGAAGAAATATAAGAATCGTTAGTAATTATTTAGATAAGGTTTATGGCTCCATAATTTCGAGCTATGAGTCTATAAACTCCGGCCCGATCATGAAACGTTATACGTTTAAAAAATTTTTTGTATTTTCAAGAAGTGCGGGAAAGAGGTTTTATGGCACTACATGGGTGATGGCGGCCTACGAGTACGTGTTATTGGGTGATCTAAGTGCATCAGAAAATTTAGTGGTACAGCTTTTGGGCGATGATTCAGTTGATTATCTTCCGGCTACTAAGGTTTCATTGAGGCGGGCACTATGGCTTTTGCTGGTTTTGTTGTTTAAAGATAAGTGTTTGTTATTGACTCCTCTGCTTAAAGCAAACCAATTTAAGAATAACTCGCCAGTGCTTCTTGAGTTCGGTTTTGATCATTACCCCGAGTTGATGGCTTTCACGATCTCTGCAAGAGATAAAGTGAATCTTCCCGTTTTTTGGCAAGGTGTTGATCAAAGGGTTAGAGAACGAGTCGCACAGTATGGCGCGCGGCTATTTTGGATTATTGGGGCCGTCAAACCGGAGGATTTGACTATCGAAAATCTAGTGGCGGTTCACCAAAAATATTACTATGAGAAAGGGCGCCTGACTGCAGAGTTACCTGTTCATACAATTGCTCACTATGCATGCAACTTTTTCGGTGAGCGGATAAATTTTAGCTACGATGAACTATACCATGCTCTTAATGCTTTGAGGCCTATGAAGTATAAGTCGGGAAGTAGGGGGGAGCTAACAGCTATAAATTTTGTTCCAATCATTGACCGATCAGAGTCCGATGGCCAGCTTGTAGATTACTGTCGACTCCTAGTGCGGAGCCAATTTATGCCTGCCAAGGTTATGCGGAATCCAATTTTGAGTCATTCTAGCTTCCATAATACTCCGGCACTCATGCGGTGGATTGCAGTGCAAAAAGCGTATTTGGAGCTTAAGGCGTACGAGAATGAGGCTCATAGTGCTTTTGGTCTAAGTTTTTTAAATATATATTTGTTTGTTTATTTGAATAAGTGGTTTTCTTTGTTTGGGGGCGGTGAGGGTTTTTCTTACCCCGAGCATATATCTCAATTGGATTTAAAGTTCGTCGCACCTATCACCAAACAATCTGGCGCACCTCTGCCTCTCAAGGATTTTATTGAAAGTATCGCAGTGGATTCGCCCAGCATAAAGTCTGCATCTTTGCAACAGCTTAGAGCTATGTTCGAATGGATGGAGGTCAAGAAGTTTAAAGATGACAAAGGAGAGTTTAAGAACTACCTTTTAAAAATTGACATGCCCGAAAGTTCTGGCTTGCCGAATTCAGATAAGCGTCCATTTAGACGGTCTGAATATAGCTTGGCAATTAACTACCTATATTGTATTTTTCTGGCTTTGGAAATTCTTAATGATGATATTCTTAAACAGAACTATACGGATATTATGCATGGTAGCCTGGAGCATCGTGCACTATCGTTAGGGTGGAAGAACGAATTTTATTATTCCGGTCGTAAGTATGTGGTGGAAGTCCTGCCGCAGTGCTTTTTTAAGCGTTGGTGCATTCCGCTGGCTGACAAAGGGCGTAAAACTATTTTCAGTCCTCATCTTATTGTACATACTATCTCGGCAGTTGAAAGTGGTCTTAGGCATCAGTCAATTCAATGGTTGTCAACTGACTTTGATAAATACGTAGTTGGAGAGGTTGAGTTAAATAAAGCATATTGGTTGCATGTGGTGGTGGATAAAGTAAAGAAGCGACCTATTCGGACTATAGTCAGTGGGCAAACTATTATCGTGTTGCGCTACCAGAGAAAGATCCGAGAAATGGTTGCAAGTCCAACGTTTAACAGGCTGAAGAGTTATGAGAATAGGCACGAAAATGTGCGTGAAGACTATTTTCCGCTTTTCTCGAAGTCTATTTCAAGTGGGGATCCATATACAGATACTGTGTATTCAGAAGGGTATCTGTCTTTTTTAGTTGCGTTTCAGTCTTTTCTTAAGCGGCATGGGATTATATCGAGATTTTATGAGTTTAAGCCTAATGGATTCAGTTACGGGGAAATAGTAATCCCGAATAATGTGGTAGTTTTGAACGTGAATTTTCCGTACTGTCCTGTGCGCGTTGTTACTGATATGACCCCTCACCATACACGCAACAGTACCGTCAAGGTCTGGCAGCGAGTTATGAAAGATAGCGAGGTTGGAAAATTTAAAACTGGTCAAGGCATACGCACTGTCCGTTATTATGGGACTCTCATAGACGAAGATTTCAATGAGGTAACGGAGAAAATCAATAATGATATAGTCCAAATATGGAAAGGACAGCGTCTCGATGCATCTCATCCGTCTTCTAATTATCGGAAAGCGCTGAATGCCGATGCGCCACAGGCACTGCGAGACTTTAATTGTATTACTATGTCTCATGCCTCAGTACTTCAAGATAACTCGGCTTTGAAAGATTTGGCGATTAAATATGACGATAAGGTGAGTCATCATTCTACGCATATATGTACTAAAGGGGATGCATGCACCCAAGAAATAATCGATGAGGGTCTCGAAAAACGGTGTGGGTTATGTATTTTTTCTGTTAAAGGAATTGATAACATCCCGGCTATTGATGTGAAAATTTATAATCTTTCTATGGAGGTCGAAGAACTCCATTCTTACGCTGATTCCATTTCTGAGGAAAATGTTTTTGAGTTAGAGCAGGTTGACGTGAGGCTTGAAAGAACTGTGTCAGACCTTCTAGGTTGGACTTGGAGTCGCGACTACTTGGTTGAATGTTATCGACGAGACGTCGGCGCAAGTAATAAACTGGTTTCTATTCAGCCCCAACTTATGAAAAAAAGCATGCGCGAAGTAGAGATGAGCGACTCGTCTATTCAGTATATTTTTTCAAGATTATATGAAAACAGCCTGTATCCCGAGTTGCAGACTGATGTAGTAAGGGCTAGGTATAATTTTTTGAAAATGCGGTTACGAGGCGGTAGTTTGGATATCGCTGAAATTTTCAAGCCGGTGATATCTGATCCTGCTGCTTTGTTGGTGGCTCAGGTTAAGTCGATGTTGCAAGTGAATAATATAGCTATTGATGAGTTCACCACGAGGTTGGAAGTTGGTCAGAGTGTAGCATTGGATGACTATACGCCTTTGATATTAACTACACTCGGAGATGATGATGTTGAGTAACTTTTCGCCCTGGCAGGAAGATAAGGTTAGGTCTAGGAAGGAAATGGTCATGGACGTGTTGAGTTCAATGCGAGCTAGAAAATCGTCAGCGTTAAAAATCACTGAGCTGGCCGAGATTATTTGTCAAACTATTAGGGCTGTAGAGCAGCGGCAGGCTCTCATGCAGGAAAAAAAATATCGGCCAATTAATAGCGCTACCTTATTAAGGTCTGATGGTAAATACCGTCCACTGCTCGATGCATATTTGATTGAAGTAAAAATCCATTCTGGTGGTCTCGAGAGCACGGTTGTGGATCCTGTTGCTAGGAGGATGCTCATATCGAAAAATGTTGAGATTGAAAATCTCACTAGTAAACTTGGTCGTGCTCATAAAAAAATCGAACATCAAAAAAAATCCGTTGATACTAATTCGCGGGCTGTTGCAGTACGTGATTTTGATATTGATGGCATGGGCAGGGCGGCAAGCACTCTATTCGATGTGCTGATCGGTACGGGGCTTTTTAAGTTTGATGACCAGGCAGGTGATGTGCTATTTGTTACAAGGGCTCGCAGAGTCGCTATCTCTCGGCTAGATATTGCCGTTTTCTTAAATTGGCGCAAGGCTAAGCTAGCCAATTTGTTTAGTGTCGACTTCGAGTTCTAGCATCAGGCTTACACTCCCATCAGCAATGACCTCGCAGTGATACTGGGTTGGGGCTTCATCGTATTGTCTGGGTTTTATGATCCGGTTCGACATTCCAGAGCGCTCTGACAACTAGGTCAATCGTTCATCAATGTGACTCCACTGGGGGCTCATTATTGGAGCCTTCTGCGGCTTCCCAGAGAAGGGAAAGCCAAGACAACCCATTCGATTAGTTTTCTCGTTGGGGGGGGGGCAACGACGCTGCACATGCTCATTCGAATTTTAATGAGGTGCGTATTCTCGAATAACCGGTCGATACCGTGGACGCTGTGCCTGATTATTAGCAGATAGGGGTTGCCGTGCCGGTGTTGGCGTATTGTGACCGCTGAAGCGGGCAGGCGGTGAGGCAGGGGGGAAATGCGAAGCGCTAACCAAGCCAAGTCTTGCCGCTGTTTGCTCGACCGAGAATCTAATAAAGGTACAACATCGTGCAGGTCGTTCGTTGGATGAAAAAGGGACGGTGATCGGTACTCGCTATGAAAAGCTGACCAGAGGTGCACCCAATGGCCACGCTGAGATATCAAAGGCTTTACATTTCGTACTGAACCTAGCTGAGTGAACGAAGCGTATTTCTGCGTGATGCCACTGTGGTCGGATTAGAAAGATTTGGTGGGTTTCCCCTTCACCTCAATGTGCAGTGACTGTGAACTGGAACCTATTGATTTTATTGAGTTTTTTGGGGTTGGTGCCAGGGAATGTCGGATAAGGGTTCGAACCTGCCCTGGGACACCACCACTCTGGAATTTCACTCTCGCTTTCTCGTGTCCTTGTCGGCGGCTACTCCGATCTGCTTTTTGTCCACTCTTGAATCCTTCTATATGGAAGGCAGCGGGTATTCTTGCTTTTTTCGTACTATTTATAGAAAAACCAAATCAGGGCTTGACGGCAGATTTCAGGTGTCTATAATTCGCCCCACTTCCGGCGCAGTCGAAACGGAAAACTCCTTGGTAAACAACGAGTTACGCAGTTTTCGGCAGTAGGTTGC
>NZ_JBPKAM010000027.1:0-65201 GCF_051216495.1 Pseudomonas baetica | reverse complement strand
CCCCCCCCCCCCCCCCCCCCCCCCCCCCCCCCCCCCCCCCCCCCCCCCCCCCCCCCCCCCCCCCCCCCCCCCCCCCCCCGCTCCCACATAGGTCTTCAGTGTTTTTCGGGCCAGTTATCACACAGCCCCAATTGGGCGTTTTTTTTGCAGCGTAGGGCGGGCATACTAGGCCGTCCCTTTCCCTGGTGCTGCCCGCCTCTATGCTTCGCGTCCTGATAGCCCTTGCTCTGACTTGCCTGCTCCAACCGGCCTTTGCGGACGAGCGCGCGCAAACCCAACAACAGTTGGACGCCACGCGTCAGGACATTGCCGAGCTGAAAAAGCTGCTGGGCAAGCTGCAAGAAGAGAAGTCCGGCGTTCAGAAAGACCTCAAAGGCACCGAGACCGAAATGGGCAAGCTCGAGAAGCAGGTCGAAGCCCTGCAAAAAGAGCTGAAGAAAAGCGAATCCGAGCTGCAGCGACTCGATGCGGAGAAAAAAAAACTCCAGAGCGCGCGCACTGAACAACAAAGACTGATTGCGATGCAGGCCCGGGCGGCCTACCAGAACGGTCGTCAGGAATATTTGAAACTGCTGCTCAACCAGCAGAATCCCGAGAAATTCGCCCGCACCCTCACCTATTACGACTATCTGAGCCAGGCTCGCCTGGAGCAGCTGAAGAATTTCAACGAGACCCTGCGCCAACTGGCCAATGTCGAACAGGACATCGCCAAGCAACAGGCGCAGTTGCTGGTGCAGAAAAGCAACCTCGACAGCCAGCGCGACGAACTCGACAAAGTCCGTCAGGAACGCCAGCAAGCCCTGGCCAAGCTCAATGACGACGTGAAGGCTCGCGACCAGAAATTGGCAGCTCGCGAGCAGGATCAGGCAGACCTGTCTAAAGTCCTTAAAACCATTGAAGAAACCCTGGCCCGCCAGGCCCGTGAGGCAGAAGAAGCGCGACAAAAAGCGCTGATTGCCCAGCAGGAAGCCGAAAAAAAGCGTTTACGTGAGGCTCAGGCGCAGGCAGATGCCAGCGACGACGCCCCACGCAAACCAGTTAAATCGACACCCGGCGCTCTGGTTTCAAGTTCGGGCGAAACTTTTGGCGGTCCGTTTGCCTCAACCCGCGGCAAACTTCCATGGCCTGTGGACGGTCGACTGTTGGCACGCTTCGGTGAAAGCCGCGGCGACGATGCCCGGACCAAGTGGGACGGCGTAATGATTGGTGCTTCGGCCGGTAGCGCTGTACACGCCGTCCACGGCGGTCGCGTGGTGTTCGCTGACTGGCTGCGTGGCGCCGGGTTGCTGGTGATTCTCGACCACGGCAATGGTTTTTTGAGTCTTTACGGTCACAACCAGACGCTGCTCAAATCTGCGGGTGACGTGGTGAAAGCCGGGGAGTCCATCTCCACTGTCGGTAACAGTGGCGGACAGGACACCCCGGCATTGTATTTTGCGATTCGTCAGCAGGGTCACCCGAGTGACCCGGCACAATGGTGTCGCACGCAAGGATAAGCGTGCCATCCAATTCAGGAGTTCGTTCGACATGCTGCATTTGTCCCGCCTTACCTCGCTGGCCCTGACGATCGCCCTGGTGATCGGCGCGCCTCTGGCGTTTGCCGCTCAACCGGCCCCGGCGGTCGCGCCTGCGGGCACTGCTGCGACCACCAAGGCGCCATTGCCGCTGGAGGAGTTGCGCACCTTCGCCGAGGTCATGGATCGGATCAAGGCCGCGTATGTCGAGCCGGTGGACGACAAGACCCTGCTGGAAAACGCGATCAAGGGCATGCTCAGCAACCTTGATCCGCACTCCGCTTACCTGGGGCCGGAAGACTTCGCTGAATTGCAGGAAAGCACCAGCGGTGAGTTTGGCGGCCTGGGCATCGAAGTCGGCGCCGAAGACGGCTTCATCAAAGTGGTGTCGCCAATCGATGACACCCCAGCCTCGAAGGCTGGCATTCAGGCCGGCGACTTCATCGTCAAGATCAATGGCCAGCCGACCCGTGGCCAGAGCATGACCGAAGCCGTGGACAAAATGCGCGGCAAGATCGGCCAGAAAATAACACTGACTCTGGTACGTGATGGCGGTCAGCCATTCGACGTAACCCTGGCCCGCGCCGTCATTCAAGTGAAAAGCGTGAAAAGCCAGTTGCTGGAGTCAGGCTATGGCTACATCCGCATCACCCAGTTCCAGGTCAAGACCGGTGAAGAAGTCTCCAAGGCCCTGGCCAAGCTGCGAAAGGACAATGGCAAGAAACTCAAGGGCATCATCCTCGACCTGCGCAACAACCCTGGTGGCGTGTTGCAGGCAGCGGTGGAAGTCGTCGATCACTTCATCACCAAGGGCCTGATCGTTTACACCAAGGGCCGTATCGCCAACTCGGAACTGCGCTTCTCGGCCACCGGCAAGGACGAAAGCGAAGCCGTGCCAATGGTCGCCCTGATCAACGGCGGCAGCGCTTCGGCTTCGGAAATCGTCGCGGGCGCCTTGCAGGATCAAAAACGTGCAGTGATCATGGGCACCCCAAGCTTCGGCAAAGGCTCGGTGCAAACCGTGCTGCCACTGAACAACGAACGTGCACTGAAGATCACCACGGCGCTGTACTACACACCGAACGGTCGCTCGATCCAGGCCCAGGGCATTATCCCGGACATCGAAGTACGCAAAGCCAAGATCACCAGCGAGCAGGACAGCGACTACTTCAAGGAAGCCGACCTGCAAGGTCACCTGGGCAATGGGAACGGCGGCGCCGACAAACCGACAGGTTCCGGTGGCAAGGCCAAAGCGATGCCGCAGGATGACGACTACCAATTGGCCCAGGCCCTGAGCCTGCTTAAAGGGCTGAGCATCACTTCCGGTCGTTGAGGATGGCTCTGCGCTTCATCCTCGTTCTGTTGTGTTGCCTGGCGGGCGCGGCTCACGCCGAACCCGCCGGGCCGACACCTCAAAAGACCTACCTGAGCCTGATCATCGATGACCTGGGACAGAACCTGCCCCGGGATCGCCGCGTGCTGGCCCTGCCGGGGCCCGTGACCACGGCGATCATGCCTGATACGCCCCACGCCACCGAATTCGCTCGCGAAGCCCATCGCGCCGGGAAAATCGTCATTCTGCACATGCCCATGGACCCGGCCACCGGCCCGTTCGCCTGGCACCCCGAGCTGTCCATCGAGGAGCTTGAGAAGCGCTTGAATGCTGCGTTCAAAGCGGTGCCTTACACCGCTGGGATCAATAACCACATGGGCAGTCGCATGACGGCACAACCGGTCGCCATGGCGTGGCTGATGGGTGAGCTGCAACGTCGGCACAAGTTCTTCGTCGACAGTCGCACCAGCGCGCAGACCGTGGCGGCGCAACAAGCGCAGAAGATTGACCTGGCGAGTGTCTCACGGGATGTGTTTCTTGATGACGAACGCACGGAAGCGGCGATCTACGCCCAGTTGCAGACCGCGATCAGCCTGGCGCGCAAGCAAGGTTCGGCGGTGATGATCGGCCATCCATATCCACAGACTTTGGCGGTGCTGGAGCGAGAGTTACCGAAGCTCAAGACACAAGGAGTCGAGTGGATCGATATCCGCCAGATGATCAGTGTGCGCAGTAATCGCGCCATGATCGCCCATGGAAAAGACGGGGTTTATAGGTAGTAACTCGTCACACACCTATAAATAGTTACCGCCTGACGCCTTATCCAATTCCAGATATTGAAACCTGCAACAGGTCGCGGCCCAGAGTCGCTTTTCAATATCAGGAATGATTATGACCACCGAAAACAATTTCACACCGCCTCCGAGGCAAATTGCATCGATAAAGCTCGATAACCTGCTGATCAACTTTACAGCCGAGTTCCAGCAGATTTGGGATTCCACTGGCTCCAATTCAGAACCCGCAGCTTTTTGGCATCCAACCCCTGCACCTGATTTGTTGCCGGGTTTTTTCCCTTTGGGAGACGTGGTTGTTCCCAGCCTTGAAAATATCAACGGCGTCAAAGTGGTGGCGGTTGTACGCGAGGGAGATTTGCCGAGCAAAGATCCTGCGCGAGGCAATGCGCTCAGCCGACCCAATGACTATGAACAGGTCTGGAAGGATTCAGGTTCAGGGGCCAAAAAAGACTGCACCCTGTGGCGCCCAATCCCTCCTGATGGCTATGTCGCACTCGGACTGGTGTGTTCTATCGGTCAGGAAAAACCTTCAGTGCATGCGGTACGTTGCGTACGGGCGGACCTTGTAATCGAGTGCCGTGTCGGCGACTTGATTTGGAGCGAGGGTCGCGGCCTCATGCATAACTTCAGTGCCTGGGGTATCACGCTTCCGGCCGCAAAAGCAGGTGAGATCTACTTTGCGCCAGGCACCTTTGTCAGTGACGGCAGCGGCAGAAAACCTGCGGAAAACCTCACCTATGCATTGCGCATGAAAATCCAGGTCCAAAACAATACGGCACCTGAAGCTCCAGTGATTTCAGAATTCAAAGCACCCTTGCCGCCTGAAACATCCGAAGCCACACAGATTGCGATGATTCCTTGGTTTGCGGTGGACCAGTACCCCACGTCAGCTTTCGATGATTTAAGCGAATTAACGCATTACCGCCTGGAAAGGAAAGACCAATACATACTTATCGGACAGGGCCATAACACCGAAGACAAGAGCAAGCTATTCAAATGGACCGCACCTCGAATGCTGAGTGACGAGGACTCGCGGATATTCAGCAGCATCACTTCTATCAAGTTCGCCTCAGAATGGAGAGCCGAGACCTCGGATACCGATCATCCCATACAATTTTCGGCAAAATTGGCCGATGAGTTTACTCATGCCGAAACTTCTTCTAACGGATGGACAACCGCGAATACCCTGGTTGTCGCCGCCATCGTTCCGAAAGACAAGATGATCGCGGTTTATCAGTTAGAGAGTCGCTACGACTTACGAAGCGAAGATGGCGAACAAATAGCAAACTGCATCGCCTACGCCGATGAAGACAGCTTGCTCTGGATGGAATACCCACCGGAAAAAGACCACGAAGCCCTCGACCCTCAACTGATGACAGAACCCCCTGCAACTACAAATACCGCGCCATGATGTCGTCCACACCACCTTCCTTGCGCAGCTGGTCCAGAGCAGCCTGCAGTTTGGCAACGACTTCATCCGGCACGTCCTTATTCAGCGCCAGATAAAGCTCGGCGCTGTTAAAACGCAATACCGTCTTGAGCCCGGTCACGCCGTCCTGCCTTGCCAAGTAACGGCCGGCCGGGTCACCTGTGGCCCACAGGTCGATCTGACCGTTGACCAGCTTCTTGGCATTGTCCTGATCGCGCAGCACAACGATGGGATTGAGCCCTTGTTTGGCCAGTGTCTCAGCGATTGCGTCGCCCTTGTATGCGCCGATCTTGTACTTGCGCGCATCATTGAGCGTTTCAAGCGTGATCTTGCTGTCAGCCTTGGCCAGCATGATCCAGTCGTCCGGGCCTATTGGTCCGACCCATTTGAACAACTTTTCGCGATCAGGCAACCGCGCCATGACGAATACGCCATAACCGGGTTTTTCCAGGGTGAGCTTGTAGATCCGCTCCCAAGGGAAACGCAGCGTCAGGCTGTAGGTAATGTCGGCGCGCTTGAAGATCTCACGGACGATATCAGTGGCGATGCCATTGATGTTTTCGTCCTGAGCGAAGTTCTTGCCGTTCTTCGCCATGTTGTACGGTGGGAAATTTTCAGTCAGCAACACCATGTCGGTATCGGGACTGTCTTTAGCCTGAACGCCGTTGATCAACAACAGAGAAGCGCTGGCAAGGACGAGAAGAAAGCGTTTAAGCATGTCTGGCTACCGAAATCCATGGCGTACCCAAGAGTGCCTTGAGCCCGCCATGATGTCCACTGGCCTGCATCGGTTTGTTTAACGCATCACGATTCCGCGATGAGCCATATACGCCTTGGCTTCCTGAACGGTGTACTCGCCGAAGTGGAAAATACTCGCCGCCAACACTGCACTGGCGTGCCCTTCAAGGATGCCGTCAGCCAGGTGTTGCAGGTTGCCAACACCGCCGGAAGCGATCACCGGAATGCCCAACGCATCGCTGATGGCGCGGGTAACGCCCAGATCGAAGCCGTTTTTCATCCCGTCCTGGTCCATGCTGGTCAGCAGGATTTCACCGGCACCCAGGCCTTCCATCTTCTTCGCCCACTCGACCGCGTCGAGGCCGGTCGGCTTGCGGCCGCCGTGGGTGAAGATTTCCCAGCGCGGGGTTTCGCCCGGGCCAGAAACCTTCTTCGCGTCGATAGCGACGACGATGCACTGGGAACCGAAATGCTGCGCGGCCTCGCCGACGAACTCCGGATTGAACACTGCCGCCGTGTTGATCGACACTTTGTCCGCCCCCGCATTGAGCAGGTTGCGGATGTCCTGCACGGTGCGCACGCCACCGCCGACGGTCAGCGGGATGAACACCTGGCTGGCCATGCGCTCGACGGTGTGCAGCGTGGTGTCGCGGCCGTCGACGCTGGCGGTGATGTCGAGAAAGGTAATCTCGTCGGCACCCTGCTCGTCGTAACGACGGGCAATTTCCACCGGGTCACCGGCGTCGCGGATGTTTTCGAATTTCACACCCTTGACCACCCGGCCGTTGTCCACGTCCAGGCAAGGGATGATGCGTTTGGCCAGCGCCATGGTCAGTCCTCAGCCTTTGTACGAATCGCAGAAAGCTTGCGCTTCGGCGACATCGAGGGTGCCTTCGTAGATCGCGCGCCCGGTGATTGCGCCGATGATGCCTGGTGCCTTGGCGTCAAGCAGCGTCTTGATGTCACCCAGGTTGTGGATACCGCCGGAAGCGATCACCGGGATCGAGGTGGCAGCCGCCAGCGCAGCGGTGAAAGGTACGTTGCAGCCCTGCATCATGCCGTCTTTGGCGATGTCGGTATAAACGATGGCGGACACGCCGTCGGCTTCGAACTGCTTGGCCAGGTCGATCACCTGAACCGAGCTGATCTCAGCCCAGCCGTCGGTGGCGACAAAACCGTCTTTGGCGTCCAAGCCGACAATTACCTTGCCCGGGAAGGCGCGGCAGGCTTCAGCGACGAAAGCCGGCTCTTTCACGGCCTTGGTGCCGATGATCACGTAGCTGACACCCGCTTTCACGTAGTGTTCGATGGTTTCCAGGGAGCGAATACCACCACCGATCTGGATCGGCAGGTTCGGGTAGCGCTTGGCAATGGCGGTAACGACTTCGCCGTTGACTGGCTGGCCTTCGAACGCGCCGTTCAGGTCGACCAGATGCAAACGACGGCATCCGCCCTCCACCCACTTGGCAGCCATGCTCACCGGGTCATCGGAGAACACTGTGGAATCTTCCATGCGGCCCTGGCGCAGACGAACACAGGCACCGTCTTTAAGATCGATAGCGGGAATAATCAGCATGCTTTTTCCTTCGTCAAAAGAGCTGCAAGCTGCAAGCCACAAGCTGCAAGCATGCGTGTGTATGTATCTCTCTTGCAGCTTGAAGCTTGAAGCTTTCAGCTGCTTTTTTCGAGCGCCCACAGGTCGCTTTCGATGCTTTCGAACCTCTCCTTGAGGTGCGTCTGCACATCGAAAATCGCCCTGTTGTAATAGTGCGGAGCAATTTCGCGAGTAAACAGCTCAAGAATTTCCGCCGCCTCGAACAAACCCAGGTTCAGTTCGAAGCGATCCTCCATGAACCGCTGAATCTTCTGATTGGCCTCACGCTCCTGTTCGGGCGTGAGGGTCAGGATCGGCGGTTTGGATTTCTTGACAGCCATTTACCAGCGACCATCCCACGCCGCGAAGTTCTGCAGCAATTGCAGGCCATGGGTATGGCTCTTCTCCGGGTGGAACTGCACGGCGAAACGCGAACCATCGGCCAGCGCCGCGGCAAAATCGACGCCGTAGTGACCGCTGCCCACCACCTGGCGCGCGTTGGCGGCGGCGATGTAGTAGCTGTGCACGAAGTAGAAGCGCGCCATGTCCGGGATGTCGTGCCAAAGCGGGTGATTCACCGTCTGCTTCACTTGGTTCCAGCCCATGTGCGGGACTTTCAGATGCTCGCCATCCTCGACCAGATCCTTGCCGAAAAACTTCACCTGCCCCGGAAACAAACCGATGCAATCAACGCCGTCGTTCTCTTCGCTGGTGTCGAGCAAGGCTTGCATGCCGACGCAGATGCCAAGGAATGGACGGTC
Organism: Pseudomonas baetica; assembly: GCF_051216495.1. GTDB lineage: Bacteria > Pseudomonadota > Gammaproteobacteria > Pseudomonadales > Pseudomonadaceae > Aquipseudomonas > Aquipseudomonas baetica_B. The sequence goes on along the minus strand of NZ_JBPKAM010000027.1, from coordinate 57,038 downwards.
CTGACTGACCTCACGTACCAGCGAGTCGAAGCCCAGGCGACGAATTTCCGCCATGCAATCGCGAATCGCGCCAACGCCGGGGAAAACAACCCGGTCGGCTTCACGAATCACACTCGCATCGCTGGTGATCAGCACCTTGCCGGCGCCAACATGCTCGAGGGCCTTGGCCACCGAGTGCAGGTTGCCCATGCCGTAATCGATAACCGCGACTGTCTGCATTACAGAACGCCCTTGGTCGACGGCATTTGCCCGGCCATGCGGTCATCGAGCTCCACGGCCATGCGCAGTGCTCGGCCGAAAGCCTTGAACACGGTTTCGATCTGGTGGTGAGTGTTGTGGCCACGCAGGTTGTCGATGTGCAGGGTGACGTTGGCGTGGTTGACGAAGCCCTGGAAGAATTCCTGGAACAGGTCAACGTCGAAGCCGCCGACGGTGGCACGGGTATAGGGAACGTGCATCTGCAGGCCGGGACGGCCGGAGAAGTCGATCACCACACGCGACAGCGCTTCATCGAGCGGCACGTAGGCGTGACCGTAACGACGGATGCCTTTCTTGTCGCCGATGGCTTGGGTGAAAGCCTGACCCAAGGTGATACCAACGTCTTCCACCGTGTGGTGGTCATCAATATGCAGGTCGCCCTTGCTGACGATATCCAGGTCGATCAACCCGTGACGGGCGATCTGGTCCAGCATGTGCTCAAGGAAAGGTACACCGATATCAAATCGGGCCTTACCGGTGCCATCGAGGTTGATCGAGGCTTTGATCTGGGTTTCCAGAGTGTCGCGCTCGACTGACGCCTTACGTTCGGCCATCACCAGCTCCGCAAAATCATTGGGCGAAAAAGGCAGCCATTATAGGCGCGCGGGCGCCAAACAGAAACACGGGAGGTGATATCCCTGACGGACAGACTTGCGGTTCATCGGCGATAGACATGTCCATACAAGCCATTTTCAAGCACCACAAAACGAATGTGGGAGCGAGCCTGCTCGCGAAGAGGCCATCACATTCAACATTTCTGTCGACTGTCAGACCGCATTCGCGAGCAGGCTCGCTCCCACAAAGGCATTGCGCTTGGTTAGTGGAACAGCACTGCCGTCTTCTGCAGCGTCACCCACACCCCCCACGCCAACGGAATACCCACCACCAGCCACGCAGCCACCGCCAACGGCTTGGTGCCCGCAGCCGCTTTCCACTCCAGCGAAGTACTGCTGTCGGCGCCTTTGTCGTGGCCCAGCGCCTGTTCGGCAGCCAGTTCAGCGTCGGTCATGAAGTATTTATCCGCCACCGGGCGCACCAACAGGTTGCAGATGAAACCCAACACCAACAAGCCAGCGAGGATGTACAAGGTGATGTCGTAAGCCGCCGCACGTTCTACGCCGATGCTTAGCTGATACTCACGCAGGTAGTTCACCAGCACCGGACCCAGCACCCCCGCTGCCGCCCATGCGGTCAGCAGACGACCGTGGATCGCGCCGACCATTTGTGTGCCGAACAAGTCAGCCAGATACGCAGGAACGGTCGCGAAACCGCCGCCGTACATCGACAGGATGATGCAAAACGCCGCCACGAACAGCGCGATATTACCCAGATGACCGAGGTTCGGAATCAGCGCGTACAGCGCAAAACCCAGGGCAAAGAACACGAAATAGGTGTTTTTACGGCCAAGGTAGTCCGAGAACGATGCCCAGAAGAACCGGCCACCGATGTTGAACAGGCTCAGTAAACCGGTGAAACCAGCAGCAATCGCGGCGATCGAAGCCAGTTGCGAAGCGTCCAGTTGACCGAAAGCGAGGTCATTGCCCAGCAACTTACCGCCAAAAACTTCCTGCAACAGCGGCGAAGCCATGCCGAGAATACCGATACCGGCCGATACGTTCAGGCACAGTACCAGCCATACCAGGCGGAACTGCGGCGTCTTCCACGCCACGTTAACGTGTACGTGACGGTTGGTGATCATCGCGTTCGAGGCTTTTTTCGCCGGAGCGGTCCAGCCCTCAGGCTTCCAGCCGGTCGGCGGAACGCGGTAGGACAGCGCGCCACCGATCATGAACACGAAATAGATCGCGGCCATGGCCACGAAGCTCTGCCACACGCCAACGCCGTCTGCCGAGCCGAAATGGCTCATCAGGGCTGTCGCCAGTGGTGCACCGACCATCGCGCCACCGCCGAAGCCCATGATCGCCATGCCGGTCGCCATGCCGCGCTTGTCCGGGAACCACTTGATCAGGGTCGACACCGGCGAGATGTAACCCAAGCCAAGACCGATACCACCGATAACCCCGGAGCCGATCCACATCAGCCAGATCTGGTGGGTATAGATACCCAGCGCCGAAATCAGCAGACCGCCACACCAGCACAGGGCCGACACGACACCAGCCTTGCGTGGCCCGGCATGCTCCAGCCAGCCGCCCCATATGGCTGCCGAGCAACCCAGGAAAATGAAGAACAGGGTGTAGATCCAGCCGAGCATCGAAATCGGCCAGTCACATTGCGAAGAAAAGACTTGAGCGATGAAGCTCATGTCCGGAGCACAGGCCAGTGGCTTGGTGATGCCCAAGGCCTTCGACAGTGGCAGCCAGAACACCGAGAAACCGTAGGCCATGCCGATGCAGAGGTGGATGGCCAGCGCGGCCGGTGGCACCAGCCAACGGTTGAAACCGGGCTTGGCGATGATCCGCTCCTTGGACAGGAACGAGGGCTGGTCGGCATAGCCGTCCGCCGCAATACTCGTGGTCATTTTGTATCCCCCAATTATTAGTATGGTTCGCCAGCCACTCTTCACCCCCAGCCTTGGCGCACGCAGGCACGACTGTTTTTTCGGTAAAGCTTCACTTCGGTGCGACATCGGATCGCAGAAGGACGGACGAACGGGGGAAGGTTACCATTTGCACGTGACAGAAAAACCAAAGTGATATCACGTTTTTCGATGTTGTCTGTTCTCGTACCTCTGAAGGATTCTCCATGCCCATCGTTGTCGAATCACTGAACGAAGCCACTCACCAGGATCAGCAGGACCTGCAGAAAATCTACCGTGATGCGCCACAGTGGCTGTTTGCGCCATTTGCGGGGGATGCGCATTTGATTGAAACCTGCCTGCAAGAGGGCTCGTTGATTGCTGGACGCTTCAATGATCGATTGCTGGGTGCGGCGCGCCTGCAGCGGCACCCGGATGTCTGGCACTTGTCCCAATTGTGCGTACGAAAAATCACCAGACGTCGTGGCGTCGCGGAACGTCTGGTGCGTGAAGCACAGTCCATGGCTGCACAATCCGGCGCAACCCTGCACCTGCTGGCGCCCGACGGACACCTGGATGCTCAGGCATTGGCGGTCAAATTGAACGTACCACTGGATACACTGCCCGAGTGATCGCTGACCGGTCGTCCGTTTCGGAGCGCTATACTCGTCGGCTAAATTTCGAATTCGATTAACTACAAGGACTCGCCCATGAAAGCGTTCGGCAAAATCCTGGGTCTGGTACTTCTCGGGTTGCTGCTGATCATTGTGGCGCTGGGCTTCGCCCTGACCCACCTCTTCGATCCCAACGACTACAAAGACGAGATCCGCCAGATTGCCCGCGACAAGGCCCACATCGAGCTGACGCTCAATGGCGATATCGGCTGGAGCCTGTTCCCGTGGCTCGGCCTGGAGCTGCACGACGCCGCCGTGGCGACCCTGGCCAAGCCAGCCGAGCCGTTCGCCGATTTGCAGATGCTCGGCCTGTCGGTCCGCGTGCTGCCGCTGTTGCGTCGCGAGGTGCAGATGAGCGACGTGCGCGTTGAGGGTCTGAACCTGCGCCTGAGCCGCGACAAGGATGGTCACGGCAACTGGGAAGACGTCGGCAAGGTCCCCGCCACTCCGAACACGGCTGGCACGCCTCCTGCCGCTACCAGCGAGCCTGAACAACAAACCACCGCTCAAGTGGAAAAACCGGCGCAACCCATTCGCCTGGACATCGACAGCCTGACCGTCAACAACGCCCGGGTCGAATACAACGACGAAAAAACCGGCAAGCAATTCAGTGCGGAAAGCATTCAACTGAGCACTGGCCCGGTACATGATTCCACCAATATTCCGGTCAAGCTCACCGCGTTCCTGGGCACCAACCAGCCGGTTCTGCGGGTGCGCACCGAGCTCAATGGCGAACTGCGTTTCGAACGCGCATTGCAGCGTTACAAACTCGAAGACATGAAACTTTCCGGTGAAGTCGCCGGCGATCCGCTGCAAGGCAAAACCATGATCTTCGCCGCCCAGGGCCAGTTGCTGCTGGACAAGGCCGCCAATGTCGCGGAATGGACCGGTATCAAGATCTCCGCCAACCAACTGCGCGCGCTGGGTGAACTGAAGGTCAACGATCTCGACAAGACCCCGCAGGTCAGCGGTGGCCTGTCGATTGCCCAGTTCGACCTGGCGAAATTCGTCGACAGCATCGGCCAGCAACTGCCAACGATGGCCGAAGGCAGCCTGACCAAGGTCGAGCTGGTCAGCCGCCTGGCCGGCACCCCGACCAGTCTCACGCTGGATGACATAAACCTGAAAGTTGACGACAGCACCTTCAGCGGGCGCATCGCCGTCGAGGACTTTGCCAAACAATCCCTGCGCGCCACGCTCAAGGCTGACACCTTTAACGTCGACCGTTACCTGCCGCCGAAGTCGGCCGAGGCCAACAACGCGAAACAAGTGCGACAAGCCGAAGTCGCCAGCACCGAAGCCGATGCCATGGCGGGCGCCGGCAGCACACCGCTGCCGCCAGCGCCAACCAAAGAAGCGTGGAGCAATGAGCGCCTGTTGCCGGTAGAACGCCTGAGCAAACTGGATGTGGATGCCGACCTGACTTTCGGTCAGTTGACCCTGGAAAAACTGCCGATCCACAACGCCGTCCTCAAGGCCAACGGTCAGGGCGGGCTACTGACATTGGCGAACCTGCGCGGCGACCTGTACGAAGGCAACTTCGAAGCCAAAGGCACCCTCGATGTGCGCCAGCAGACGCCTGTATTGAACATGCAGACGCAGATCAACCATGTCCCGGCGGAAAAAATCCTCGAAAGCCAGGGTAAAAATCCACCGGTCAAAGGCCTGGTCACGCTCAACAGTACCCTGACCGGCAGTGGCAACAGCCAGAAGGCGCTGATCGAAACCCTCAACGGCAACGCCAGCTTCGTCATCAACAACGGTGTGCTGCTCAATGCCAACCTTGAGCAACAGCTGTGCAAGGGCATCGCCACGCTCAACCGCAAAACCCTCAGTGGCGAGCCACGGGGCAAAGACACGCCGTTTCAGGAACTCAAGGGCAACCTGAATTTCCGTAACGGTGTGGCCAGCAACCCGGACCTGAAAGTGCGCATCCCCGGCATGACAGTCAACGGCGACGGCGATGTGGATCTGCGTGTATTGGGCATGGACTACCGCGTAGGCATCATCGTCGAAGGCGACAAGAGCGACATGCCGGACCCGGCCTGCCAAGTGGGCGAAAAATTCGTCGGCATCGAGTGGCCATTGCGTTGCCGTGGGCCGCTGGAACTGGGCGCCAAGGCCTGCCGGCTGGATAACGAGCGCATGGGTCAGGTCGCCAGCAAACTGGCTGGCGAGCGGATCAGCGAGAAAATCGACGAAAAACTAGGCGACAAGGTCAGCCCGGAACTCAAAGACGCACTCAAGGGGCTGTTCAAACGATGAAAGCCGAGCAGTTTTCAACGGCGGTGCTGGACTGGTACGACCGCCACGGCCGTCACGACCTGCCTTGGCAACAGGACATCAACCCCTACCGGGTGTGGGTCTCGGAAATCATGTTGCAGCAAACCCAGGTCAGCACGGTGCTGAACTACTTCGACCGCTTCATGGCTTCGCTGCCAACGGTCGAAGCCCTGGCAGCCGCGCCGGAGGACGAAGTGCTGCACCTGTGGACCGGCCTGGGTTACTACACCCGCGCACGCAACCTGCAGAAGACCGCGAAGATTCTCGTCGAGCAGTACGGCGGTGAATTTCCCCGTGACGTGGAAAAACTGACCGACCTGCCGGGTATCGGCCTGTCGACCGCCGGCGCCATTGCCAGTATCAGCATGGGCCTGCGCGCGCCGATCCTCGATGGCAACGTCAAACGGGTGTTGGCGCGCTTTACCGCGCAAGAGGGCTACCCCGGTGAGCCGAAGGTCGCCAAACAGCTGTGGGCGAACGCAGAGCGCTTCACGCCACAGGATCGGGTCAATGCCTATACCCAGGCGATGATGGACCTGGGCGCGACGCTCTGCACTCGAAGCAAACCCAGTTGCCTGCTTTGCCCACTGAAAATTGGTTGCGAAGCACACATGCTGGGCCTGGAAACCCGTTACCCGATCCCCAAGCCGCGCAAAGCCATTCCGCAGAAGCGCACGCTGATGCCGATGCTCGCCAACAGTGAAGGCGCGATCCTGCTTTACCGTCGCCCTTCCACGGGCCTGTGGGGCGGTCTCTGGAGCCTGCCGGAACTCGACGACCTCGACGACCTGCAACATCTGGCTTCGCAGCACTCGCTGCAACTGGGCGCCCAGCAGGCGTTGCCGAACCTGGTGCACACCTTCAGCCATTTTCAATTGTCCATCGAACCCTGGCTGGTTCAGGTCCAGGAGACCGGCCATCACGTGGCCGAGGCCGACTGGCTCTGGTATAACCTCGCCACCCCGCCGCGCCTGGGCCTCGCCGCCCCGGTCAAGACCTTGCTCGAACGCGCGGCCGTCGAATTGAACGCAGGAGAGTCGTCATGACCCGCACCATCATGTGCCGCAAGTACAAAGAAGAATTGCCAGGCCTGGAGCGCGCTCCCTTCCCGGGCGCCAAAGGCCAGGACATTTTTGACCACGTCTCGGCCAAGGCCTGGGCCGACTGGCAGAAGCACCAAACCCTGCTGATCAACGAAAAACGCCTGAACATGATGAACGCCGAAGATCGCAAATACCTTCAGGGCGAAATGGACAAGTACTTCTCCGGCGAGGAATACGCCAAGGCCGAAGGCTACGTGCCGCCGTCGGAATAACCCGCTTTTGCGGGGGTCGGAACGTAAGCGACGGTAATAATTAAATTTTTTTTGAAAACTTGCTTGACGACCCCCTTAAAAACCCGTTTAATGCGCCCCGTTGCCCAGATAGCTCAGTCGGTAGAGCAGGGGATTGAAAATCCCCGTGTCGGCGGTTCGATTCCGTCTCTGGGCACCAAATACCGAAAACCCTGAATCGAAAGATTCAGGGTTTTTTTATGCCTGCGATTTGAGCGGACTTGCTCAAGTCACCATTGAGTCGCCCTGCAAAGCATCCTATCCCTGCCGCCCCCCCCCCCCGCCACTACCTGCATCACCTGCTAAACCTCGGACTGAGTAAGGGCTGCGCGTTGCCGATCAGCCCTGCTCGCAATCTCTCGAAACCTTCGGAAGGCTCTGTAAGCTTTACCGGAAATGGATGACATACGCAGAAAAGAAGACTGGTGAGAATTGAAGGAGGATCTGCACCCAACACCGGGAACAGAGAAATGACACGGAAGCAGTCAATGACCAGCACTATCAAACCAAACGTCGGAACGACCGACCTTGTTGCAGGACAAGAAATCAGAACGTTCAGCTTTGATATGCGGCAGGCATCATTGCTACACAAACGCGCCGAAGAGTTGGCCGCTATTGGCGGACCGCAGATACCAGGAGTCAAGTTCAAAGCATCTTTGGCTGCCGCCGAATTAAAGCTCTCGTTTTCGAAACACCAGTGCGAATTACTGGGCGCCTACTCCAACGGCCTCATTTCCTTGCTGATCTTTGACGGCTTGCAAAAAATAAACGACTCCAGCCTTCCAAATGAATTGCCAGGCCTCGTTTCTCTGGAAAATCGGTACGACGTGCTTTGCCTGGCCGTCCGCAGTCAGATCTTATTGAGCCTGGTGGATAACAGTGCCTTTGCCTATGACATGGATAACGAAGGAAAACTGGTTCGATTGGTTGCCAACTTCAAGGGGGGCGGACTTATCAAAATTGATGCCGAGCCGGAAACCAAGGAACTGAGCTCCCATTCCGGCCTAGCGCTTGGCCCGCACACCGAGGCGCCTTACTGGTGCGCTGTGAAAGCAAAAAACGGACATTCCCCGTCACCTTCTTCTCTCATACTTTCAGCCCTGTGGAACCCGAGCCTAGAAGCCACGCGCGTCATTCCACTACCACCCATTCTCGAAAAAATCGGCATAACCAACTGCCTCGCGCTCACTACGGAAAATTTTCATTTCACCCGTAGTGACTCCTTCGTAAATGGTATGGGCGAAGACGGTCGCGACGCTTCAATTCTTGAGTTCAACGAACATATAGGATTCGCGGCCCGCTTTAACTCCTACCGCTTTTCAGTCAACGATAAAGCCTCACATTTTGTTAAAACAGCATACACCGCTCTCTGTCAGGGCATAGACAGAGCAACACCGATCGAATACTCGCTGACACAAGAGTCGGCCATGGTGATCAATAACGTTCGTGCGCTGCACTGTCGGGATGTAATCAAAGACAATAGACGCGTCCTGATTCGTATTTTCGGCCTGTCAAAATTCTCCTCTCCAATTGTTGTTTCGGAGGATCCGTTACTGCTGCAAGGCTGAATTTTCAGAATATCTTGAATGATTAATCAGCTAGACATCTTGCCGAAAACTTGAAAAGAAGGACGTTATGACTTGGGATCTGATTAGCATGTTAGCGCTCGTCGCTTTTTGTGCCGGCTTTTTTGATGCGATTGCCGGTGGCGGCGGACTGATTACATTGCCTGCATTGTTTCTAGCTGGGGTTGACCCCATCAATGCAATCGCAACCAACAAGCTACAGGCTGCTTCGGCAACTGTTTCTGCAACTGCGACCTTTGCTCGTAAAGGAATGATCGAATGGCGCGAAGGCCGTTCCCTGATTGTCTGCGGATTTATTGGCGGAGCCAGTGGAGCTTTTCTGGTCAGCTCCATTGATAAGCGTTACTTGGAAGTTTGCGTACCTATCATGCTAATTCTGGTAGCTATCTATTTTGCTTTCTCTCCAAAGTTAGCGAATGAAGATAGATGCAAGCGAATTGGCATCCTGCTTTTTTCATTTACCGTAGCGCCGCTGCTTGGTTTCTACGACGGTATATTTGGCCCAGGTGTGGGCTCCTTCTTCATTGCCGGATTTGTACTTCTCTGCGGCTTTGGCATGATGCGGGCCATGGGCTTTACCAAACTTGCCAATGCGTCCTGCAATCTTGGTTCTCTTTCGGTTTTCATTTTCCAAGGGGTGATTATCTGGCCGGTAGCGATCGCCATGGCTGTGGCAGCCTTCGCCGGCGCTCAATTGGGTGCACGAACCGCCGTTCGAGTCGGCCCTCGACTGATCAAACCCATGTTGATCGTGGTCTGCTGCGCCTTAGCCATAAAACTGCTGAGCATCGAGACTAACCCTTTACGCGTTGCGATCATCCAATCATTGGCGTCGTCATGATCAACACAGTCGTGAGGAACAACACTTTGTAGGCTCGGGAGCTGAGTTGTGCTTGCTCCGAGCCGCAAGGCAATACCCTTCCAGCCTTTTGCATTGAGGGATTTAACAATCACCAGTTTCAAGACAGGCGATATGGCTTGGTAAGGTCATACCGCCCGCCTTGTATCTATTGATGCCAGAGAAATGGTTATTTAAGGTCATTCCAGTGAAAGACCAGATTGCGCGCCGCGCCACCGCCCACATTCGCGGTGTCATGTCGCTCTACCCCATTTCGAGTCGCGACAACGGTGTACTTGCCAGGAGGCAACTGGGCGTAGACCAGAGGGCCAGCCTGGCTCAAGGTCAAAACCACCTGCCCCGGCGCTTTCTGAACGACCACATCCACATCGGGCACATATTCGTTTTGCGGACCGGTAGAAAACGTCATGTGCAGGTTGTAGCCGGTGGTTTGCTGAATCGCTTTCGACTCATCCTCGCCGATACCGCCGTTCAAATAAGCAATCCCGTTTTGCTCCTGCCGCTGAACCTGCACACCCATGCTGTCGACAGGCTCAAGACTGGCGGCTGGCAACATGGCGGGAAACATCAGAATGCCAACCGTGGCGAGGGGGAACATCAGTGAATGGAAACGCTTCATGATGACGACTCCCGGGCTACAAAGAACCCAATCGTTACGTAATTTGGATACCGGGTGCAGTGGTCGGGTTTTAGATGGATTCGTAATTGAGCCCAGTACGAAACGTACTACACGGTGTGCTGCCAATATCTCTCCTACCATCAGACTGTCCATGCCAATCAGTCCGGTATCTCCTCGGACTTTTCCAATTTGGGACGCAGTGCGCCCCGAATTGGGCTGGGGGCCCCAACGAACAAAAGATGACTCCGTGGTGCCCTAATCGCCACTGAAGGGCAACGAGCAACTATTCGCCAGCAAGTACCCACTCGTACTTCCCTCCGAAGAGGAACTACGAGCGGAGCTGGAGCGAGAGCAGGCGTTACTTGAAGAACGGCTCCATCAGGAACCGTGATAATGGCAATGGATTGTTCATCCGCAGCACGAAGACTATCGTTGGCAGCTACCCGCAAAGGTTCAGCGCCCATGAATTTGCAGGACATGCCACCTCTGGCCCCCACTCAAATCGAGTTGCCGCTGACGACGGACGTCGTGGCGGAGCCTTTCAAGCAAGCTGCCGCCGACGGTTTCATCCTTGGCGGTTTCACCTGGCGGCATGCTGCCCAGGAACCTTCCCGTCCGGTCGTCATCATCAACGCCGCCACCTCGGTTCGCTGTCGGCACTACTCACGTTTCGCCGATTACCTGTTCGCCAACGATTTCGATGTCATCACCTATGACTACCGCGGCATCGGTGAATCGCGCCCGGCTTCGCTCAAGGGGCTGGAGGCGTCATGGACCGATTGGGGCGCCCTGGATTTCGAGGCGATGCTCCAGCGGGCACACAGGGAATTTCCCGGCCAGCCTGTCGATGTGGTCGGCCACAGCTTTGGAGGCTGTGCAGCAGGACTGGGAGCTTCGGGGCCGCTTATTCGACGCCTGGTGACGGTCGGCGCGCAGTTCGCCTACTGGCGCGATTACGCGCCCGCTCAGCGCTGGCGCATGTTCGGTAAATGGCATGTGGTGATGCCGATCGTGACGCTGCTATGCGGTTTCTTTCCTGGCAAGCGCCTTGGCTGGCTTGAGGACACCCCTGCCGGCGTGGTCCGCGACTGGGCCACACCCACGCCGCGCTACGAAAAACGCCCCAGCGGTCGCCTCCTGCAGGCAACCACCGGTCGCCTACCCTTTGCCACGGTCAACGCGAATATCCTCGCGATCAGCCTCAGCGATGACCCTTACGGCACCATCGCAGCCATCGAACGCCTGCTGGGCTACTTCAGCGGCAGCTCCAATATGCACCTGCGTATCAGGCCCGAAGACATTGGCGAAAAAGAAGTCGGACATTTCGCCTTTTTTCGCAGCGCATACCAAGCCACACTATGGCCCATTGCATTGTCCTGGCTGCAAAACGGCAAACTGGCCCCCGATACTCCCGGGCGGACCGTGCCACGCAACTGAGCCACTGCCCTTTCAACGAATAACGGAACGAAGCCCATGGCCTCCGCCAACAAGCAGCAAAAACGCGCCTCCCGCGCCAAGGCCAAAGCCAAGCAGAACCGCACCCAACGTGCCGCCGCGCCGATCGAGCTGGACCCGAACGATAACCGCATCGATTTCGAATCGGTGGACCTGACCGATATGTTCAAAGAAATGATCGACGCGCAGAAGATCAGCCAGCAGGACATGTGCAAGGCGTTTCTGGAGCATCCGCTGCTCGCACTGGTACTGGAGCAGGAAGGCGAAGAAACGGCGACTGACTTCATAATCGGTGCGCTGCTCGAGTACCGCCAGTGGTCCACTGAAACCGACGAAGACGGTGCGCTGGCATGGATCGAATCCCCGGAATTCCAGGCGGACTACGTGGCCGCATCCAAATACATCCAAGACCAAAACCAACCGAAACCGAACTGAGTTCCCATGGCCTCCCTGAACAAGCAACAGAAACGCGCCAAGCGTGCAAAAGCCAAAGCCAAGCAAATCCGCATGGTCGGCCGCAAATCCCTGGCACTGGACAGTGACCTGGATCTTCCGGAACCGATCCCGGAATACACCCTGGCGATGTTCAGCAAAATGCGCGATGCGGAAGCCACGAGCCGCAGTGAAATGCTCTCCGTGCTGCTGTCGGATCTGGCCTTTATCATCGTTGACCATCCAGAACTGCTGGACATGGAAAACGCCGACGACGAAGGCATGGCCGCCACCCATCTGGCCGCCGACATGCTGATCGACTACCGCATGTGGGCCGATGGCATGGACCGCGACGCCGCCCAGGCGTGGCTGAGCGACCCGCAATTCATCACTGACTTCGGCGACGCGCTGGACGTCTACCGTCAGTCGCAGGATGCGCAGGAAGAAAAAGCCGAGTAAGGGTTCCTGCACCAACAAAAACGGCCGCTTGTCATCACTGACAGCGGCCGTTTTTTTACTTCGATGACGCTAACTCAAGCCAAAAGGCTCAGCGCGCAACCGCGGCAACACCGCCTTCGTTGCGACGACGGCGGGCCACCAGCAGGCCGGCTGCAACCACCAGAATGCTGAGCAGACCGGTCGCCAGGATTTCCACGCGGTGGGCGTCCTGGAAGCCCATGATGGTCAGGGCTGCGACGATGAAGATAATCACTGCATAGGTCAGGCCCGGGAACAGCCACATGCTGAAAACGATCTTCTCGCCACGAGCCATGCGCTGCTTGCGCATGCGCAGTTGCGAGATCGCGATCACCAGGTACACCAGCAGCGCGATGGCGCCGGAGCTGGCCAGCAGGAACTCGAATACCGCAGCCGGGGCTACGTAGTTGGCGAATGTGCACAAGAACGCTGCGCCAGTGGACATCATCACTGCCCAGTAAGGCGTACCGCTCTTGTTGGTGCGAGTGGACATGGCCGGTGCATCACCACGCTTGCCCAGAGAGAACAGCATGCGCGAAGAGGTGTAGAGCGCGGAGTTCAGGCAGCTGGTAACAGCAACCAGCACCACGATATCAACGATCATCTTGGCGTTCGGGATGCCCATGCGCTCAAGCACGGTCTGGTAAGAACCAAGGCTGGCCAGAACCGGGTCGTTCCATGGCACCAGGGCCACGACGATGAAGATCGATACAAGGTAGAACAAACCGATACGCCAGATCACCGAGTTGGTGGCCTTGGAGATTTGCTTGCCAGGGTTCTTCGATTCCGCGGCCGCGATGGTTACGATTTCGGTACCCATGAAGGAGAACATGGTGGTCAGGATCGCACCCAGTACCGCGCCCATGCCGTTCGGCAGGAAGCCTTGGGTGTCGAACAGGTGCGAAACGCCGCTGACCTGGCTGTTCGGCAGGAAGCCGAAGATCGCCGCGATGCCGAGAATAATGAAACCGATGATCGCCACAACCTTGAGCAGGGCGAACCAGAACTCGAACTCACCGTAGTTCTTCACGCTGAACAGGTTGGTCACGGTCAGCAGCATGGTGATGACCAGGGCAAAGGCCCAGATGTCCACGCCCGGGAACCAGGCATGCAGGATGGTAGCGGCGGCGTTGGCCTCCAGCGGGATTACCAGAACCCAGAACCACCAGTACAACCAGCCGATGGTGAAACCGGCCCAGTGACCGATCGCGCGATCGGCATAGGTAGAGAAGGAGCCGGTGTCTGGCGAGGCAACAGCCATTTCACCCAGCATGCGCATAACCAACACCACCAGCATACCGGCGGCGGCGTAAGCCAACAGCACGGCCGGGCCGGCTGCAGCGATTGCGTGGCCCGAGCCAACGAACAAGCCGGCGCCGATAACCCCGGCAATCGACAGCATGGTCACGTGACGCGGTTTAAGCCCCTGTTCGAGGCCGTTAGAGCTTTGGGTACTGCTCATTGAAACTACCTTTGTAAGGAAAAGCGAATGCATGCATCCCGTAGGAATTTCCTTTCTGTAAAAAGAAACCAACGGGGCGTTCCGGAATCTGCACGCAATTATTGCGCCAAAATGTTTCAAAACCCTCTAGCCCGGCGATCTCATCCAGACCGGACAGTCATCGCAAGTCATTGAAAGTAATGGCACTTTGCCAAAGCGTTACCCTGCGACCCACTTGAGGAACGAAAATAGCGCACCGGAAACACACCCAAAAAATGCTCAACGCACATTAAAAGTGCGTTTGGCCGGTTTGCGCTTCCAACACCCCGCTAAAGCTGGCACCATCGCGCCCTTTTTTACGCGACAGCCACCGCGCTTTTACCTGCAAGCTGGGTTCAAACGGCTGTTCGGTTGTTGATGGGGCGACAGTCTGCTGTGCCGATGCGACAACCTGCCACATGCCACCTGCTTGCTGCCCGTAGCGCTGTTGGCTGCCCTTGAAACGCTATGCTAGCTTGGCCGCCTCGCCAGGAAGGCCGCCAACAGCAGGAGCGCAACATATATGAGGAACGCACATGGCTGAGGCCACGCCCGCGCTTGAAATCCGCAACTTGCACAAACGCTACGGTTCGCTGGAGGTGCTCAAAGGCATCTCGCTGACCGCCCGCGACGGCGATGTGATCTCGATCCTGGGCTCCTCCGGTTCCGGTAAGTCCACATTCCTGCGTTGCATCAACCTGCTGGAAAACCCGCACCAGGGTCAGATCCTGGTGGCCGGCGAAGAACTCAAGCTCAAGGCCGCGAAGAACGGTGAACTGGTCGCTGCCGATGGCAAGCAGATCAATCGCCTGCGCAGCGAAATCGGTTTTGTATTTCAAAACTTTAATCTGTGGCCGCACATGAGCGTGCTCGACAACATTATCGAAGCCCCACGTCGCGTGCTCGGCCAGAGCAAAGCCGAAGCCATCGAAGTGGCCGAAGCCTTGCTGGCCAAGGTCGGCATTGCCGACAAGCGACACGCTTACCCTGCGCAACTGTCCGGCGGCCAGCAACAACGTGCGGCCATTGCCCGCACCCTGGCGATGCAGCCCAAGGTCATCCTGTTCGACGAACCGACCTCCGCGCTTGACCCGGAAATGGTCCAGGAAGTACTTAATGTCATCCGCGCACTGGCCGAAGAAGGCCGCACCATGCTTCTGGTCACCCATGAAATGGGCTTCGCCCGTCAGGTTTCCAGCGAAGTGGTGTTCCTCCACCAGGGCCTGGTAGAAGAGCAAGGATCGCCACAGCAGGTGTTTGAAAACCCGCTTTCGGCGCGCTGCAAACAATTCATGTCCAGCAACCGCTAACGGAGCTACCCACATGCAGAACTACAAAAAGGTCTTCCTGGCCGCCGCCGTCACCCTGGCGTTCAGCGCCAGTGCCATGGCCGAAACCCTGAAGATGGGCATCGAAGCGGCCTACCCGCCGTTCAACAACAAAGATGCCAGTGGCCAGGTCGTTGGATTCGACAGGGAAATCGGCGACGCCCTGTGCGCCAAGATGAAAGTCGAATGCTCCGTGGTCACCTCCGACTGGGACGGCATCATCCCCGCCCTGAACGCCAAAAAGTTCGACTTCCTGATCTCTTCGATGTCGATCACTGACGAGCGCAAGCAAGCGGTGGACTTCACCGACCCGTACTACTCCAACAAGCTGCAGTTCATCGCGCCGAAAAACGTCGATTTCAAAACCGACAAGGCTGCGCTGAAAGGTAAAGTGATCGGTGCCCAGCGCGCGACGCTGGCCGGTACCTTCCTGGAAGACACCTACGGTGACGACATCACCATCAAGCTCTATGACACCCAGGAAAACGCCTACCTCGACCTGACCTCCGGTCGCCTGGACGGCATCCTGGCCGACAAGTACGTCAACTACGAGTGGCTGAAAAGCGACGCTGGCCGTTCCTACGAGTTCAAGGGCGACCCGGTGGAAGAAAGCGACAAGATCGGTATCGCTGTACGTAAAGGCGACCCGATCCGCGAGAAGCTGAACGTCGCGTTGAAAGAAATCGTCGCTGACGGCACCTATAAGAAGATCAACGACAAGTACTTCCCGTTCAGCATCTATTGATACTGACCTGCCGGACCGGTGCCGCCTTGTGACGGCGCCGGTCCCTGGCCTTGCCTGCCGCGATTTGAAAAGAAATCCATGATTATCGACCTCTACGGATTCGGCCCGGCGCTCGCCGCTGGCGCGCTGATGACTGTGAAACTGGCACTCTCGGCCCTGTGCCTGGGGCTGGTGCTCGGTCTGCTTGGCGCCTTGGCCAAGACTTCCCCGTACAAGCCGCTGCAATGGCTTGGCGGTACTTATTCGACCCTGGTTCGCGGTATCCCGGAATTGCTCTGGGTCCTGTTGATCTACTTCGGTACGGTCAACCTGATGCGTGCCCTGGGTGAGCTCTTCGGCAATCCCGAACTGGAACTCAACGCCTTCGCCGCTGGCGTGATCGCGCTGGGCCTGTGCTTCGGCGCCTACGCCACGGAAGTGTTTCGTGGCGCGATCCTCGCCATTCCCAAAGGGCACCGTGAAGCCGGTGTGGCCCTGGGCCTGTCGAAATGGCGCATCTTCACCAAGTTGATCATGCCGCAGATGTGGCGCATCGCCCTGCCCGGCCTGGGCAACCTCTTCATGATCCTGATGAAGGACACCGCGCTGGTGTCCGTGATCGGCCTGGAAGAAATCATGCGCCACGCCCAAATCGGCGTGACCGTATCCAAGCAACCGTTCACCTTCTACATGGTGGCCGCGTTCATGTACCTGGGCCTGACGATTCTGGCCATGACCGGTATGCACTTCCTGGAAAAACGCGCCGCTCGCGGCTTCGCGAGGAGCGCCCAATGAACTGGGAAGTCATCATCAAGTGGCTACCGAAACTGGCCCAGGGCGCAACCCTGACCCTGGAACTGGTGGCCATCGCCGTGATCGCCGGCCTGCTGCTGGCGATTCCACTGGGTATCGCCCGCTCATCGCGCCTGTGGTGGGTGCGGGCATTCCCCTACGGCTACATCTTCTTTTTCCGTGGTACACCGTTGCTGGTTCAACTGTTCCTCGTCTACTACGGCCTGGCGCAGTTCGACGTGATCCGTAGCAGCTCGATGTGGCCTTACCTGCGCGATCCATTCTGGTGCGCCACGGCGACCATGACCCTGCATACCGCGGCCTACATCGCTGAAATCCTGCGCGGCGCCATTCAGGCGATACCACCAGGCGAGATCGAAGCGGCGCGCGCGCTGGGCATGTCCAAGGCCAAGGCGCTGTTCTACATCATGCTGCCACGGGCCGCGCGCATCGGCCTTCCGGCCTACAGCAACGAAGTGATCCTCATGCTTAAGGCCAGCGCCCTGGCCAGTACCGTGACCTTGCTGGAGCTGACCGGCATGGCTCGCACCATCATTGCCCGGACTTACCTGCCGGTGGAGATCTTCTTCGCGGCCGGGATGTTCTATTTGCTGATGGCTTTTGTGCTCGTGCGCGGCTTCAAGCTGCTGGAGCGCTGGCTGCGCGTCGATGCCTGCCAAGGGCGTTGATCCTCAGGTGCTGACGGGCGAGGCCCTGCTCGCCCGTTTCACCGCGCTGGATGCTTTTCTGAACAAACATCAGGCGCTATGGAAGCCAAGGCCATTCACTCATCTACAGCTTCCTTGGGAAACCTCCTACCCCGAGCTGGCTACCTGGCTACGCGGGCGATCGCTGGAGGATGCGGAAAATGCTCACAATCAGCCTGCCGAACTCGCGGATGCGCCGGAGCCGTTCGCCTCATTGGCGGCGTTGTCGCTTGAGCTGAGTGCAGTCGGTGAATTGCCAACGATTTGGCTGAATGCGGCGAGGCATCGGTTAAATGTCGATGTGCCAGGGCGCAAGTGGCAGCAGATCGAAGCGTTTGCCAGTCGTTTGCAGTTTGCCCATGCACCGAAGCATTGGCTGGACTGGTGTTCGGGCAAAGGGCACCTGGGACGACGTCTGCTGCAAGCCGGCCAGCAGCTGACCTGCCTGGAATACGATCCGGCGCTGGTCGCCAGCGGCCAGGCCCTCAGTCAGCGTCATCAACTGCATGCACTGCATGTCGAGCAGGATGTGCTCGTGGCAAACACCGCATCTTTATTGAAAGCCGAACACACGCCTGTTGCATTGCATGCCTGCGGCGATCTCCATGTGCAATTGATTCGACTCGCCACTGCAGCAGGCTGCCAACAACTCGCCATCGCCCCCTGCTGTTACAACCGGATCAGTCTTGCTCACAACTCGCCGATGTCCTCGGTCGCGAAGGCATCCGAGCTGCAGCTATCCCTCGACGATCTAGCGTTACCAATGAGCGAAACCGTCACCGCGGGTGCTCGCGTGCGACGGCAACGCGACACCTCCATGGCCCGACGCTTGGCCTTCGACTTGCTGCAACGGCAGCTGCGTGGCGTTGACGAGTACTTGCCGACACCGTCCCTGTCCAGCACCTGGTTGGACAAACCGTTTTCCGACTATTGCCATCACTTGGCCAGGCTCAAAGAGTTATCCACAATCGGCCCGCAGGATTGGCCAGCACTGGAAACCTCCGGTTGGCGGCGCTTGGCGCAAGTGCGCAATCTGGAGCTGCTGCGCGGACTTTTCCGACGCCCACTGGAGCTTTGGCTGGTACTCGATCGAGCACTTTTCCTGTTCGAGCAGGGTTATACGGTTCGCCTCGGCACCTTCTGTGAAACGCCACTCACACCGCGCAATTTCTTGATGCTGGCGGAATGCACTTAAACGCCACAACCTGTGGATAACTCTGTTGATGAAAATTCGTGGATCCAATATTTACAGCTGTTTCAAGGGTGAAACGGCACTGTTCAGTTTTCATACACCTGAATAAAAAACCCGAAAAACAGTGATTTGCGCACAGATGAGAACGGATCCACAAATTCGTCATGTCACCCGTGCATTACAAATTCCGTTGTGCATAAGCATTCGCTCTAAAGGGCATAACTGTTGGAATAGAGGCGTTGAACGCGCGTAGGAATCGTTATGGCAAGCAGCTACTATCGAGGTCTTTACAACACCGCACGATAAACGGGGCCACGTTTTGAATCTGGATACCTTGTTAGAACATTGGCAGTCGGAAGTCTCGAACAAGAAAAAACGCGGAAGCCGCACAGGGCTCATCAGCAACATCCTCAAGCGGACCCGCAAGAACAACACCCTGCGCTACTTGTTCATGTTTCGACTGGCCCAGTACTTTTACTCGGGAAACCGTTTTGCGCGCTGGTACGCCAAGCGCCTGGAGAGAAAGCTCAACCTCAAGTACGGCGTCGACATCAGCATCCATGCCCAAATAGGTCCAGGCTTTCGCATCGCCCATCTGCCTGGCGTAGTGATCACCGGCGAAGTCAAAATCGGCCGCAACTTTTTCATTCGCCAAAACACCACGATTGGCATCAAGACCCTCGGGCTGGACAGCTACGATCTGGTGATTGGCGACAATGTCAGCGTGGGCGCCAACAGTTGCATCATCGCGGACACCTTGAGGATTGGAGATAACGTCACGATCGGTGCCATGTCTTTCGTCAACAAGGACATCGCGCAGGGAACCACGTTTTACAACGCTCGATGACGCCCGAGGCGCATCAGAAACCGTCGGCAGCAACCTGCGCAAAAATAGTCAGAATTCAGGGGTTTACAGAACCTGTCCAATCGCTATAATCGTCGCCCTGACACGCCGGTATAGCTCAGATGGTAGAGCAACTGACTTGTAATCAGTAGGTCCCGGGTTCGATTCCTGGTGCCGGCACCATACAAAACAAAGCCCTCGTAGAAATACGAGGGCTTTGTTGTTTCCGGGCTTCGGAACGCCCTCACTTCAAAAGTGAAAACGTCCACACTGAATTCAGCCCCTTATTCATTCCGCCCATGGGAATTGCGCAACGGCCAAGGCTCGGCGCGGTTGGGTTTCAGAATCTTAGCCTCAGTACCGTCCGCCAAATATTCTTGAGCAACGATCGCCGGTGCTTTTTCCAGTTGCGCTCCCACCATTCATCCTCATTGATGGCGACCGACAGAATATCACTGCCTGCCACGGCTGCCCCCTGCTGACGAAAGAGCATGGGAAATACGCAATGTTGCTTGATCCGCTGCTTGAACACGACATCGACCGGCACACCGGAATAAGGCGTTGCGGCCAGGGTCTGACAGCCTTCGCGAGAGAGGATGTAGGCATGAAGCGCCACGACTTCGCCTCTTGCAACGAATGGGAACCACGTCAGCCAGGTACGGCCCATGCTGTATCCAAGATGCAGCGATTGGAATTTCTTAGCGCGGACAAACCGATTCACCCAGCGGATCTGCCTGGCGCACAACTTATAGGGTTTTGCATCGTCTTCGAAAATCAGAATCCGCTGCCAATGTTCAGCAAGCGCGAGGTTGGCGAGTGCCTGATGTGATTCATAACAACCCCATACCGGGTCGCTGCAGCGTTCCGTCAAGAAAAACTCAATCGGATTGGCAATCAGGGTTGCAACCGTCTGCTGGAACAGCGCGCGCCTGTCTTCACGCTCACTCAACGAAATACAGAACACACGATCTACATCGAAAGTGACTTTATCCATTGTGGACCCCATCAATGACGGTCCACCTCTGGCAGGAAGGTCCACACACTTTCGTGGACCTGATTGCGATACCGCTTCAAATACTCCACTCGCTATCCTTCATGTGATCGTTGCGCGGCCCCATGCCACGAAAGGATCAAAGATCACCATGAATTCACTTCTGCGTATGTCGGATGCTTCTGAAAATGATGTCCATCACTGCTCTAAAAACAAAGCCCCCGTAGCAATGCGAGGGCTTTGTAGTTACTGCAGTTTGAAGAACCGGGTCTTAGTGACCCGCACTCTGACCACCATCGACGTGCAGGATTTCACCGGTAACGAACTTGGCGCTGTCCAGGTACACCACTGCCTGAGAAATGTCGTCGATTTCGCCCATGTGTCCGACCGGGTGCAGAGCGCCCAGTGCGGCGTGGGTTTCTTCGCCGTGCATCGGGGTCTTGATGATGCCTGGCGACACCGCGTTCACCCGAATGCCACGCTTGGCGTATTCGATGGCCAGGGAGCGGGTTGCCGCGTTCAATCCACCCTTGGTCAGCGATGCCAGCACCGATGGCACGCCGTCGATGGCGTGATCGACCAGGCTGGTGGTGATGTTGACCACGTGACCGCTGCCGTGTTTTTCCATCTCGGCGATGGCCAGTTGCGTGATGTAGAAGAAGCCGTTGAGGTTCACCGACAACACATTGGCGTAGTCTTCGGCGGTGTACTGGGTGAATGGCTTGGCGATGAAGATCCCGGCGTTGTTGACCAGGGTATCGATACGGCCGAAGCGTGCGATGGCTTCGCGAATCACGCGCTGTGCGGTCGCTGGTTCGCCGATATCGCCGGCCACGGTGAGGATGTCCGGATCGGTGGACGGCTTGATCGAGCGCGAAGTGGCGACAATCTGGTAACCGAGTTCACGGAAGGCCTTGACCATGCCGTCGCCGAGACCTTGGGATGCACCAGTGATAACGATGACTTTTTTCGAATGGCTCATGATGACTACCTCTAACAATAATGGGGTTTGAAATCCGATGAATCAGGCTTCGGCGGCGGCCGTCACCATTTGTCTCAGCATTTGTTCGTAGTACTCGACCGACTGTGAACCGGACACCAGATGACGGCCGTTCAGTACCAGGGCCGGGACCGAATTGATGCCACGCTGCTGGTAAAACACCTCAAGCTCACGCACTTCCTCGGCAAAGGCTCCAGACACCAACACTTCACGTGCACGGGTCTCGTCCAGTCCGGCTTCTCCTGCCAGCCACACCAGCGTCTGCTGATCACTCGGGTTCTGGCCTTCGCTGAAGTAAGCGCGCAGCAGGATCTTCTTCAGCGGCACCTGACGCCCCTCTTCCAGCGCCCACAGCAACAAACGGTGAGCGTCGAAGGTGTTGTAGAAGTGAGTGCGCTTCTCCAGGTCGAACTTGAAGCCGATGGCCGCGCCGCGTTCGATTTGCATCTTTTTGCCGGAAGCCACGTCTTCGGCTGTGCGCCCGTATTTGCGCATCAAGTGCTCGACAGCTTTCTCGCCTTCGGGCGGCATGTTCGGGTTCAGTTCGAAAGGCTTGTAGGTCAACTCCACCGAAACCTCACCCGCCACGTTCTCGATCGCCTGCTCCAGCGCGGTGGCGCCCAGGGCGCACCATGGGCACACCACATCGGAGACGAAATCGATGGTCACCGACGTCGTCATGACTGCCCCTCTTGCGCCAGTTGCTGGCGGTACTGGGTGGTGGTGATCCCGGCGTAACCCCAGTTATCGGTGTCGACTTCCTCGATCACGATGTGGGTCAGGTCTGGGCGCTTGTTGAGGACGCGTTCCAGTGTTTCAGTGATTTCGGCGATCACCTGAGCTTTCTGCTCAGTGGTCACGCCGTCGCGGGTAATGCGGACGCTTACGAATGGCATTGAAAAATCTCCAGTGACCTTCCCGTCGGGATGATGGGAGAGGCGTTGGAGCTCAATGTAGGGAGTTCACTGGAGGGGATAAAGGTGGGGGCGGGAACATCATTAGTTACGTGGTGTAATTGGTTCGTCGGGCTTCTAAATTGGATGTTGGCGACATGAGTGCCAGGTCGAGGAAGTCTGCGCGTTGGAAATCAGATTTTTGGGGCCGCTATGCAGCCCATCGTCGGAACGCCGCCCGGACCAAGTTCGCTCGCCACGAATGGGCAGTGGTCAATCGACCGACACGGTTTCCACAGTGATCTGTGCAATCGCGTGAAACGGTGCAAGCGCGGCTTCATCGGCCGACGCGCAAGTGATCAACCGCCACTCCCGCTCAATCGGCGTCCAGTGCTGCTGCCGTGCCCGGCCCAGTTTGTCGGTATCGGCCAACACCACAATCTGAGCGGCGCGCTTGATAATGCACTCCTTGAGATACGCCTGCTGCGCACTCGCTTCGCACAAACCGAATTCCGCGACGACGCCGTCCGCACCGAGAAAAGCTTTGTCGACGCTCAACCGGCTCAACGTCAGTTCCGCCAAGGGCCCCAACGTGCTCATGCTTGAGCCGCGCAAGTCACCGCCGATCAAGGTCAGGCGCACGCCCGTTGCGTTGGCCAGGGTCATCACGGCGAGCAAGTTGTTGGTGACCACGTGCACATCCTGGCGCGAGCACAGGTGATGGGCCAGTGCGGCACAGGTGGTGCCGCCATCGAGCAGGACGGTATCGCCGTCCTGAACATGGGCCGCCGCTGCAAGGGCGATGGCGTCTTTCTGTTCCCACTGGCTGGTTTTGCGTTCTTCCAGCGAGGCTTCCGGCTCATGCACGCCCACCACGGCGGTGGCACCGCCATAGGTACGGACCAGGTGCCGCTGTTTGGCGAGCATGGTCAGGTCACGTCGCACGGTTGCTTCCGAAACCCCTAGCGCCGCGCTCAATTGCTCGACGTTGGCATCGCCGATGCGAACGAGTTCGAGGATGGCACGGTGGCGTTCGGACACTTTCATGACGGGTCTCGTTGTTTGGACGGTGGTCGATCTTACACGACAGCACCGTCGCCGCTCATCCCCGTCGCGTGGCCAGCTCGGCGCCCTGACGCAATGCTTCGAGCAGGCTGCGCTCATCGGCAATGCCCTTGCCTGCGATATCGAAAGCCGTGCCGTGGTCGACCGAGGTGCGAATCACTTCCAGGCCAACGGTTACGTTCACTCCGGCTTCAAGACCGAGGACTTTAACGGGACCGTGCCCCTGATCGTGATACATCGCCACGACCAGATCGAAGTCGCCGCGTCCGGCACGGAAGAACAGCGTGTCGGCCGGCAACGGGCCGGTCACATCGAGGCCGCGCTCCTGAAGCACCTTCACCGCCGGAATGATTTTTTCTTCCTCTTCGCCATAACCGAACAGGCCGTTTTCACCGGCATGCGGGTTGATCCCGCACACGCCAATCCGCGGGCGGGCGATGCCGGCCTTGATCAGTGTGGCGTTGCCACGCTCGATGGTGCGCTGGACCAGGCCCGGCTCGATCTTGCGAATCGCGTCGATGATCCCGATGTGGGTCGTGACATGAATCACCCGCAGCTGCGGCGCTACCAGCATCATTGACACTTCGTCGACGTGGGTCAGGTGCGCGAGCATTTCGGTGTGGCCGGGGTATTTGTGACCACCGGCGTGCAACGCTTCCTTGTTCAGCGGCGCGGTGCAGATCGCATCGATTTGCTTGGCCTCGGCCAGCTCCACGGCTCGAGCGATGTATTGGTAGGCGGCATCACCGGCAATCGGCGACAGCTCACCGAACGGTAAGTCATCGGGGATCAGGTCGAGGTCAATGCAGTCGATGGTGCCGGCCTCGTACCGCGCCTGGGTGGCATCCTCAATGCGGCGCACTTTGGCGCTGCCGCCGACAATCAGATTGGCCTGCTCCAGGCGTCGCGCATCGCCGATCACCAATGGCCGGCACTGCTGGTAGACGATGTCGTGGGTCAGGCTTTTAACGATGATTTCCGGACCGACACCCGAAGCGTCGCCCATGGTGATGCCAATGATGGGGAGATAGTTGCTCATAGTGTTCATTCGAGTCCTTGGATTCGTGGGCGTTTGGGCTGGGAGCGATCGTTGATTTCGCTCAGGTGTTGCCATGCCGCATACAAGGCGCGGTCGGTGCCGAACGCGCCAGCCTTGGTAATGATTGCCGGACGATAGCCGTGGCGGGAGGCAGAGGGTCGACCGAAAGCCACCCCCGCTTCGACCTCCGCCAGCAGTTGCAGGCTGTCGATGCCGACAGTGGTCAGGATGGCCCGCGCCGTCTCGCCACCCGTGGCGATCAGGCCGCCAACCTTGGCGAAGTGTGGCTCGACCAGTTCAGCCAACATCGTTGAGAGGTGCGCCCCCTCCTGCGGATCGAACGCTTCATCGCGGCCGATGCGCAGGAGCAGGTCACTCCAGCCTTCGAGCTGTTCAGCGATGCGGGCCTGCCAGGTCGCCCAGTCTCGATGCTGGCTGCCTTGGCGCAGCACCGTTGGCGGTACGATCAATTCGCTCAGTCCACCCTGCTCTTTCAGCACCGTACACTGCCGCTCACAGACGCCGGAGAGGCTGCCAACCAGCACCAGAATCGGTGCTTGGTTGTATTCACTGTCGGTGGTTTCGATAGGCCGGGTTTGAGGGTCGAAAAAGTCGGGCAGCCGGGCGATCTCCCGCGCCAGACCACCCGAACCAATCCAGAACAGCGCCTGGTCCAGCATCGCGGTCGACCGCGCAAGTGTCAGCAAGTCATCTTCGGTTTGCGCGTCGACGATCACCGCCTGCGTACCGCTGCGGGCAAGTTCGGCGAAATGATGGACGAGTGCATCCGGGTTGCCGCGCAAGGTGTCGAGGTCCACCTTGGCCGTATCCAGGCCGGCGGCGACGAGCATGGACTGGATATCCGCCGGGCGGTCGGCATTTTCCAGTTTCCAGGTGTCGGTGGACTCCAGTGGCTGACCGTTCACAAATACCCGACCGCCGCGCAATGTACGCCCGGTAGCAGGAAACGCCGGGGCGACGATGGCCAGCCCCGCCAGCGGTTGCAGTGCGGCGACTTCGGCGGCCCAGTTACCGCGCAAGGTCGAATCGATCTTTTTGTACAACCGCTGACCAGGCTTGTGCAGCGCCTTGAATGCAGCAACGGTACGCTCGGCAGCCTGCCCGGGTGACAGGCGCCGGGTGTCGGTATCAGCGGCAATCACCTGCGCATCGGGCTGATCATGCAAGGCGTCGAGCGTGACCACGGCCTGCAGTCCGGCGCTGGCAAAGCCGATGGCACAATCCGCCGCACCGGACAAATCGTCGGCGATGATCAGAATGCTCATCGCAAGGCTTCCTGCTTTTGCAGTTCTGGGCTCGGCTCGGTGACCGAGACGGGGTTACGTTGTTGCACACGTTTGGCAACCGCGGCGGTGAGCACCGGCGCCAGGATCGCGGTGACTACCACGCAGGCCGCTACCAGTATGGTCGCGCTCTTGGCAGCCTCGGCGTACACAGGGTTTGCCGCTGCAATCAGCGCTGGAACCGCTGCGGCATTGCCGGCTGTCGTAGCTGCTGCAACACCCGCGACACCAGTGCCGCCGGTCAATCGATCAGCGAAGAACAACGGAATGCCAGTCAGCACGACCACCGCCACACCCATCGCGAGTCCCAACAAACCAGCCTGCCAGACGTTATGCAGATCCAGGCTTGCACCTAGGGCCAGGGCAAAGAACGGAATCATCACCGGAACGGCCTTGGCCAGGAAGTCGCGCATGTCACGGTCGAGGTTACCCAACAGCATGCCGAGGGCCAGCGGCAGGATGCTGCCTACCAATGTCGGCCAGGGGAACGCCGATAGACCGGCAATGCCCAAGGTGACCATGGTCAAAAAAGGTCCGGATTCCAGCGACATCACCGAATAGGCCCCGACATCTTCGGAACGGCCGTACTGCCCCATCAACGCTATGTACAAACCGCCGTTGGTGTCGTTCATTGCGGCGACTACCGCCAAGGTGGAAATGCCGGCGAAGAGGCCTGAGGAAATCGGCTGTTCGCCCAGGAAGTGCCCGAGCACAATGCCGATGAGTACAGCAATGCCGACTTTCGTGACCAGTAGCGTTCCACCCTTTTTGAGCAGGTAGGGCGTGGCCTTGATATTGATGCTTGCACCCATGCACACATAGAACACCGCGAGAATGGGCAGTGCACCGGTGAACAACGCGTTGGTGAAGGAACCGAAAAACTTGGGAGTGTCAGGCAGGAAGGTTGCCACCAGCGAGCCGATCAGCAGGGGCACGATCATCATGCCGCCGGGGATGCGTTCAATGGTGCGCTTGATAGGAATCTGGGCCACGAGGGTCTCCTTTTATAATTGTTTGGTAAGACGTGCATCACCTCGAAACTGACTGAACTGATCAAGAAGTGATTGATTCAGTCAAAATAATCTTATGTCATTGGCTTATTTTGCGCAAACCAATCATCAGGCATGCTCATTTTGAGCATTCGAAGTGATGCACATTGACGCTTTCAAACAACTGATTTCTTCCTGAGGGGCAGGCCAGAGCCTTGTAGCGTCCATAAAAAAACCCCGAACACGTCGGGGTTTCTTTTTTCCCAGCCTTGAATCAGGCCTCGATATCGCAACCGATCATCAGAAAATGTTGATCGGGTAATCCACGAACACTCTCACTTCGTTACCGCTGACGTTGTACTCGCTCGACTTCTGCGACACACGCAGGATCGAGCTGCGCAGTTTCACGCTCAGGTCTTTGGCCGGGCCACTTTGTACGACGTACTTGAACTGGTTGAAGATTTCGCGCTCGGTACCGCCTTCGCTGGTGGAGGTGGTGATGTTGTCACCGCGCACGTAGGCGAAGTTGTAGCTCAGGCCCGGAACACCGAAGGTGCTGAAGTCCAGGCCGTAGCCCAGCTGCCAGCTGCGTTCGTCTTCGGCGTTGAAGTCAGACCAGTAGGAGTTGGCCAGGTAGATGGTGTTGCCACCGTCGCCGACGCGGTTCTGGTCTTTCTGGTAACCACCGTACGGGTAGCCCAGGTTGCTGTCACCGGTGCTGCGTTGGTGCGCGAGGGTGAACGTGTGTGGGCCGGTGGCGAAGATGGCTGCCAGGCTCCAGATCTTGTTGTCGTCGCCGGTAGCGCCGAGTTCGCGCTCGTAAGCATCGTCCAGCTTGGTGCGATAGCCGTTGAAGTCCAGGGTCAGGGATTGATCCTTGGCCAGCGGGAACACGTAGTTGGCGTTGACGTACTGCTTCTTCAACACGTCTTCAACGTCGGACGCGTACAGCGCAGCCTTGAACTGTTCGGTGAACTGGTAGCTGCCGCCCAACACGTTGATCGACTTCAGGCCACCACTGTCATGGCCCTCGGCACTTTTACGCGATTCGGCGGTGAAACGACCAGCATCCAGTTGCAGGCCCTTGATCTCCTTGGAGGTGATCAGCGTACCGGTAAAGCTTTCCGGCAGCAGACGCCCGTTGTCGTAGCTCAGCACCGGCAGGGCCGGCATCTGGTCACCATAGGTCAGGGTGGTGCTGGAGAGACGGAATTTAACGGCGGCGCCAGCCTTGGCGAGATCGTCAGCCGGCTCGCCGCTATTGCCTTGTTTGAAGAAGTCGATACCTTGCGCGCCGCTACGGCCTTCGTTGCGCTCCAGATTGAGTGCGTACAGGCCGAAGGCATCCACGCCCACACCGATGGTGCCTTGGGTGAAACCGGACGAGAACGTACCGATGGCGGCTTGACCCCACTCGGATTTATCGTCTTTACCGTCCTTGTAATCACGGTTCATGTAGGCGTTGCGCAGCAACACTTTGAGGCTGCTGTCTTCGACAAAACCCTTGGATTCGGCCTGGTCGTTAGCCATGGCCTGTGAAGCGCTCAAAATCCCCAGAGCGATCAGGCTGATTCGCTTGTTCAACATTTTGTTTTCCTTATTACGGGTTGAAACGCGCTGTGTCGAACGACTGAAACGGCACTTTTGCGCTCTTTTTTCATTCCGCAATCAAAAAAGCCCGCCCACGATTAATCGCGGCGGGCCTTTTTATTATTTTGGGAGTCGTGGCGGTCTGCCACAGGCGTTGGCCGAATCGTAGCCGCGCCCTTAATGATGTGTCAATTTCATGAATCGTCTGTAATTAGCTAAAAAGCGTCTAAGAAAAACCTTTACGTAGCAGAAATGTTCAACTTTTAACGTGTTGCGACATAAGAAAAGCTGGAAAAGCTGTGGGAGCGAGCCTGCTCGCGAAGAGGGCATCAAATCAACATCGATGTTGACGATCAGTCCACCTCCGCGAGCAGGCTCGCTCCCACAATAGGCAAAGGCAACTACAAATCTTGCGCCCATAAAAAAGCGCTGCCATCCCGGCAGCGCTTTCGTTTGATCAATCCGTTGTTTTTCTTCTTATCCTTCCATCACATCCCACAACGCTTCCAGTTCCGCTTCGCTGAATAAACCAGCGGGGTAGCGCTCGATCATCGTCCGGCGCGGATCAGTCTCGCTGATCGGACGCGTTCCATTGGACTTGAACCAGTGCGCCAGGATCTGGAGCGATTCACCATTGACTGCCAGGGGATGCAACGCCCGCTCGCTCACCACATTCACTTCGGCGTTCATTTCAGCGCTCTCTCCTGGTTTGTGAGCGGCCTAACTTATCCAAGGTTTATGACAGAACGACTAAGTTCTCCCCCCTCCCCGTGTTGCCCACGAAGCGATACAAGAGCTATGCCAACGTGTCTGAATTGTTGGGAAACCGATACAAAAAAGCCCGCAATCCTTACGGAATGCGGGCTGTATGCGAGGCTATGAACGAAAACGTTTGCCTGATTTTTTTCGCAATCAACTCAGGCTGTTACGAGCTCACTCATTCCTTGTGCGGCGCTGGCTGCTGTTGGGTAAGGCAGTGAATGTTACCGCCACCCAGTAACAGTTCGCGGCCGGGAACCATGACCACTTCGTGTTGCGGAAACAGCGACTGCAGGATTTCCTTGGCCGGACCATCCAGTGGATCGTCGAAGCTCGGCGCAATGATGCCGCCATTGACGATCAAGAAGTTCACGTAGGAACCGGCCAGACGCACAGACGGATTGCGCTCCTGAGTGCCATCGACCGGATCGACGCCGGCGCATTCTTCTTCGGTCGCGTACAACGGCCCCGGAATCGGCATTTTGTGCACTGTAAACGGGCGTCCCTTGGCGTCGGTGCTGCTTTGCAGCACTTTCATCGCTGCCTGGCAGCGCGGGTAATTCGGGTCCTTCGGGTCGTCGGTCCACGCCAGCAGCACTTCGCCCGGACGCACGTAGCAGCAGAAGTTATCCACATGGCCGTCGGTTTCGTCGTTGAACAGACCGTCCGGCAGCCAGATGATCTTATCCACAGCCAGATTGTCTTTCAGCACCGCTTCGATTTCGGCACGGTTGAGGTGCGGATTGCGATTGCGGTTGAGCAGGCATTCTTCGGTGGTGATCAGCGTGCCTTCGCCATCCACGTGAATGGAACCGCCTTCGAGCACGAAGCCTTCGGTGCGGTAGCGTGGGCTGCGCTCGATTTCGAGGATCTTGCCGCCCACCTGGGAGTCACGGTTCCACGGCGAATACAGGCCGCCGTCAAAACCACCCCAGGAATTGAAGTCCCAGTTCACGCCACGGACTTCGCCGCTGTTATTGATGACGAATGTCGGGCCGGTATCCCGGACCCAAGCGTCATCGCTGGACATTTCCACCACACGGATGTTCGGCACGTCCAGGCGGGCACGAGCGTTTTCGTACTGGCCGGCGGATACCGCCACGGTGACCGGTTCGAAACGGGCGATCGCCTTGGCTACCGCGACGTGCGCGGCTTGCGCTGGCTTGCCGCCCAGGCGCCAGTTGTCCGGACGCTCGGGCCAGATCATCCAGGTCTGGGTCTGGGGTGCCCACTCGGCCGGCATGTAGAAGCCGTCTGCGCGAGGGGTGCTTTTCAAAGTGGTCATGTCGATCAGGACTCCAGGGTGCCGTCGAGGGTTTTCAGCGCGCCGTACAGGTTCGGACGACGGTCACGGAACGAGCCCCACGCGCTGCGGATGTGTTCGAGTTGGTCGAGGTCAAAGGTGTGAACCAGAATGCCTTCTTCGGTTTCATTGAGCTCCTGCACCTTCTCGCCGAACTGGTTGGCGATAAACGACGAACCATAAAAGGTGATGTCGTAGCCGTCTTGTTCTTCGTTGCCGATGCGGTTACTGGCGATCAGCGGCATCAGGTTAGCGCCGGCATGGCCTTGTTGCACGCGCTGCCAGTGATCGCGGGAGGAAATGGTCTTGTCGTGTGGCTCGCTGCCGATGGCAGTCGGGTAGAACAGGATTTCCGCGCCTTGCAGCGCCATGCTGCGCGCAGCCTCAGGGAACCACTGGTCCCAGCAGATGCCCACGCCGATTTTCGCATAGCGGGTGTTCCACACTTTGAAGCCGGTATCGCCCGGGTTGAAGTAGTACTTCTCGTGATAGCCAGGGCCGTCCGGGATGTGGCTTTTCCGATAAACCCCGAGGTTGCTGCCGTCGGCGTCGATGATCGCGATGCTGTTGAAACGCGCACGGCCCGCCCGCTCGTAGAAGCTGATGGGCAACACCACTTCAAGCTCTTTGGCGACTTTCTGGAAATGCTTGATCGCCACGTTGTCTTCCACCGACGTGGCCAGTTGCAGGTAGTCCGGATTCGGCTTCTGGCAGAAGTACGGCGCCTCGAACAGTTCCTGGATCAGAATGATCTGCGCGCCTTTGGCGGCGGCTTCACGGACCAGTCTTTCAGCGACCTCGATGTTGCCTTCAAGGTCCCAGGAACAGGCCATCTGGGTGGCGGCAACGGTAACGATACGGCTCATGGATCATCTCCGGGCAAGTGCGTAACGGTCGGGCATGGCTAATCCGCGCCCTGGCATTGGCGACTTTATATCCGATAAAAATCGGCTTTTGAAGCGATATATTTGCCTTCCATCTTAAAATCCGCACTTAATTCCGATAACAATCGAATTTTATACCCGGCAAAAACACTGTGGAAGCGAGCCTGCTCGCGAAAGCGGTGTGCCAGTCAGCATCGATGTCGACTGTACAATCGCCTTCGCGAGCAGGCTCGCTCCCACAAGGGGTATATGTTTACAGGTCTTCCGAGAGCACCTTCGACAGCATGTCCACAAAGAAATCCACGCTCTGGCGCGACGTGACCATCGGCGGTTTGATCTTGAGCACGTTCAGGTAATCGCCGGTCGGCTGCATGAAGATGCCCAGGTCGCGCAAGCGGTTGCACAACGCGGTGGTTTCTTCGGTCGCCGGCTCCAGGGTTTCGCGGTTGCGGATCAACTCCACGCCCAGATAGAAACCGGAACCATGTACCGCGCCCACTAATGGATGAATATCGATCAGCGCTTCAAGCCGTTCCTTGAAATACCCGCCGACGATTTGTGCGTTTTCCCAAAGCTTTTCTTCTTCCATCACATCCAGCACCGCCATGCCGATTTGGCAACTGACCGGACTGCCACCGGCCGACGAGAAGAAGTAACCCTCGGCCTCCAGCGCTTCGGCGATTTCCCGGCGAGTGATCACCGCGCCCAGCGGCTGGCCGTTACCCATGCCCTTGGCCATGGTGATGATGTCCGGCACTACGCCCTGCTCTTCGAAACCCCAGAAGAAATGGCCCATGCGACCGTAGCCGACCTGCACTTCGTCGGCGATGCACACGCCCCCCTGGGCGCGCACCTTGGCATAGACCTCTTTCAAGTAGCCCGCCGGCAGCGAGATGCCGCCAGCATTGCCGTACACCGGCTCGCAGATGAAGCCTGCCAGTTGGCGCTTTTGCTCGGCGATTTTCGCCAGGTTGTGCTCGACGCTGCGCACATAATCCGGCGCGCTGTCCGGGCCACGGAATTCGCCGCGATAGGTGTTCGGCGCCGTCACCGGATGCACCCAGTCCGGACGGCTTTCCAACGCCTTGGGGTTGTCGGCAATCGAGGTCGACACCGCATCCGCGCCCACGGTCCAGCCGTGATAGGCCTCTAGCACGCTGAGCATGTCGCGCCCGCCGCTGTAGGCCCAGGCCAGGCGGATCGCCAGGTCATTGGCCTCGCTGCCGCTGTTGACCAGGAACACGCGGTCCATGGAGTCGGGCGCCAGCTTCAGCAGGCGCTCGGAAAACTCAGCGACTGCCGCGTAGTTGAACCGAGAGTTGGTGTTAAGCAGCGACCACTGTCGGCTGGCGACCGCGGCCATGCGCGGATGGCCGTGACCGAGCACTGCAACGTTGTTGAGCATGTCGAGGTAGGAGCGGCCCTGCATGTCGATCAGGTGGTTGCGCCAGCCACGTTCGATGCGCGGCGGGTCGACGTAATAGTGTTTTTGCGTACGGGCGAAACTGGCGTCGCGACGGGCCAGCAAGGTGGTCGCGTCGAGTTCCTGTTCAGCATCACAAGCCAGTCCCAGCAGCGCCGCCGGTGACGGGCACAGCGCTTGCCAGGCCGCCGCGCGGGAAGGCGTGCAAAACAGTGGTGCGGAGAATGACGCTCCCCGGCACAACTGCACGATCAACGGCCCGCTGACTGTACCCAGCACCTGGCCTTTGACCAGTGCGGCGCCTGCGTGCAGCGATGGAGTCACACCCGACAGGCGCACGCTCAATTGCGGGCCATCCAGTTGCAACACGCCCGGTAGCGGCTGGTGCAGGACCCCGGCAAACGGCGCCTCGACCGTAGTGCCATCGGGCACGCGCAATTCGACGTGCAGTGGGCAAGTGTCCGGCTCGATGGCGCTGTCTGGCCGGGTACGGGACAGACGGTATTGTCCATAACGGCTGGCCGCCAAACCATGGACTGCAGCGGCCTCGTCCAACAGGCGCTGGTCAACACCTTCCTGCTCCCAGTTGCCCGCCTCGAAGTGCGGGCTGAGCACGCCCAGATCAATCAAGGCAAATTCACGCCCCACCAGGCTCGGCAGCAGCGGCGCGAAACCTTCGCTGACGATGCCCGGCAAAGACTGACCGACCGCGCTCAGAATGGCGGCGTCCATCAGCGCCAACGGCACCGAGGTCGCCACGCGGAAAATCTCCCACTCATGAGTGAGATTGTCGCGACTGTACTGGTTACCCGGATCAATGCTGACCTGCTGCTCACCGCTGAGCACCAGCACCGCCGCACGGGCGACGATCAGCGGCCACAGTGCCAGCAGTTCTTCATGGGTTAGCGGATTGACCGCGTGATAAGCCTGCACCGCCGGCAATATGCAGAAGGGATCGCCATCGCCATGGTGCAGCAACGCAGCGCAGGTCACCGACAGATCGGTGATGCGCCAGGTGCGGATCAAGTCGCCAAAATCGATCACGCCTTGCAACTGCCATTGACGCTCGGCATCGCGCTGCCACACCACGTTGTCGTCGGTGATGTCCATGTGGATCGCCTGGACCGGCAACTTGTCCACCAAGGCTTGCAAGTGACGCTCGGCGCGTTCCGCCGCTTCGGCAATCAGTTTGCGCTGGGCGTCATCCTGGATGACCGGCAACAAATGTGCGATCAGTGCCTGTGCGTGGCGCGCGTCCCACTGCAACGTACGCTCCAGCCCCGGATGATCGAAATCTGCCAGCGCCAGGTCCATCTCGCCACACAAGCGACCGAAGCCGGCCACTACAGTGCGATTGAAATGGTCG
Organism: Pseudomonas baetica; assembly: GCF_051216495.1. Taxonomy (GTDB): domain Bacteria; phylum Pseudomonadota; class Gammaproteobacteria; order Pseudomonadales; family Pseudomonadaceae; genus Aquipseudomonas; species Aquipseudomonas baetica_B. The sequence continues at coordinate 22,913 of NZ_JBPKAM010000027.1, read as the reverse complement.
AGATGCGTCAAGGACTGCCCCTCGATGTAATCCAGCAGGCGCACATGCACCGCTTGGCCGCCGACGTCCAGAGACAGCAGGTCTGCACCGTTCTTCGCCGGAATCACTCGCGGCACGTGCACGTCAGGGTGCTGCGCCAAATGCTTGAGCCCGGCATGTTGGGCCTGCAACTCCAGCGCCGAATAATCGCCCCGGCAGATTTTCAGGACAAAACGACCCTGCTCGCTGTCGACGCGGTAGTTCAGATCCTGCTGGCTGCCCAGGGCCTGCAACCGACCGCCCAGCCCGTAATGCTCCTGCAACAGCTCAAGCGCTTGTTCCGCAGAGACCTGCGGACTGGGCAAACTGGCGCGATGAATCAACGTGGCGAGCGGCATGGAACAAACCTCTTCAATGAAGGTGTTAAATTTATTAGGCGCCTATATCGCCACTGCGCGAGCCGATACGCAACCCCCCTCCTTCACCTGCCAGATGAACAACCGGCGGCATCAACGGTTCGCAGACTGCGCCAGCAAGCCTAGGCATAATGTGCCCGTACCCACAGGCGTTCGATGCTCATGACTCCGACCCTCCCCCGCAGACCCCGCTGGCGCAGCCTGGCCCTGCTCGCACTGTGCCTGGCACCGTTGCTGTGGCCACTGGAGCATTTGGCCGAGCGCTACTACCGCAGCGAACTGGCTGGGCAGAACCGCCAGACCCTCGACCTCTACGTCGCCAACCTGCTGGGCACCCTGCACCGCTATGAAGTGCTGCCGCAGATCCTCGGCGACCTGCCGGCCCTGCGTGCCGTGCTTGGTGCGCCGGATGATGGCGTCACCCAGGGCAACGCCAACCGCCTGTTAAAAAACATCAGCACCCAGACCGGCGCCGAAGTCATGTACCTGATGGACACCACGGGCAAGACCCTGGCGGCCTCCAACTGGGACAAGCACGACAGTTTTGTCGGGCGCAATTTTTCGTTCAGGCCGTACTTCAGTGAAGCCATGGCCGGGCGGCTGGGACGGTTTTTCGGGCTCGGCACCACGTCCGCCAAACGGGGTTACTTCTTCGCTGCGGCCGTGCGCAGCGGCGAGAAAATCACCGGGGTGCTGGTGGTCAAGGTTGACCTCGACCACACCGAAAGTCTCTGGGGCAAAACCCCCGAACAACTGCTGCTGACCGATCACAACGGCGTGGTCATCCTCACGTCGCGGCCTGAATGGCGCTTCCGCTCGACCCGCCCGTTAAGTGAAGACGAGCGCAAGGCCATCAGCGCGATCCAGCCCTACCCGACCCGCGATCCGAAGCCGCTGAAGCTCAACCCCAATGCCTGGCTGACCCAAACCCAGGCCATTGCCGAAACCGGCTGGAATGTCAGCATCCTCGCCCCCCGCACGCTGATAGACCGCCCCGTGCGCACGGTGGTGGCCGTCGGAGGCGCGATGTTGTTGGTTGTGATGTTGCTGCTTGGCTTGATGATGCAGCGCCGCCGTCATTACCTGGAACGGATCGCCTTCGAAGCCAAGGCCCGGCGCGAACTCGAAGGGCGGGTCGCCGAACGCACCAGCGATCTGGAAGGCCTCAACCGTCGACTGAAACAGGAAGTGCTGGAGCGCGAACAAGCCCAGCAAGAACTGGTGCGCGCCCAGGATGATCTGGTTCAGGCCGGCAAACTGTCGGCCCTGGGGACGATGTCGGCGAGCATCAGCCACGAACTTAACCAACCACTGGCCGCCATTCGCAGTTATGCGGAAAACGCCGAAGTGCTGCTCGACCACCAGCGCACCGATGATGCCCGGGGCAACCTCAAGCTGATCAGCGAACTGACCGGGCGCATGGCCTCGATCATCGCCCACTTGCGCGCCTTTGCCCGGCGCGATCGCCACGCCCCGGAAAGCGTGGCCCTGCAACCGGCGCTGGACGACGCGCTGGCGTTGCTGGCCAAGCGCCGGCGCAGCATGGAAGTCGAATTGATCCGCGACTTGCCCGCCGCGACCTTGTGGGTCGAGGCCGGGGAAACCCGCCTGCGCCAAGTACTCGGCAATCTACTGGCCAACGCCCTGGACGCCCTGACGGAAAAAGGCCCGCCACGTAAACTCTGGTTGAGTGCCCAATCCACCGCCGATGGCGTCAATCTGTACATTCGCGACAATGGCCCCGGTTTCTGCATGGAGGCTCTTGGTCGTGCCAGCGAGCCGTTCTACACCACCAAGACCCGGACCCAGGGGCTTGGATTGGGACTGGCGATTTGCGAAACCCTGATGCGCGCCTTCGGCGGTGAACTGTCGTTCGCCAACCACAAGGAGGGCGGCGCCCTGATTACCCTGAAACTGCGCGCAGGCGCGCCGGGTGTGAGCCTGCAACCGTCCGAGGACCGAAGTGCATGACCATCGACAATCGCATCCAGGTCGTGTTGATCGACGATGATCCCCACCTGCGCCAGGCCCTGGGCCAGACGCTCGATCTGGCCGGTCTGAAAATCCTGCCGCTGGCCGAAGCCAAGGGCCTGGCCGGGCAACTGGAGCGCGACTGGCCGGGCGTTGTGGTCAGTGACATTCGTATGCCCGGCATGGACGGTCTCGAATTGCTGACCGAGCTACACGCCCAGGACCCGGAGTTGCCGGTGCTGCTGATCACCGGCCATGGCGACGTGCCGCTGGCAGTGCAAGCCATGCGCGCCGGTGCCTACGACTTTCTGGAAAAACCCTTCGCCAGCGACGCCCTGCTCGACAGCGTGCGCCGTGCCCTCGCCTTGCGCCGCTTGGTGTTGGATAACCGCAGCCTGCGCCTGGCCCTGAGCGATCGCAATGAGTTGAGTACCCGTCTGGTCGGGCAATCACCTTCGATGCTGCGCCTGCGCGAGCAAATCGGCGCCCTGGCGGCGACCAAGGCCGACGTGCTGATCCTCGGCGAGACCGGCGCCGGTAAAGAAGTGGTGGCCCGGGCGCTGCACGATTTATCGAGCCGCAGGAACGGTCCGTTCGTGGCGATCAACGCCGGGGCGCTGGCCGAGTCGGTGGTCGAGAGCGAGTTGTTTGGTCATGAGCCGGGCGCCTTCACGGGTGCACAGAAACGACGCATCGGCAAGTTCGAGTTCGCCAACGGCGGCACGCTGTTCCTCGATGAAATCGAAAGCATGAGCCTGGACGTGCAGGTGAAATTGCTGCGTTTGCTGCAAGAACGGGTGGTCGAGCGCCTGGGTGGCAATCAGCTGATTCCGCTGGATATCCGCATCATCGCCGCCACCAAGGAAGACCTGCGCCAGGCCGCCGATCAGGGCCGCTTCCGCGCCGACTTGTATTACCGCCTCAACGTCGCGCCACTGCGCATTCCGCCGCTGCGTGAGCGAGGTGAAGATGCGTTGGTGCTGTTCCAGCATTTCGCCGACGAGGCCAGCACCCGTCACGGCTTGCCGCCCCATGAGCTGCAACCCGGCCAACGCGCCCTGCTGCTGCGCCACGCCTGGCCGGGCAACGTGCGCGAGCTGCAAAACGCCGCCGAACGCTTCGCCCTCGGCCTGGAACTGGCGCTGGACAACAGCGAATCGCAAGGCACCACCGGTACGGTGGTAGACGTGGTCAGCGGTGGCCTGAGCGAACAGGTGGAAAACTTCGAAAAAACCCTGATTGCCGCGGAACTGGCGCGCTCCCACAGCTCGGTGCGCAGCGTCGCCGAAGCCCTCGGCATTCCGCGCAAGACCCTGCACGACAAACTGCGCAAGCATGGCCTGAGCTTCGCCGACAGCGGCGCCGCCAGCCACACCGATGAACTCGATTGAGCCACCACCACATAGAGGCCACTGAATGAGCCGCGACAGTCGTCAACTGGAATCCATCCTCCACCACGACATTCCCCTCACCCGGGACATGGGCCTCAAAGTGCTCGACTGGCACGACCAGCAACTGCGTCTGCACTTGCCGCTGGAGGCCAACGTCAACCACAAGAGCACCATGTTCGGCGGCAGCCTCTATTGCGGCGCGGTGCTGGCCGGTTGGGGCTGGCTGCATTTGCGCCTGAAAGAAGAAGGCATCACGGACGGACACATCGTGATCCAGGAAGGACAGATCAACTACCCGCTGCCGGTGACCGGCGATGCACACGCCATTTGCCAGGCACCCAGTGCACAGGTGTGGAAGAAGTTCCTGGCGATGTATCAGCGCTATGGGCGGGCACGGTTGACCTTGCCTACGCGGGTGGTGAATGCGGGGAGCGATGAGGATGCGGTGAGGTTTGTCGGGCAGTACGTCCTGCACCGGTAATTATCAGAACCTGCACAACACCTGTGGCGAGGGAGCTTGCTCCCGCTCGACTGCGCAGCAGTCGCAATTCCCGCTACAAGGTCTATCTGATACTGCGCGGTGGCTGGTTTTGGGGTCGCTGCGCAACCCAGCGGGAGCAAGCTCCCTCGCCACAAAATGATGTTGGGTTCAGGAACGCGCCAGTTCTAGCAGTTTCTCCCGCCATGCCGCTTTAGCCGGCAACGCCAGGAAAAACTCGTTCAGCAGAGACTCCCGCGCCGGATAACAGAACGGCGCACCATTCAAATCCAGCACTTCACCGCCCGCTCCCTCCAGCACACCTTGCGCCGCCGCCGTGTCCCACTGCGAAGTCGGTGCCAGACGCGGATAACAATCCGCCGCCCCCTCGGCCAACAGGCAAAACTTCAGCGAACTGCCAATATTGGCCAGCTCCAGTTCGCCCAGGCTGGCGCTCAACCCAGCCAGCAGGCGTTCCTGTTCCGGGCTGGAATGGCGGCGACTGGCGACCACGGTGAACGCGGCATCCGATGGCGGCACTTCACGAACCTGAATCGGCAGCGGCTCGGCACCCTTGTCGCCACGCCAGGCGCCCAATCCGGAACCGCCCACGTAGAAGCGCCCATTGGTCGGCATCGAAACCACGCCAAACACCACACGCCCTTGCTCGATCAGCGCAATGTTGACGGTGAACTCTTCACTGCCGGAGATGAATTCCTTGGTGCCGTCCAGCGGATCTACCAGCCACCAGCGCTGCCACCCGGCCCGTACACTCTGGGAAATACCGGCGTCTTCCTCGGACAGCACCGGGATGCTCGGGTCCAGCGCCGTGAGCCCTGCCAAAATCACGTGATGAGCGGCCAGGTCGGCGGCAGTGACAGGCGAGTCGTCAGACTTGGCAGTGACGGCCGTACCCGTGCGCCAGAACGGCAATATCGCGTCACCCGCCTTCAAGGCCAGCTCAACCACCGGAGCCATCAATGGATGGGGAAAATTCATGGCAGAAACACTCCGCGTTGGGTCAACAGGTCACGGGCCAGGTACAACGCGGCCAAGGCACGGCCTTCAGTGAATTGGGGGTTTTGCGCCAGCGCCGACAACTCGCGCAGGTTGACTTTGCCCAGGCCCATCGGCTCCGGCTCATCACCTTCCAGTCGTTCCTCATACAAATCGGTCGCCAGCACTATCTGGATCTTCTGGCTCATGTAACCGGGCGACAACGACAGTTCCGTCAAATGCTCAAGCTGCCGCGCACCAAAACCGGCCTCCTCCTTGAGTTCACGCTCCGCCGCCGCCAGCACATCTTCACCCGGTTCAATCAGGCCCTTGGGCAGCGACAGTTCGTATTCATCCGTTCCGCCGCAATACTCTTCCACCAGCACCGCGTGATCGGCATCGAGCATCGCCACGATCATCACCGCGCCATAGCCTGCGCCTTTGCCGACCAGGCGCTCATAGGTGCGCTCCACACCATTGGAAAAGCGTAGCTTCAGCTCCTCGACGCAAAACAAACGGCTGGTGGCGACGATCTCGCGGGCGAGTATGGTGGGTTTCTGGCGCATGAGCGGCTCCTGAGCGATAGCGGGTTACTATACCCGGCCTATCCTGATTGTTGTCCCCGGATACCTTTTTTATCGCTGGAGAAGTTTTATGTTCCCGCTGCCTTGGCACGACATCGACACCGTTCTTTTGGACATGGACGGCACGCTGTTGGACCTGCACTTCGACAACCATTTCTGGCTGGAGCACTTGCCCCAGCGCTACGCAGACCTGCACGGGGTGAGCCGGGCCATGGCTGAACTGGAGTTGCAGCCATTGTTCGAACGCAACGCCGGCCAATTGCAGTGGTACTGCCTGGATTTCTGGAGTGCCGAGTTGAAGCTGCCGGTGCGCGAACTGAAACTGGAAACCGCACACCTGATTGCCTTGCGCCCGGACGCGGACACCTTTCTGGCCGCCATCAAGCAAGCCGGCAAACGCGTGGTGCTGATCACCAACGCCCACCGTGACTCGCTGTCATTGAAGCTCGAGAAAATCGAACTGGCGCCCTACTTCGAGCGCTTGATCAGCTCTCACGATTACGGTTTCCCCAAGGAAAACCCGCAGTTCTGGGAAGCATTGCAGGCGGACATCGATTTCGACCCGGCGCGCAGTTTGTTTATCGACGACACGTTACCGATCCTGCGCAGTGCGCGGAATTTCGGCGTGGCGCATTTGCTGGCCGTGAGCGAGCCGGACAGCCGCAAGGGGCCGAAGGACACCGCAGAGTTTGCGGCGGTGGGGGATTATCGGGATTTGATTGCAGGCCTGTGAGACCGCGGCGTCTGCTTCGCGAGCAGGCTCGCTCCCACAATGGATCGATGTCCTGCACAAACTCTGTGTTTATTGCAGATCAAATGTGGGAGCGAGCCTGCTCGCGAATGCGGTCCTGAAGGCTACTCGGGAATCCGCAACGACTGCCCCGGATAAATCTTGTCCGGATGGGACAGCATTGGTTTGTTGGCTTCAAAGATCTTGTTGTACTGGTTGGCATCACCATACACGCGCTTGGAAATGGCGCTGAGGGTGTCGCCCTTCACAACGGTGACAAATACGGCAGCCTTCACGACCGGCCCAGTCACGGTGATCTGATCATCCACACTGCCGACGCCGGCAATATTGCCCACGGCCAGCAGAATTTTTTCTTTCTCCTCCTGACTGCCTACCTCGCCGGTCACAGTGACTTTGTCGCCATCAACCGTCGCCTGTACATTCGGATTACCCAGGCCAACCTTACTGATGTGATCTTTCAACTGCTCACTGGCATTGGCATTACCGGGCGTCAACAAATCCAGCAGTTTTTCGCCTGCCTCTTTCACAAAGCTTAAAAGACTCATCGTTTGCTCTCCCTGGAAAGTTAGTTGTCCAGACGTAAAAGCCTAGACCACCCTCGCAAAGCACGGATCCAACCCGACCAATGACGCCGCTTCGCCCCAACGATAGAATCCGCACCTTTCTCGTCCCCCAGGAGCGAAGATGGACATCAAGCAACTGAAATTCCTCATCGCTCTCGACGAAACCCGGCACTTCGGCCAGGCCGCCGCGCGTTGCCACATCACTCAACCGACCTTGTCCATGCGCCTGCGCAGCCTCGAAGAAGAACTCGATCTACCACTGGTCAATCGCGGTCAGCGCTTCGAAGGATTCACCGCACCGGGCGAGCGCGTACTGGCCTGGGCACGCACCGTGCTGGCGGCTTATGACGGCTTGTACGCCGAAGCGGCAGCCTGTCGAGGCAATCTCGTCGGCACCTTGCGTCTGGGGGTGGTGCCACTGTCGAGCTTCGACCCACTGCCACTGCTGCAACGCTTGCACGCACAGCATCCCAACCTTCGCTTCGAGCTCTCCTCGCTGAGCTCGGAGCAAATCCTCGAACAGCTGGCGAACAATCGCCTGGACCTTGGTGTGTCTTACCTGGAACGCCTGGACGCCGACCACTTCGAATCGCTCACCTTCAGCGAAACCCGCATGGGCCTGCTCTACGATCAGCGCTTCTTCACTTTCGGCGAGGCGCCGTTGAGCTGGGAATCCTTGATCGAGCTGCCACTGGGCATGCTCACCAGCGGCATGCACTTCCGCCAATCCATCGACCATAACTTCCACAGTCGTGGCTTGACCCCACAGCCTTTATTGCAGACCGATGCCGTGCATCAACTGTTACAAGCCGTGCACGGCGGTTTGTGCTGCGCCGTCATGCCATTGGACAGTAGCCTGGAAGGCCTGACGGAGGATTTACGCCTGCAACCGATCGAAAACGCCCAGACGCTCGGTCGGTTGGGACTGATCATGCGTCGCAGCGCGCCGCGTTCAGCATTGGCAGAGGCGTGCTTCGCGATTTATCAGCAATCGCTCGCGGGCAGTTGATCGACGGCATCTATCGGTAGATCAGTATTAGCGATTAGACGCGACACTTTGCCGCGCCTAGTCTTAAAGCTGATCAAAACCGTCGGTGATGCCATGAACGACAAGCGCCCGGCCTGCGCGGCGCCTGCCCCCGAAACGCCAGCGCCTGCTGCCAGCCAGACCTACAGCTACAGCAATATTGAATCCTGCGAATCGGACAGCACTGCGTTGGCCGAGGAAGTGGCGTTGGCGATTTCCTATAACGGCATCAATCAGGCGGTCATGCTGATCACCCCCACGGACCTGGAAGACTTCATCGTCGGATTCAGCCTGGGCAGCGGCATTATCCAGGACGCCACCGACATCTATGACTTGCAACTCAGCGGCTCGGGGTCCGCGCAATACGCGCAGGTCACCATCGCCAACCGTGCCTTCTGGAACCTCAAGCAGCAGCGCCGACAACTGGCCGGCACCAGTGGCTGCGGGCTCTGCGGTGTCGAAGCGGTAGAGCAGGCATTGCCAGAGCTCAACGTGCTGCCCGGCGCGCCACTTCCGCCGGCCGAATGGCTCGACGGCCTGCGCCAGCGAATCGGCGCGTTCCAGCCGCTGGGTCAGTACAGCGGCGCAGTACATGCCGCGGTGTTCATGAACGACAAAGGCGAGCTGTTGCTCGGACGTGAAGACATCGGCCGGCATAACGCCCTCGACAAGCTGATCGGCGGCTTGATCCGTCGCAACATCCCCACCGAGGGCGGCCTGGTGATTGTCACCAGCCGTTGCAGTCTCGAATTGATCCAGAAAGTGTTGCGCGCCGGCATCCAGACCCTGGTCAGCCTGTCGTCGCCCACGGGCCTTGCCGTGCAATGGGCTCGTCGCCACAACCTCAATCTCATCCATCTGCCACAAAAGAATGCGCCGCGGGTCTACAGCCCAGCGTTGGAGAACCACGCGTGAGTCAACACCGTCAAGCCGACCAGACACCCATTCCCCGTTATAAACCCTACAAAGGCCCGGCCGGCGGTTGGGGCGCGCTGATCAGCGTCGCCCAGGCCTGGTTGACCAGCGACAACGCGCTGAAAAACCTGCGCATGATGCTCAAGACCAACAAGAACGGCGGCTTCGATTGCCCCGGTTGCGCCTGGGGCGATTCTTTGGAAGGCGGCATGGTGGCGTTCTGCGAGAACGGCGCCAAAGCGGTGAACTGGGAAGCGACCAAACGCCGTGTCGATGGCAAGTTCTTCGCCAAACACAGCGTCACCTCGCTGTTGGAGCAGAGCGACTATTGGCTTGAGTACCAAGGCCGCCTGACCGAGCCGTTGGTGTACAACGCCGAAACCGACCGCTACCGCCCCATCAGTTGGGACGATGCCTTTGCCTTGATCGCCAAGCACCTGCGCGCTCTGTCGAGCCCGGACCAGGCCGAGTTCTACACCTCGGGGCGCGCCAGTAACGAAGCAGCATTTCTCTATCAATTGTTCGTGCGCGCCTATGGCACCAACAACTTCCCCGATTGCTCGAACATGTGCCATGAGGCCAGCGGTGTCGCGTTGTCGCAGAGTGTTGGCGTCGGCAAAGGCACTGTGACCTTCGACGACTTCGAACACGCCGATGCGATTTTCGTCTGGGGCCAGAACCCTGGCACCAACCACCCTCGGATGCTCGAACCACTGCGTGAGGCGGTGAAACGCGGTGCGCAAGTGGTGTGCATCAACCCGCTCAAAGAACGGGGCCTGGAACGCTTCCAGCACCCGCAACACCCGATCGAAATGCTCACCAACGGCGACAGGCCAACCAACACCGCGTATTTCCGTCCGGCGCTGGGTGGCGACATGGCGATCATGCGCGGCATGGCCAAGTTCCTGCTGCAATGGGAGCGCGATGCACAGAAGGCTGGTGCACCGGCGGTGTTCGATCACGCCTTTCTCAATGAACACAGCGTCAACGTGCTGGACTACCTGACCGTCATTGACGATACGCCGTGGGAGCAGATCGTCGAGCAGTCAGGCCTGTCCCTCGTTGAAATCGAGCAAGCGGCGCGCATGTACGCCAAAGGCAAGAGCGTCATCATGTGCTGGGCCATGGGCATCACCCAGCATCGCCATTCGGTGGCGACCATCCAGGAAATCGCCAATCTACAAATGCTGCGTGGCAACATTGGCCGACCGGGTGCTGGCCTGTGCCCGGTGCGTGGCCACAGTAACGTGCAGGGCGACCGGACCATGGGCATCAACGAGCGCCCACCCGTGGCGTTCCTCGATGCGCTGGAGCGTCGTTTCCAGTTCAAGGTGCCCCGCGGGAACGGCCACAACGTGGTTGAGGCGATTCACGCCATGGCCGAAGGTCGAGCCAAAGTGTTTATGGCCCTGGGCGGTAACTTCGCCCAAGCCACCCCTGACAGCCCACGCACGTTCCAGGCCCTGCGCAACTGCGACCTGACCGTGCAGATCAGCACCAAGCTCAACCGCAGCCATCTGATGCACGGTAAAGAGGCGCTGATCCTGCCGTGCCTGGGCCGTACCGATATCGACCGGCAAACCGAAGGGCCACAAGCGGTGACCGTCGAGGACTCGTTCAGTATGGTCCACGCCTCCAATGGCCAGTTGGAACCGCTGTCGAACCAGATGCGCTCGGAGCCGGCGATTCTTGCCGGTATCGCGGCAGCGACCCTGGGCAACCACCCGGTGGACTGGAACTGGCTGGTGGCGGACTACAGGCGCATCCGCGACCTGATCGCCGACACCATCCCCAACTTCAAAGACTTCAACGAGAAGATCAAGAATCCGGGCGGCTTTTACCTGGGCAATAGCGCCGGTGCACGCAAGTGGAATACCGCTTCAGGCCGGGCCAATTTCCGCCCGAACGTATTACCCAAGGACCTGGTGCACGAACGCACCCGCGCCACGGGCAAATTGCCGGACTTGATCCTGCAATCGATGCGCTCCCACGATCAGTACAACACGACGATCTATGGCCTCAATGACCGCTATCGCGGAGTGAAAGGTCAACGTGATGTGTTGTTCGTCAATGAAGCCGACATTATTCGCCTGGGCTTCAAGCCTGGGCAGAAAGCCGACATTGTTTCGCTCTGGGACGATGGCGTTGAGCGCCGGGTAAAAGGCTTTACACTGCTGGCGTTCGATATCCCGGCTGGGCAGGCGGCGGCGTACTATCCGGAAGTGAACCCGCTGGTGCCGCTGGAAAGTACTGGGGATGGCAGCCATACACCGACTTCGAAGTTCGTGGCGATCCGCTTGGAGGCCGCGAGCGAAAGTGGGTTGATCCTGGCCAGATCGGCTTAAAGTGTCGCCTGATCCGGCCTCTTCGCGAGCAGGCTCGCTCCCACATTTGATCTTCAGTAGTCACAACTTTTGTGTTCGACCAAAATCCATTGTGGGAGCGAGCCTGCTCGCGAAAGCGTTGGAACATTCAACAAATCATCCAAGCCGAACACTTTTCAAACGCCCACAAAAAAGGCCGTTTTTTCACAAAAACGGCCATTCCGAAGTAGCTAAAGACCGGCGAAAAACCATTAAGTTCCGTCTAAAAAACAGCAACTTATAGAAATGTGCTCAAGTCGTGTTACTCGTCGGATTTCGATTGTCACGCCCATGCCACAGCCTCAGGATCGCGACGTCATCCCCTTGAGGTTCCCCCATGAAGTTCTCCTCGATTCTCTTGTTGTCCCTTGGCCTTGTCAGTGGCATTGCCTCTGCTGGCGGCACCACCGAAGCAGGTGTGGGCGGCGCATTGGGCGGGGTTCTAGGCTCGGTCGTCGGCCAGTCGCTTGGCGGTAGCACAGGTTCCACTATCGGCGCGGCCCTGGGTGGCGCGGGCGGTAGCGCCGTCGGCGCAGACAAACACAGCCGTGGCGAAGCGGCCATTGGCGGTGCGTTGGGCGCGGCAGGTGGTAACGTGGTCGGCCGCAGCATGGGCGGCACCACCGGCAGCCTGATCGGCTCCGCAGCAGGCGGCGGCGCTGGCGGTGCGCTGGGTAACTACATGGGCAACAAGGCCGATGATGACGACGATGATGATGATCATCGCGGTGGTCGCCGCTACTACCGTGATGACTATCGTCACGATCGTGGCCACCACTACGGCCATCGCAAGCATCACAAGTACTACCGTCATCGCCACTGAGACCGGAACGGTTTCGCTGGCAGGTGAAAAATCGCAGCCCGAGGGCTGCGATTTTTTTTGCCCTGGCTAAACCACCAGACGCTCCATGGCGTTGCGCAATCCAGCTGGAATTGTCACCGGCTGGTTTGATGCACGGTCGACAAACACATGGACAAAGCGCCCCGCTGCACGGGCCTCGTCTTCCCCCTGCTTGAACACCGCCAACTCATACTGCACCGAACTGTTGCCTAATTTGCCGACCCGCAAACCGATTTCGATCCGGTCCGGGAAGGCAATGGAAGCAAAGTAATCGCACGCCGAACTCACCACGAAGCCCACCACCTCGCCATCATGTATGTCCAGCCCACCGACGTCGATCAGGTAGGTATTCACTGCCGTATCGAAAAAGCTGTAGTAGGTGACGTTGTTGACGTGACCATAGGCGTCGTTGTCGTGCCATCGGGTGGTAATGGGTTGGAAGTGCGGGTAGTCGGTGCGTTGAGGCATCGGGTTGGACATTGGCTACGGTTCCTGTAGTAATTGGCCGGTTAATTGCGAAAACCGTGTAATCGTTCTTCGCGAGCAGGCTCGCTCCCACATTCAATTCAACAAATGTTGTTCAGCCCACGCGCGCACCTCGGCATAGGGATAATCCTCCAGGCTCGCATACCCGGAAATCGAACGAACCTTGAGTTTGGTGAATAACGGCACACTGATCCCGCACAGAAACCGTGTCACGCGCTCGGCGGACGGCACACTGCCCGTGTGCTGTTCATGCCTGTGGATAAAACCACCGCACTGCGCCTCGAAATTTTTATCCACAAGGGCGAGCAATACCGGTGGTTCTGGCAAACGTGCCACTTGTCCATGGCACACTGAACAGTGCCCGCACTGCCGGGGGGCATTTCGGTCACCGAAATACTCGGCCAGACGATAGCCCAAGCAGCGGTCGGTGGCGAATAGATCCAGCATGGCGTGAATTCGCGCGATTTCGGTTTGCTCATGCCGAACAAAGTAGGCATGCAGGTTTTCACTCAATGCGGCGCTATCAAAGTCCGTTTGCAGCAGGCTGTAGACCTCGGTCATCAGCTTGCTTTCAAGCTCCACCCCCCCCTTCTCCTGGAAGTAATCCAGCGCCCTGACCACCCTTTCGCGTTCCGCCTGATACTGCTCGTACAACGCCTCGAAATTCACCGTGGCCCAGGTGCGTGCGCGGCTGGAAGTCTGGATGATCGCAGCAACGAAATCCCTGCGCTCGCCTTCGAAACGGGCCAGCAGTGCCTCGGGCTCTTCAAGGTATTTGAAACGGTACTCAGCGTAGTAGGCGTAGCGCGGGGTGATGACTCCACGCAACTCCAGCTGCACCAGCAAGGTCTTGAGCGGAAGCTGGCGAATGTTGCTGTTGTCCGCCAGCGGCCCCAACAGAAACTCCCACTGCCCTTCGGGCGCGCAGGCTTGCAACTCGTCGAGTACACGGCGTATGCCATCGCACTCCGGCGTATCGCCATAGACGAAGTTTTCCAGCACGTTGAGGCTGTCGCGGTTAGCCAGAACCAGGCAATCGGACGGTTGCCCGTCTCGTCCGGCGCGGCCGATTTCCTGGCTGTAATTTTCGATGGATTTGGGCAGGTCGAAATGCACCACGTTGCGGATGTCGCTCTTGTCGATACCCATGCCAAACGCAATGGTGGCCACGATGCAATTGGACTGCCCGCCCATGAACCGAGTCTGGATAGCCTCGCGCTGATCGTGGGGCAAACCGGCGTGATAAGCCTCGGCCTGAATGCCGCTGCGGCTCAGGTGTTCGGCAATCTGTTCGGCGGTTTTTTGCAGGGTGACGTAGACGATGCTCGGCTGGCCCGGACGCCTGCTCATCCACTCGACGAGGCGGCGACGCTTGTCCTGCCCACGCACAGGTTCTACCCATAGATTGAGGTTCGGCCGATAGAAGCCGGTGGTCACCACGTCCGCGGAGGCGATGGCGAATTTGGCCTGCATGTCGGCGATCACCTTGGGAGTTGCGGTGGCCGTTAGCAGCAGGACCTGAGGGATGTTGAACTGGTGTTGGTAGTCCGGAAGCTTGAGATAGTCCGGACGGAAGTTGTGCCCCCACTCCGAAATACAGTGCGCCTCGTCCACCACCAACAGGGAGATGGGCACCTGCTGCAAAAAATTGCGAAAGCGCTCGTTTTTCAAGCGTTCCACGGAAATCATCAAAATCTTCAATTCGCCGGACCTGGCGCGTGCCATGACATCGCTGGTGTCATCCCGGCTCTGGGCCGAATCGATACTGCCTGCTGCAATGCCGTGGCGTTGCAGGAACGCCAACTGATCCTGCATCAACGCCAACAATGGCGAAACCACCAGCGTCAGGTGCGGCAGCATGACCGCCGATAACTGGTAGCACAGGGACTTGCCGGAACCGGTAGGAAAAATCGCCGCCGCCGAACGCCCCGCCAGCACTGCGCTAACTGTCGCCTCCTGTCCAGGTCGAAACTGTGGATAACCGAAAACCTGTTCCAGGGTGTTGTGCATAAGCTGTCACTCCGTTGACCGCTGCGATGGGCAAAGCCTAGATGGCGATGGCAGCGAGTCGAGAAAAGGTCGGGGGTAAAAACGATACGGGATGATACAGCGGATGGCCTGACAGCATCGCAAGGCTTGGGAGATGGGCTGACTGGCAGATTGCATTCGCGAGCAGGCTCGCTCCCACAAATTACCTTCACTCAATACAAGAATTGTGTGCGATGCATACCTCCAGTGGGAGCGAGCCTGCTCGCGAAGACGTCGGTACTTTCACCGCAAGAAATGAAATGCCCTACGATTTCTGAGGCACCTTCGACTGAGCCTCACCGCGCCTTATCTGACAACCCCGTAGGTATTCTTACCCTTGGCAGTTACGCAGTAAAAAACCGCCAATAATGCGTAGTCCCCGTCCTCAAAAACCGACAAAAGCCCTACAAAACTTGTCCATCACTGCCGTCTTGTCGCAGCGGAACACACCCTTCTATAGTCTCCGCCGCAGCTGAAAACAGCGTCTCGGCCTGCCGGGAACGCTTGCCGATTTCGCTCAGGACGCACTCGATGAACAATACCGATCCACTAACCAAGCGCTACCATCCACTCAAATCCAGTTACAGCGAAACGCCGGTGCTGCTCATCGACACCGAAGCCGACCCCTTCGAAATCCTCGACGCCGCCCGCCAACGCATCCGCGCCGCCAGCAACCTGCTCGAAACCCTGTACTGCCTGTGCTTCAAACAAGCCGACGCCAGCGACATCCCCAACATCGTCAGCGCACTGTACCTACTCACCCAGGACGGCAACGACCTGCTCGACATCGCCCGGCAACGCCTGCCCAAAACCACCTGTTGACCGCTATCCCCCCGTGTGGGAGCGAGCCTGCTCGCGAAAAAAATGATAGCGCGGTGCACCTGATGAAAAACAATATGCCAGGCGGACAAACCACGCCCGATCAGGGCCCCCAAGCTCCAATCGGGAGCATTCCTCGCCCACGTTGCATCAGAAATACCAACCTATCGATCAGATCCTTTACGCTACACTTGGACATTGCACAAAGAGGCAGCGGTAATGAGCGAACTGACTTTTCAGCAAAAGCAGGATTACTACGACAAGGTGCGCCGCTCAAACTATCTGGCGAGCTTGCGCCTTGAAGGCTTCGACACCTCCCGTGCCGACGCGGAAAAACCGCTTCCGACTCGGGAGTCGGTGCTCGAAAAATACCGTCAGAATCCGCGTTAATGGTGGATAAGTATGGGGTTGGACAAGACCCATATTGCTATCCAAGTAGCGACGTTCTGCGCAACCTGTTGAATATTCAAGACGAAGAACAGCTACAAAAAGCGGAGCGAGAACTCTCTGAAATCGCCGTAAGCAATTTTCGCCTTCTCCCTCCTCCATACGACCTTAACCTTTTACAACATATTCATAAGACGCTGTTTTCAGATGTCTACGAATGGGCGGGATTGCTGAGAACGGTCAACATCCGTAAAGGTGACACTCTCTTTTGTACCGCAGAGCGTATCGCCCCTGAAGCCGAGAAAATTTTTAAGGTCATGGAGCGTGCGTCCTGGTTTGTCGGAACCAATAAAGCAGAATTGGTCGAGAAAGTTGCTGAGTCGTATGGTGACCTCAATGTCGTTCACCCGTTTCGTGAAGGCAATGGTCGCGCTCAGCGAATTCTGTTCGAACAAATCATCATTAACGCTGGGTTTGCAGTTGATTGGTGGTTGATAAAAGATTCCGCCTGGGTTCCTGCGAACATAGCTGCGGTGGCCTGCGACTACCGAGCTCTCGAAGCTATTTTCGAGCATTGCATTGGTGACCCTTTGAACGCTCCACTCTCCTGAATTAACCCATTCCGCTCCAACCTCGGACACCCCGCAATGCAGCTCGCCCCAAACTTCCCCAACGATCCCACCATGCACCAGCTCCTGCAGCTGCTCCACGAAGAAATCGGCCTCCCCGAACGCAAAACCATCCACCTCACCACCTCGATCAATTTCGACCTCGGCTGCAACGGCGCCGACGCGCAGCATTTGATCGAAACCCTGGAAGAGCAGTTCGCCATCGATTTTGTGGATTACGACAGTTATCGCTATTTCCAGCCCGACGGCTACGATGTGTATTTAAAGCGTAAAGCCAAGGGTCGCGGCGAGAAGGAACCATTGACCATCGGCATGCTCTACCGGGCTATCAAGGCCCAACGCTGGGACACCCAGGCGCTTGAAGACCTGTAACGTCCCCGGCGCATCACGATAAGGATATTGCGTGGACGTTCTGATGGGTTTGCTGGCCGCCTTGCTGTGGGGTGGCACGGATTTTCTGGTGGGCCTGAATGCCCGCGCTGTCGGTGTCAAGCGCGCCGTTTACTTCGGTCAGGCGCTGGGTTTTACCATCATGAGCCTGTTGCTGATCGCCTTCCCTGCATCCATTCTCCGATCCATGGCCGCTCCACTCGAAACCTGGCTCTTCGGGGTTGCGGCAGCAGCACTGACCGTGTCCGGCGCCCTGGCATTGTCCAAGGCCTTCGCCCTCGGAAAAGCCTCGATTGTGGCGCCGCTGGTGACCTCTTACGGCGTGGTGACCACGCTGCTGTCCTGGGCAAGTGGCGAGCACATCAGCCTGCTCCAGTTGTCGTGCATTGCGCTGTGCGTGATTGGCGTAGTGCTCTCCAGCATTCACTCCGACCCGAAGGTGCCACACACCACTTCGGCAAGCACCTCCATTGCCTTTGCGCTGCTGGCGGCCATGTTCTACGGCACCAGTTTCTGGCTGCAAGGCCAATTCGTCCTGCCAAAACTTGGCCCGGTGACGATGCTATGGCTGGCCTACCTGGTAGGCCTGATCGTATTGGTAGCGATCGTCCTCAGGATCGACGACGGACTGAAAATCCCACCGTTGAAAAACTGCCTGACGTTGACCGGCGCAAGCTTGATGAATCTCGGCGGCTTTTCTGCATTCGCCTGGGGCGCAGTGGCCGGATCGGTTTCGGTGGTGACGGTGATCAGCACGTTGTCCGGTGCCATTGCGGCGACTCTAGGGTTTGTGTTTTTCAAGGAGCGGTTGGGCAAGGTGCAGGTATTGGGGGTGGTGTTGGTGCTGATCGGGGCGTTTGTCCTGCATCTGAAAACCTGAATCTCGCCCACAAAAAAGCCGCCCCTGAGGGCGGCCTTTTCATTGCTTCAAACTAACACTTACAACTTTGGACCAGCAGCCTTGATCGCGTCGCTCACGTCGAACTTCTTGAAGTTCTCGATGAACAGGCCGGCCAGTGCTTTGGCGGCTTCGTCGTAGGCGACTTTGTCGCCCCAGGTGTTGCGTGGGTTCAGCAGGCCAGTCTCAACGCCCGGTACGGCCTTCGGCACGTCGAGGTTGATGGTGTCCAGGTGCTCGGTCTCGGCACCGATCAGAGCGCCGCTCTGGATCGCGGCGATCACGCCACGGGTGGTCGGGATGTTGAAGCGCTTGCCAACGCCGTAGCCACCGCCGGTCCAGCCGGTGTTAACCAGGTAGACCTTGGAACCGAAGCCATTGATACGTTTGATCAGCAGCTCAGCGTATTCGCCGGCCGGACGCGGGAAGAACGGTGCGCCGAAGCAGGTGGAGAAGGTCGACTTGATGCCGCTGCCCGAGCCCATTTCGGTCGAACCGACCAGCGCGGTGTAGCCGGACAGGAAGTGGTAGGCCGCCTGTTCGTTGTTCAGGATCGACACTGGCGGCAGTACGCCGGTCAGGTCGCAGGTCAGGAAGATCACAGCGTTCGGCTCGCCACCGAGGTTCGCTTCGGAACGCTTGGCAACGTGCTCCAGCGGGTACGCGGCGCGGCTGTTCTGGGTCAGGCTGACATCGGCGTAGTCGGCGTGCTTGGCTTCGTCGATCACGACGTTTTCCAGGACCGCGCCGTGCTTGATGGCTTTCCAGATGACCGGCTCGTTCTTCTCGGACAGGTCGATGCACTTGGCGTAGCAGCCGCCTTCCATGTTGAAGACAACGCCTTCGCCCCAACCGTGTTCATCGTCACCGATCAGGTAACGGCTTTCATCGGCGGACAGAGTGGTCTTGCCAGTGCCTGACAGACCGAAGAACAGGGTCACGTCGCCTGCTTCGCCGATGTTGGCAGCGCAGTGCATTGGCAGCACATCGGCGGCCGGCAGCAGGAAGTTCTGCACCGAGAACATGGCTTTCTTCATTTCACCGGCGTAACGCATGCCAGCGATCAGCACTTTCTTCTGGGCGAAGTTGATGATCACGCAACCGTCGGAGTTAGTGCCGTCACGCTCTGGCACGCACTCGAAGTTAGCAACGTTCAGGACCTGCCACTCTTCACGACCCGCCGGGTTGTACTGTTCAGGGTTGATGAACAGGCAACGGCCGAACAGGTTCTGCCAGGCGGTCTGGGTGGTCATCTTCACGGCCAGGTAGTGGTCGGCAGCCGCACCTACATGCACGTGGGAAACGAAATGCTCTTGCGCGTTGTTGAATGCCTCAACGCGAGCCCACAGGGCATCGAACTTGTCGGCCGGGAACTTGCGGTTGATCGGGCCCCAGGCGATAGCAGCCTGAGTGGTCGGCTCTTCAACGATGAAACGATCGACTGGCGAACGGCCGGTACGGTGACCGGTGCGAACAACCAGTGCGCCGGTATCGGCAAGCTCGCCTTCACCGCGGTTCAAGGCTTCTTTAACCAGATCATCAACACTCAGATCGGTGTACACGGCGTTATTGGCTTGCGTCATGAGGTTCCCCGTCGGCCAGTGGCCGAGTGTGCTCCAAACGTTTTGTAGTAGAAAGTCGTGCACTACTACCGCGAAAAAAGTGGGCCGGATTATGCCAGAAAAGCCCAAAAAGAGTAGGGCCCTCCCGTCGTAACGGCGTTATTCCGGCACTTACCAGTGAATTTACCTGCGCTGAATCGTTTTAGTGACGGGTATCTGACGGCGAATCGACACCCGCGCCGGCGAACAATTGAGCGACATCGGCGGCGTCAAACAGGTACTGCTGGTTGCAGAACTGGCAGTCGATCTCGATGTGGCCACCGTGTTCAACCACCAGTTGTTGTGCATCTTCCTTACCCAGACTGACCAGTGCATTGGCCGAACGTTCGCGCGAGCAGCTGCAACGGAAGCGCAGTTTTTGCACATCGAACAGCCGCACCTGCTCTTCGTGATAGAGACGATGGAGTACGGTTTCATTGTCCAGGCTCAGCAGTTCATCGGCGCTCAACGTCCCGGCCAGCGCGGTGAGGTGCTGCCAGTTGGCGGCGCGTTCTTCTTCGTCTTTCAAGCGATCGGCAGGCAATTGCTGCAGCAGCATGCCACGGGCACGGCGGCCATCGGCGCAGAGCTTGATTCGCGTGCCTATCTGCTGGGACATGACGAAGTAGTTGGTAAAGCACTCGGACAGGTTTTCGCCGTCGAGATCGACGACGCCCTGATAGCGCTGGCCCTGCCGAGGGTCGATGGTCAATGTCAACGAGCCTTCCGGCATCAGGTCGGACAGTGTCGCGTCGGCAGCGATCCGGTCCGCCTCGTAACGGGCCAGACCACGAATGTCGCGCTCGCTGGAGCACTCGATCATCAGCAGCGGAATCGGGCCTTCGGAACGGGCCTGAAGGATCAGCAATCCATCGAACTTCAAGGTGCCAACCAGCAACGCCGCAGCCGCCATCAGTTCACCGAGCAATTGCGCAACCGGCTCCGGATAGGCGTGCTTGGCCAGGACTTCGGCATAGCTGAGCTCCAGCGAGACCATCTCGCCACGGGTGTCGCTGTCATCGAAGATGAAGCGTTGGGTGAAGTCGGTATCCGGTAGGTCGGTCATAAGTCTAGGTATCTGAATTGTAAAAAATGGGCTTCAACGCCTCTAACGCCATAGGCCCTCTTTATGGCCCATGGGGTCGGATGCTGTAGTGATTTTCGACGAGCGGCTATTTATCAGCTCGCTGCACTGTCGGGGAATCCCCCGATATGGTTACTCATCCGGACAATTGCAAGTCGGTCTGGGATAGTTACTCGTTGCTGCCACGAAACTTGAACAGATCCCGTCGCTCCTTTTTGCTCGGTTTGCCATCGGTGCTCACGCCCAGGGCGCCTGCCTTGCGCTGAGCCGCGGCATTTTCGCGCTTGGCGATGCTGGCATCGGTTTCGGCGTACAGCGTCTGTGCCTCCGGGGCACCACGGCGCACGATCGACAGCGCCTGGACCACCACCGTACGCTCATCGAAACCAGTGCGAATCACGAATTCATCGCCAATGTGTGGCTCTTTGCCTGGCTTGCAGCGCTCGCCCCGGCAATGCACCTTACCGCTTTCAATCGCCGCCTTGGCCAGGGCTCGTGTCTTGTAAAAACGTGCGGCCCATAACCATTTATCGAGACGGACTTTGTCGTCCTCTTCGTTTTTTTGTGCCATGGGATTTCCTCGTTCTGAAATATTGGTGAACTGTACTACCGTTTCTGTCGTGCCAAGAATTCCACCGCCCAGGATTAAAATGCTGACATTCCATAACCTCCCAGTGAGGCTGGAAATCCGGGCCGTAGATATCTGTCGCCTTTTAACCATTATTCTGCGTGAATACCGCGAATTCGGCCGCCTGCGGCCACCGTGGTTTCTACCGGTTGAACAATTTTGAAGACATTTGATCATTTGACCGTTGTCGGTCTGCGCGAGTGGGTGGCGCTCCCGGACTTGGGAGTCGCGGGCCTTCGGGCAAAAATCGACACCGGCGCCAGCACCTCCAGCCTGCATGCTACCGACATCGAAGTATTCGACCGCGATGGCGAGCAATGGGTGCGTTTCACGGCGCACTTGGGAACGGTGGTGCAACTGCGTCACCGTCGCTGTGAAGCGCCGCTGGTGACGATGAAAACCATTAAAAGCTCGAACGGTCACGCGCAGGTGCGATACGTGATCAGCACGACCCTGGCCCTCGGTGATCGGGTCTGGCGTGTCCAGTTCACGCTTGCCTGCCGCAAGTCCATGCGTTATCGCCTGCTGCTCGGTTCCAAAGCCCTGATTGATGGCCAGCTGGTGGTCAACCCGGGCATCAAGTATGTACAAGACAAGCCGGTGTTCCCGGTATCTACCCTCTCCACAGGTGTTGCATGAAGATCGCTGTGCTGTCGCGGAACCCGCGTCTGTATTCCACCCGTCGCCTGGTCGAAGCCGGTACCGAACGCGGCCATGAAATGGTGGTGGTCGATACCTTGCGCGCCTACATGAACATCGCCAGCCACAAACCGCAGATCCACTATCGCGGCAAGCCGCTGGAAGGTTTTGACGCGGTGATCCCGCGAATCGGTGCGTCGGTCACGTTTTATGGCTGCGCAGTCTTGCGCCAGTTCGAAATGATGGGGGTATTTCCGCTCAACGAATCGGTGGCCATCGCCCGCTCGCGGGACAAACTGCGTTCGCTGCAATTGTTGTCGCGTCGCGGCATCGGTTTGCCGGTTACCGGTTTTGCCCACTCACCGGACGACATTCCCGACCTGATCGAAATGGTCAACGGTGCGCCCCTGGTGATCAAGGTGCTGGAAGGTACCCAGGGCATCGGCGTGGTGCTGTGCGAAACCGCCACGGCGGCGGAGTCGGTGATCGAGGCGTTCATGGGCCTCAAACAAAACATCATGGTTCAGGAGTACATCAAGGAGGCCGGCGGAGCGGACATCCGCTGCTTCGTGGTGGGCGACAAGGTGATTGCGGCGATGAAACGCCAGGCCAAACCCGGCGAGTTCCGCTCCAACCTGCATCGCGGTGGCAGCGCCAGCCTGATCAAGATCACCCCGGAGGAGCGCATGACGGCCTTGCGCGCCGCGAAAGTCATGGGACTGGCGGTCGCAGGTGTGGATATCCTGCGCTCCAATCACGGGCCGCTGGTGATGGAGGTGAACTCGTCACCAGGTTTGGAAGGCATCGAGACCACCACCGGCAAGAACGTGGCGGGAATCATCATTGAGCACCTGGAGAAGAATGGCGGGCCGAATATGACGCGGACCAAAGGCAAAGGGTAGCCAGAGCTTTTGTGGTGGCAGGGATGCCGTCTTCGCGAGCAGGCTCGCTCCCAACACAGAAAAAAACTCACCAGGGGGGGCGGAATTCTCTCGAAGAGAAACAGCACCCCCCCCAAAAAATTCGTCGTGCCAAAAAACCCCCACGAA
>NZ_JBPKAM010000026.1:0-66005 GCF_051216495.1 Pseudomonas baetica | reverse complement strand
CCCCCCCCCCCCCCCCCCCCCCCCCCCCCCCCCCCCCCCCCCCCCCCCCCCCCCCCCCCCCCCCCCCCCCCCCCCCCCCCCCCCCCCCCCCCCCCCCCCCCCCCCCCCCCCCCCCCACAGAAGGATGTCGCTGCAGGCCTGTGGTCAGAACACCTGCCGGTAGATCGCCCGAACGTCATCCAGGCTCAGTTCGCGAGGGTTGTTGCCGAGCAGGCGTGCTTGCTTCATGGCGTCGATGGCCAGCGCTTCGAGATCGTCCAGTGTGATTCCCACGTCCCGCAGGCGCGTCGGCAGGCCAATGCGACCGGGCAATGCCTCCAGATGATCGATCAGGGCATTGGCTTTTTCCAAGGCCGAGCCTTGCGCCTCTGGCAGCAGTATCACGGCCAGTTCGGCATATAGCGATGCCGCAGCCTCCAGGTTGAAACGCATCACCGGCACCAGCACCAGCGAATTGGACAGGCCGTGAGGAATATGGAAGCGGGCGCCCAATGGATAAGCCAGCGCATGCACGGCAGCGACGGGTGCATTGGCAAACGCCATGCCGGCGAGGCAGGCGCCGAGCAACATCTGTTCCCGTGCCTCCACGTCCTGGCCGTTGTCGCACACCTGTTGCAGATTTTCCCCTAGCAGGCGTAGCGCCTCGCGAGCCAGGCAGTCGGAGATCGGGTTTTTCAGGTGCCGGGAGGTGTATGACTCGATGGCGTGCACCATGGAGTCGATACCGGTGGCCGCCGTGACGGAGCGGGGCAATCCCAATGTCAGGTCCGCGTCCAGCAAGGCGATGTCAGGCAACAGGGAAGGGGAAATGACCACATTCTTCTGGCCTTCGCCGGTGGTGATCACCGACACTGCGGTCACTTCCGATCCCGTGCCCGCCGTGGTAGGGACCAGGATCAGCGGCAAGCGACGGCCATTGGTCTGGTCGATGCCGTAGATGTCGGCCAGCGATTCCTCGCTGCGCGCAAGCAGAGCCGTCAACTTCGCTGCATCCAGCGAACTACCGCCGCCGAAGCCGATCACGCAATCGGCGCCGCATTGGCGAGCGGCTTGTACCGCTTCAAGAATGACCGACTCCGGTGGATCGGCCTGCACATCGCTGAACACTTGCAGCGCGATGCCCAGTCGGGCGAAACCGCCTTCCACCGGTGTGAGCAGGCCCGTAGCGAGCACGCCGGCATCGGTGACCAGCAGCACGGAGCGATGGCCCATTGACTGGACTTGTTCGGCGAGGCGGGCAGCAGCGCCCCGTTCGATGATGATGGATCGGGTGGTGTTGAACAGCAGGCGGCGTGTCATGTCGTCTCCCCGTGGATGGGCCGTTGGATCGGCGGTGTCCTACGAGGTTAGGTGCGCGGCAGCGAAGGGAGCCCCCCCCGGAAGAGAGGGGTCAGTCGATCAGTTTCTGGTTACGCGCCCAGACCATGGCGTCGTAACGGCTGGAAACGCCCAGCTTGGCGAAGATGTTGCGCAGGTTCCACTTCACGGTGTCCAGGGTAATGTCCAGCGTGAGGGCGATGCGCTTGCTCGACATGGCCTGGGCGACGAGACGGAGGATGTCGCATTCACGCGGGGTCAATTGTGGCGCCTGCCCGGGGGCCGCGCTGCGGCGCTTGCGGAGCGCGGCAAAGGTCGGGGCGCAAGGACCGGTGAGCTTGCCGATCAGTTCGTCCACGTACTGCCGAAGGGGATCCTCCAGCGCGCTTTGAGCCAGGCGGGAGAGCAGTTTCTCAGTCAACTTACCTTCATCCAGCAAGGTCCGAACCAGCCCCAGGCGCCGGCCGTTTTCCAGGGCCCGACGTAGCTGCGCAAGGGATTCTTCCGGGCGGTTAAGGTCTTCCAAAACTCCGGCCGACAACAGGTCGATGAGCACACCGAACCGGCCGCGGTGGAAACGGTCGGCAAAGTGCCTCGCCTCATTCAAGGCCTGCAACGCGGCTTGGGAGTCCTCGCGGCTGATCACCCGTGCACGCGCCAGGGCGGCAATCGCTGGTAATTCCGCCCGGCCACCCAGATCACTGCCGTGCGCACGGGCCAACTCTTCAAGCGATTGCAACAATTCCACGGCATGACTGCGCTGGCCCTTGATCAGGCTCACACGAATCTGCTCACCCAGCAAATGGGCCACCGGGCGGATCTGCCCCAAGCAGCGCAGGTGGGCGATTTGCTGGCGCAGAAAGGCCAGGGCGGCATCCGGGCCTTTCTGGAGCAGGTCGAGACGGCTGCGGCTGATGTTGGTCCGCACGATCACGTCCGGAATGGAGGAGTGCAGCAGGCCAAAACGATTGGCGATCAGCTCGCGGGCGTCATCGATCCGGTCCAGTTCGTAGAATGCATCGGCCAACAGGCTGGCGCAGAGGTTGGCGCAGATCGAACGAGGCCCGCCATCACGGGTGGAGCGCTCCAGCAATTCGCAGACCATGGGCTCGGCCTCGGCGATCTCGCCGGCCATCATATAGGTGGTCACGCGGGCGGATTCCGCCACCAGCGCCATGTCGTTGCTGCGATCCTGCAGCGGGATCGGATGGATGTCGAACAGGCGCCTTGCATCGGCATAGCGGCCTGCCGCCGTATAGGCGACAACCAGTGCTGCCAGCAGCACATAGCGCAGGAAGGGGTTTTCCATTGGTGCGTCGCGCACGGGCTCCAGCACGCGCATGGCGTGCTCGCTGTCGTCGTCCTGCAGGGCGATGGTGGCGTGGATCAGCGGCAGACCGCTGGCCAATTCGGGATGCTTGCTCAGATCGCTGGCCTGCAATCGGCCGAGCCAGGACTTCGCCCGTCCCGGACGCGAGGTCAACGACACGGTGAGGCAGGCCAGGAACAAAAGGCGCTGATGGCGAAACAGTACGTCTTCGGGCAGGCGCTCCAGCAGGCGCAAGGTCGGCGCCAGATAATTCAGGGTCCAGGTCGCCGGCGCCGTCCGTTCGATCACCCGGATGGCGAAGTCGATGTCTTCGCCCAGGCTAGCGTGACGAACCGCTTCGGTCAGGCAGTTGTTTTCTGCGAACCAGTGCGCACCCAGCCGATGCAGGGCGCACACATCCCGCCCACGACGTTCCAGCCGGGTGCCGAGGAATTCACCGAACAAGGGCTGAAAACGATACCAGGTGATGCGGTCATCGGAGTCAACCCGCTGGATCAACAGGTTCTCGTCTTCCATGCGCTGGATCAGCTCGCCGGCGTCGGCATTGCCCGTCACGGCGATAGCCATGGAAGCGTTGAAGCGACGGAAGATCGACAACGCTTCAGCGACTTCCACCAGTGCCACCGGCAAGTGCGCCACCACTTCTTCGCTGAGGTAGCTCTGCAGGTCACTGGAACGCCAGATCAGGTCATTGAGCACCGAGCGGGTTCCGGGTCGGTTCTTGAGCATGATGACGATCAGTTGCAGGCAGGACGGCCAGCCGCTGGTCAAGTCGTGGATCAAGCTCAGCTCATCGGCGTTGATCTTGTCGCGACCGAGGTTTTCTTCGATGAAGGTGCGGGTCTCGGCGAGGTCGAATGGCAGCTCGACACTTTCGATCTCCAGTACTTGATGCATGACCCGCAGGCGCGACAGGCTCAGGGGCGGGTTGACCCTCGACGCGAGTACCAGATGCAGGTTGGCCGGGCTTTGGTCGAGCAGTTTCTGCATCAGCTTGTGGGCATGGGGGACTTCCACATGGTGGTAGTCGTCGACGATCAGGTACAGCTCCTTGCTGAGTATGGCCGCCGCATCGACGATGATCGCGACCGAGGCCTCGATGGCATTAAGCGTGTTGTCTTCACGCAACAGGTCGATGTCGACCTCGATGCCCAGGCGCCGAACCCCCTCAAGAAACGCCGTGCAAAACGCGATGTAACCCTTGTCATCGGCCGTCAACGAAACCCAGGCAACCTCCGCGCCGGCCTTGAGCCGGTCCTGGCGCCACTGGGTCAGCAAGGTGGTCTTGCCGTACCCCGCGGCCCCGGTGACCAGCGTCAGTGTGCAGTGGTGCATGCGCTGGAGCTGCGCGAGCAGGGCGCTGCGAGACACGGGGCGGGTACCGATACGCGGGGGAGAAAACTTGGTCGAGGCCAGATGTCTGGCGTGTTGTTCCGGCAACTTTTTATCCTCGCGCCAGGGTCTGTTCGCTTCACGGCGAGTCGCGAAACTAGTCAACCTGATCAGTCAGGTCAAGATTTTACGATAGCCCAGTCAGGCCTCTGTGTCGGATGCGCACCCGGGTTGAGAACTACTGCCTGCCCCCTCCGAACGGAGGGGGTGGCCAGGCGGTTTCCGGGCGTAGCCTGTTCCTTAAAGACGCTCGATTCAAAGGACGACTGCCGCAGGTCGCCTTCAGGTCAACCATCGTGGACGCGATCCACCGTTAAGGAATGTGTATGCGCTATTCGCTTGTTGCTCTTGCCATCGCTGTTGTCCTGGCCGGTGGCCCGTCATGGGCGCAGGACGCCCCGTTGAACCCTGCCAAACCCGCCAGCCCGACCACAGCGGCAGTCAACCAGCAAGTCCTCAAGCAACTGCCGTTTCAGGATCGTGCCGATTATGAAGCCGCAGGCCGTGGACGGGTGGCCGCCTTTGAGGGCGAGATCAAGGATGCCGATGGCAATGTGGTGTGGAGTTCCCATCAGTACGATTTCCTCAAGCAGGAACAGGCGCCGGATACCGTTAACCCCAGCCTGTGGCGCATGGCACAGCTCAACGCGTTCGCCGGGTTGTTCCAGGTCACCGACAAGATCTATCAGATCCGCGGCATGGACCTGGCGAACATGACCATTATCGAAGGTGACGAGGGGTTGATCATCATTGATCCGCTCTACATCACAGAGACAGCTAAAGCCGGACTGGAGCTTTACTATCGCAATCGCCCCCGCAAACCTGTCGTTGCGGTGATCTACAGCCACAGCCACGTGGACCATTTTGGCGGCGTGCGCGGCGTGGTCGACGAGGCTGACGTCAAGGCCGGCAAGGTGCGTATCTACGCGCCAGCAGGTTTCATGGAGCATGCGATCCAGGAGAACGTGCTGGCGGGGGCCGCCATGTTCCGCCGCGGCATGTTCCAAAGCGGGGGCACGGTGGCCAGCAGCGAGCGTGGCCAGGTGGACACCGGCATTGGCAAGGGCACTCCGATGGGGGGCACCATCAGCCTGATTGCGCCGACCAACCTGATTGCTCAAGCACAGGAAAACCATGACATCGCCGGCGTGCAGTTCGAGTTTCAACTGACACCCGGCACCGAAGCGCCTTCGGAGATGAACGTTTACCTGCCGCAAATGCAGGCGCTGTGCATATCCGAGAATGCCGTGAAGTCGCTGCACAACCTGCTGACCCCCCGTGGTGCGGAAGTGCGTGATGGCAAGGCCTGGGCACAATTCCTCGATGATGCCTTGGTGCGTTATGGCGACAAGGCGCAAGTGATGTTCGCGCAACACAACTGGCCGACCTGGGGCGGTGAGCATATCCGCAACATGCTGGCGGACGAACGCGACATGTACGCCTTCATCAACAACCGCACCTTGAACCTGCTCAACCAGGGCATGACGGCGCTGGAAATCGCCGACGCAGTCAAGAAGATGCCCGGCGATCTGGATCAGAAATGGTACGCGAGGGGCTACTACGGAACCCTGAGTTTCAACACCCGGGCAGTGTACCAACGCTATATGGGCTTCTATGACGGTAACCCGGCCAACCTGGATCCGCTGCCTCCGGTAGACGCCGGCAAGCATTACGTGCAGGCCATGGGGGGAGCCGACAAGGTGCTGGAACTCATGCGATCCGCGATGCAAGCAGGCGATTACCGCTGGGCAGCGCAATTGGGCAACCATCTTGTCTTCGCCGAACCGGAAAACAAGGCCGCCCGCGATGCGCAGGCCGATGCGCTGGAACAGTTGGGCTATCGCAGCGAATCGGCGATCTGGCGCAACATGTACCTGACCGGTGCGCAGGAATTGCGTCAGATCAAGCCACCGCAAAGTGCCCGCTCCGCTGCCGACTTGATACGGGCGGCGACGCCGACCATGTTCATGGACCTGCTGGCCGTGCGCATGGATTCGGACAAGGCACAGGGCCATGACATGACCCTGAACTGGAACTTCAGCGAGCCGGATGAAAAGTTTGCCCTGACCTTGCGTAACGGCGTGCTGACTTATCGTGAAAACAGCAGCCACGCTCAGCCCGTTGCCACGGTGACCATGAGCAAGGCGGTGCTGGACCGCATCAGCCTGCGCCAACTGGATTTCCCCACGGCGCTCAAGCAGGGCGACGTCAAGCTCGAAGGCGATGGCGAACGCTTCAAGGCGATGCTCGGCATGCTGAGCAACTTCCAGCCGACGTTCAATGTCGTGACGCCCTGACCCATGGTCCATCCTGCGCCTGGCCACGAGGGCAAGGACTCTCGTGGCCAGAACAACCATGACAATGTCGTTGTGCAACTGCCGGCGAGGCCACGCAAGCGACCGAAGCAGGCACGTTCGGTCGCCTTGGTCGACGCCCTGAAAACCGCCGGACGCCATATTCTCGAAGGCGAGGGGCGCGAGGCGTTGTCGATCTACCGCCTCTCGGATTATTCCGGGGTGGCGATCAGCTCCATCTACGAATATTTCCCCACCATCGAATCATTGATCGGCGCGATTTTCGACGACTACCGCGCCGATACCCGTCAGCAAATGATCACCAGCCTCAACGCGTTGCCCGCGTCGGCCACCCTTTACGACGGCATCGAAATGATCCTGCGCACCGGCCTTGCAGCCTTGCATCGCTGGTTGCAGATCGACTCGCAACTGAGCATCAAATCCGCCTACTACGGCGAACTGGTGCGCCTGGACATCGTCAAGCCGGAACGCTTCTGGATCTCGGTGGTGATCCCGGCCCTGGTGCAGCGCTTTTCCGATCAGGTCTTGGTGCGTGATCGCGAGAAGGCTGGCTTCCTGGCTTACCAGGCGGTCACGGCGTTGCCCCGTGCGCTGTTGATCGAGAAACCGGAATACCTGCTCGATGTCGACACCGTTCACTTGCTGACGCGCATGCTCCATGCGCTGCTGACCACGGCAGACCCGGAATAAACCCTCACGGCCATCATTTCCGCTGAAATTTAATCAATAAAAACAGCATGTTGCAGTGCATTTTCGGATGCCGGAATCCGGAACAGACTCAGCCTCGAAGTCCCTAGACTGGTCCTGCCATGAAGGTCGTTGCGCATCAACGGCCAGGGCGCGACGAGTGAATCCCAGGAGACTGTCCCGTGACAAAAACAATAGAAGAGCAGGTCGACCTGCTGCTGAGCGACCCCGCGGCCCTGGTCGAGCACAGCTTGCAAAACTGGAAGCAATTGCCTGTCGAACAGATCGATGCGTTGCAGTTGGCGGGGCTCAAGCGCCGCTTCGGGGAAATGCGCGACCGTATCGCGGTGCTCAAGAAACTGGCGGACGCCGAGGGTATCGAGCATATCGAACAGCTGGATGATGTAGTGCCATTGCTGTTCGAGCACACGCTGTTCAAGTCCTACCCACCATCGCTGTTGGAAAAGAACAATTTTGCCGCCATCAACAAATGGCTGGGCAAATTGGTGATCCCTGAGCTGACGGCAAAAATCGCCGCGGTCGATGTCAGCACCTGCACCGGCCTGGACGACTGGTTCGAGACCATGGACCGCGAACTTCCGCAGCTGTGCCTGAGCCACACCTCGGGTACATCCGGGACGCTTTCGTTTCTGCCGTGCAGCACCCGCGAGTTCGAAAAGGCCTCCGAAGTGCGCAAGCTCTACGCGTGGAACATGAGCGGTGCAGACACGCCTGATCCGGATCTGCACACCGCGTACCCGTATTACCGCAAAGGCTACCTAAGCCACTTGCGCGGCATGGGCTCACTGGTGCGGGTACTGTTGCCCGACCCGTCGCATTTCCACCCGGCCTATCCGTCGACCCTGTCCAGCGACGTGCTGCGCCTGGGCGCCAGGCTTCGCGCGGCCCATACCAATGGCACGCTGGATCGCCTGGTGGTGGCGCCCGAACTGCTGGCCAAGAAAAAGGTCTTTGACCAACAACAAGTCGAGATGCCGCAGCATCTGGCGGCATTCTTCGATGACATCGCCACTCGCCTGAAGGGCAAGCGTGTCTACATCGGCGGTACCTGGAACCTGTTGCACAACATGGCCGTTGCCGGTCTGGAACGTGGTCTTGAAGGTGTATTCCATCCCGACTCCTACATCATCACCACCGGCGGCGCCAAAGGCGTGGTGCCGCCCGAGAACTGGCGCGAAGACGTCATGCGCTTTCTTGGGGTGAAAACGCTCAACGAGTCCTATGCCATGTCGGAGGTGGTCAGCGGCTCCCACCTCAAGTGCGAGCACGGCAACTACCACTTCTCGCACACCGCGATTCCATTCCTGCTGGATCCTGAAACCAGCAAGCCGCTGCCACGCCACGGTCGCCAGACGGGGCGCGCGGCGTTCTTCGACCTGGGGGCCGACATCCACTGGGGCGGTTTCATCACCGGTGACGAGGTCACCATCGAGTGGGATCAACCCTGTAGCTGTGGTCGGCCCAGCCGCTATGTGGTCGGCACGATCCAGCGCTACAGCGAGAAGAACGGCGGGGACGACAAGATTACCTGCGCCGCCTCCGAGCAATCCCATCGCGAGGCGATGGACTTCCTCAATACCCTGGAGGGCTGAGCCATGACCCATCCCATTGCACCGATGATCATTCGTGGTCAGGTGATCACCGACAACCTGATTGAAGTGGGTGGCCGCGGTGGCGATCTGAGCTTCCTGACCCCCGACGCGAACAAGTACATCGACCAGCTTCCGCTAGGCAATCCGGCCAGACTCGCCGATCTGTATACCTTGCGTTTCGACGATATTCTCGATTACGCCGTCGAACTCGGCGAGCGCCTGGACCTGTACAAGAACCCGTACCTGCAGGAAGCCTGTGAACTATCGTTCCTGACGGCGCCGACCACTCCGACCATCGTCAAGGGCTCCTACATGGGCCTCAAACACCTGCTGTCCCGAGAGTTCATCGCCGAAATGGCGGAAAGCACGGTGGGTATCAAGTATCTGGAAGGGTGGGTGCCGCAGACGCTGCTCGACGGCACCGAACTGCAAGTGCGTTGCTTCGGCGCGCGGACCTTGCACATCGTCGCCGGCAACGCAGTGTCCCTTTCGTTGTGGACCATCATCCGCAACATGGTGCTGCGTAGCGACGCAATCATCAAGGCGCCATCCAACGACCCGTTCACTGCGCTGGCCATCGCCCGCACCATGGTCGACATGGCGCCGGATCATCCGCTGACCAAACACCTTTCGGTGGCTTACTGGAAGGGCGGCGATGAGGCGTTCGAACAGCGCCTGTATCAACCGCAGAATCTGGAAAAAATTGTCGCTTGGGGAGGCTTCGCCTCGATGAAACACGTGACCAAGTATGTGCAGCCAGGGCTTGAGCTGATTTCCCTGGACCCCAAACGCAGCGCCAGCATCATCGGTCAGCAGACGTTCGACAGCGAAGCGAACATGCGCGAAGCGGCGGTGCGTCTGGCCGTGGATATCGGCGCAATCAACCAGAAAGGCTGTGTCTGCGCGCGGGTGGTTTACGTGCAGAGCGGCACGGATGAGCAAGGATTGGAACGGCTCAACACCTTTGGCCAATACGTTTATGAGGCCATGCTCGGTTTACCCAATACCGTCAGCACCACACCCAAACGCTATGACCCGGGCCTGAAGGCGCACGTCGACGCATTGCGCCTGGATGACGAGTGGTACAGGGTCATCGGCGGCAAGGCAGGCGAGGGCGCGATCATCTGCTCGCAACTGCCCGAGCCGGTGTCTTTTGCCGCCAGCCTGGACGACCGTACCGCCAACCTGGTGCCGGTCGATGACCTGAGCGAGATGATGGCGGCGGTCGATGCCTACACCCAGACCGTCGGCGTCTACCCCGAAAACATCAAGGATCAGCTCAAGGACGTGCTGCCGCTGTATGGCGCGCAACGGATCGTCTCGCTGGGCTACGCCGCATCGATGAAGTTTGCCGCGCCCCAGGATTCCATCGAACCGATGCGGCGCATGGGCAAGTGGATTTCCAACCAGGTCGCATCCCCCGAAACCAGCGCCGCACCGTGGCTGCGCCCGTCGATCTGACACCGTTCCCTGGACCAACACATCCCCTGTAGGAGCGAGCTTGCTCGCGATGGATTCGAAAACACCGCGTTGAACCCGCCTTTACGCGTCTTCGTTAACGACCATCGCGAGCAAGCTCGCTCCTACAAGGTGCTGTGTTGTCTGCCCAACTTTGGAGAAACCAGCATGACCACCTGCATCGGCTACGGCGTTCATGAAGCCAACGCCCCCCTCGAACCCCTGCGCTTCGAACGCCGAGCCCTGCGCGACGATGATGTCGCCATCGATATCGACTACTGCGGCGTCTGCCATTCGGACATGCATTACGTGCGCAACGACTGGAAAAGCACGCGTTTTCCTTGCGTACCGGGCCATGAAATCGTGGGACGGGTGACCGCAACGGGAGCGGCCGTCAGCCGTTACCGCGTAGGCGACCGGGTCGCCGTCGGTTGCCTGGTCGACAGTTGCCAGCAGTGCGAGGCCTGCGAACATCACCAGGAGCCGCATTGCACCCAGGGCATGACCCCGACCTACAACGGCCTGGACCGCCTCAGTGGCGAAGTGACCCGTGGTGGTTACGCCCAGCACATCGTGGTGCGCGAACGCTTCGTGCTGCGTGTTCCGCCCGCACTGGACCCGCGTTTCACGGGCCCCTTGCTGTGTGCGGGGATCACTGTCTGGACGCCAATGCGCGAGTACAACGTCAAGGCCGGCACCCGGTTGGCGGTCATCGGCCTTGGCGGCCTGGGCCACATGGCGGTGAAGCTGGGCGTGGCGTTGGGCGCCCAGGTCACCGTGATCACCACTTCACCGGGCAAGGCTGACGATGCCATGGCACTCGGTGCACATCATGTGCTGTTGTCCAGCGACCTTGCGGCCATGAACAGCGCCGCCAGCGGTTTTGATCTGATCCTCGATACCATCCCGCGCACTCATAACGTCAATCCTTACCTGATGCTGCTGGCGCGTAACGGTACGCTGGTGCTGGTTGGCGCACTGGAGCCCCTGGAGCCGATCCACGGCGCTTTGCTGGCCGTCAACAACCGTTCGATTGCCGGGACGTTGATCGGCGGGCTTGAACAGACCCAGGAACTGCTGGACTTCTGCGCCGAATACGAAGTACTGCCGAGTTGCGAAATGATCGATATCCAGCACATCAACGAAGCCTTTACGCGCATGCACAACAATGACGTGAAGTACCGCTTCGTGATCGACATGGCGTCGCTCAAGGAGGTCGACATCGCCTGACGGCGCGTGCGCGCGCCCCATACCCCCCAAAGCGGGAGGGGCGGTATGGGGCAGGCCAAGGCATAACGGTCCTTTATTTAAAAGGACGCCTACATGAACGAGTTGAAAGTACTGCTGGCCTCGTGCGCGCTGTTTGCTGCCTGCCTTTCCCCCGTGCATAGCCAGGCATTGCCGGGCTCGCCGGTTGTCGTGAACGTCGACAACTTTGTCCGTGCCGAGACTGACCGCTATTTCACCCTGACCGTCAAGCGGGCAGGGCTGGGCAACTTCTTTCATTGGCGCGAGCTGATTCCCGCCGGCGCCCAGACCGTCGTGCGACCCAACCGCGATACCTTGTATTCCAGTGTGGTGTTCGATCTGGATGCCGGGCCCGTCAACGTGAGCTTGCCCAACGCCGGCGATCGCTTCATGTCGCTGGCGCTGATCAATGAAGATCACAATGTGATCGATGTGCGCTACGCCCCCGGCACGTATACCGTCAGCAAGGCACAGGTGGGAACGCGCTACGTGATGCTTGGGGTGCGGATCCTGGTCGACCCCGCCGACCCGCAGGATCTGGACAAGGTCCACGGGATACAGGATGCCATTTCCGCTGTCCAGGCCAACGGGCCGGGAAGCTTCGATGTACCTGACTGGGACGAAGCGAGTCGGGCCAGGATGAGAAGCGCGCTGTCTGTCCTGGGACAATCACTCAGCGACTCCCGGGATATGTTCGGCAAGGCCGCTGACGTCAACCCGGTTCGCCATCTGATCGGCAGCGCGACGGCCTGGGGTGGCAATCCGCAAAAGGATGCGTTTTACCAGATTGTCACCCCCGAACGTAATGACGGGCAGACAACCTATCGGCTGGAGGTGGGCCAGGTGCCGGTTCGCGCCTTCTGGTCCATCAGTGTCTACGATGCCGAAGGCCACGTCCGACCCAATCCCCTTGGCGCCTATGCCATCAACAACCTGACCGCGAAGAAGGGCGAGGGCGGTCAGGTGTCCGTGCAGTTTGGCGACTGCTCGGCCAGCACGGTCAATTGTTTGCCGATCATGCCCGGCTGGAATTACATGGTGCGCTTCTACCTGCCTCAGCCATCGATCCTCGACGGGACCTGGAAGCTGCCCGAGGCGCGGCCGGCGTCCTGAAACGGATAGGCCCGTCAACACGCCGATGCGTTAGGATGCTGTCTAACGCATTGGAGCAGGCATGATGCACAAAGTCGTAATCGCCGGCGTCGGGATGATCCCGTTCGTCAAGCCGGGGCAGGGTGAGACCTATGTGGTCATGGGCGAGCAGGCCGTGCGGCTTGCATTGACCGACGCCGGTGTCGGCTACGCGTCGATCCAGCAGGCCTACGCCAGCTACATCTATGGCGACTCCTGTTGCGGTCAGCGCGTGCTCTACAACATCGGTATGTCCGGCATTCCGGTGATTAACGTCAACAACAATTGCTCCAGCGGTTCCACCGCGCTGTTCCTGGCCAACCAGGCCATCGCCGGTGGCATGGCCGAGGTTGTGTTGGCAGTCGGTTTCGAACAGATGAAGCCCGGCGCACTGGGCGACACTTTTCCCGACCGGCCATCGCCCGCGGAGTTGTTCCTTAGCCAGTGCGAGAGCAGTGAGCCCGGCAATACGCCGATGCCTGCCGCGCTGCGCCTGTTTGGCAGCGCCGGCCTTGAACACATGAACCGCTACGGCACGCCACTGGAGACCTTCGCCAAGATCCGCGCCAAGGCCAGCCGGCACGCGGCCAACAACCCGCAAGCGGTGTTTCGCAAAGTGGTCACCACCGAAGAAGTCATGACCGATCAAGGGCTTTGGCCTGGTGTCATGACCCGCTTGATGGCCTGCCCACCGACCTGCGGCGCGGCCGCGGTGGTGTTGTGCAGTGAGGCCTATGCCAAAACGCATGGCCTGGATCGCAGCGTGGCGATTGTCGGCCAGGCAATGACGACCGATGGCCCGCAAACCTTCCTGTCAGGCGACAGACGCGACGTTGCCGGTTATTCGATGTCCCGGGCGGCGGCGCAGAAGGCTTATGAAATGGCCGGTATCGGTGTCGAGGACGTGGACGTGGTGGAGCTGCATGACTGCTTCGCCCAGAACGAGCTGCTGAGCTACGAATCCCTGGGGCTGTGCCCGGAAGGTGGGGCGCAAAAGTTTGTCGATGATGGCGACAACACCTATGGCGGCCGGTATGTGGTCAACCCGTCAGGCGGGCTGCTGTCCAAGGGGCACCCCATCGGCGCGACGGGGCTGGCGCAATGCACCGAGCTGGTCCAGCAATTGCGAGGTCGCGCCGAGCGCCGCCAGGTGGAAGGCGCACGCATCGCCCTGCAGCACAACGTCGGTATCGGTGGCGCCTGCGTGGTGACCCTGTACCGCAAGGACTGAGGAAACGCCCCATGGATTTTCATTCCGACGCCGGGCTCGAGGCCTTCCGCGAGCAAGTTCGTCAGTTCCTCCGCGCACATGTACCTGGCGAACTCACTGGCCTGGCGCGTTGCACGCGTTCTCCGCGTGAGCAAGTGATGAGCTGGCAGAAGCTACTCAATGACCAGCGCTGGGGCGCGCCGTACTGGACCCGGGAACATGGCGGCAACGGCTGGACGGTCCAGCAGCAGCTCGTATTCGACGAGGAATGCGCCGCCCTCGGTACGCCGACCCAGGATGGTTTTGCGCACAAGCTACTGGGGCCGGTGCTCAACGCCTTCGCCACCGATGAACAAAAAGCCGAGCACCTGCCGCCGATCCTCAGCGGCGAGCGCCTGTGGTGCCAGGGGTTCTCCGAGCCGGGTGCCGGTTCGGACCTGGCCTCGCTGAAGACCCGCGCCGAACGCCACAGCGATCACTATGTCATCAACGGCCAGAAAACCTGGACCAGCTACGCCCATGAGTCCGACTGGATCTTCCTGCTGGTACGCACTGACACCGAAGTGCAGAAGCAGGCCGGCATCAGCTTCCTGCTGGTGGACATGAAGACACCTGGCATCACAGTGCGGCCGATCCGTACCATCGACGACGCGCACCATCTCAACGAGATTTTCTTCGACGACGTCCGGGTACCGGTGACGAATCGGGTGGGCGGTGAAGGGCAGGGGTGGACCATTACCAAGTTCCTGCTCAACAACGAGCACGCCACCACAGCCGAACTGCCAGCCCTCAAGCGCTACCTTCACGAGTTACGCCAGTTCGCGGTGACGGTCGAGGTTGAAGGTTCCGCGCTCATCGAGCGCCCTGAGTTCGCCCTGAAGCTGGCACGCCTGGAGGCCGAGCTGCAAGCCGTCGCCATGCTGGTACAGCGAGTCGCGCAGCTGGAACAGGCTCACGACCCCAAGGCAATGACACTGGGGTCGATGCTGAAAATCCGTGGTACGGAACTGCAGCAACGCATCACCGAAGCCCAGGTTGAGGCATTGGGCACCTACGGCGCGGTGACCTATGCACACCCGCACAATGCGCCGCCGGAAGCGGCGTATCCGTTACAGCAGCAAGCCCGAGGCATCGCCAACGATATGTTCTTCCGTCGCGCCTCGACCCTTTATGGCGGAACCAGCGAAGTGCAGCGCGGCATCATCGCCAAGCTGTTGTTCCAATTTTAAGGGCAGGGTTATGGATTTCGCATTGAGTTCGGAACAACGACTACTGCAGGACAGCGTTCGTCGTTACGTCGACAAGGCATACAGTTTTGAGGACCGCGCAGCGCTGCTGAAGGCGGGCGTGAACGGCAGCACCGCGAATTGGGATGTCTTTGCTGACAATGGCTGGCTGATGGCCGCGTTACCGCAAGCGTACGGCGGTTTGGGTGGTGCTCTGTTGGACAGTGTAATCATTGCCCAGGAACTGGGCCGTGGCCTGGTGCTGGAGCCGTTTATGGCCTGTGCCGTGCTGGCCGCCCAGACGCTGTTGGCGGCGGGCTCGGAGACGCAAAAGTCGTGGCTGCTGCCGCAGATTGCGAACGGTACATACCGGATCGCACTGGCTTACAGCGAGGCGGGTTCAAGAGGCATGCCGTTGCCGGTCACCCTGCAGGCCGAACGCCAAGAGAATGGTTTTCGCCTGACCGGACGCAAAAGTCTGGTGCTCGGTGCTGTCGGTGCGAACGCCTTCATTGTCTCCGCGCAGATACCGCAAACACCCGGCATCAGTCTGCTGCTGGTCGATGCCGATAGCCCGGGCCTGCAACGCCAGACACTGCCTTTGCACGACGGCACCTGGGCTCAGGACTTGCACTTTGACGCCGTGGAAGTCGGCGCCGAGGCGTTGCTGGGCAAAGCGGGGCAGGGTCTGCATGGTTTGCGCGAGGGCCTGGCCAACGGCATCGCCACCCTGTGCGCCGAGCTGATCGGCGTCATGGAAAAAACCATTGAGGTCACGGCCGACTACCTCAAGGTCCGCCAGCAATTCGGAGTGCCCATCGGTTCCTTCCAGGCCTTGCAGCACCGCCTGGCTGACATGGCGACGGAGATGGAACTGGCACGTTCCAGCCTGCATGTTGCCCTGGCGTCGATGGCCAATGATGACGAAGCCACCCGTTCCAAAGTACTGTCGGGCTGCAAAATGCTCATCTGCCGCGCGGCGAAGTACGTCTGTGGACAGGGCATCCAGTTGCATGGCGGTGTCGGCATGACCGAGCAATACCTGATCGGCCATTACTACAAGCGCGCTATTGTCGCTGACCTGCAATTGGGCAGCAGCGACTGCCACGAAGCCGCATATGCGGCCGCCCTGCAGGCAGAATTACGAGGGTAGGGGGCTGATCGAATTCAGTCGATGAAACTACTTCGGGTACATCCGGTTAATGGCCACTTCGGGAGTTTCATTGTTGATCCCCACGCGTATTGCCATTGGAAGTTTTCCCGTCAGCCCCTGAAAACGTGAGTCGTAGGCCAACGTCCAATCGAGGAGAGCCTTTCGTTCCAGTGGACTCAAATTGAAAGCGCTGCCGTCCGACAATTGATAACCCTCGTAAGCTATGCAGGCAGCAGACTTGCTCAGGCTTTTTTCGATAAGCCTTATTCCAAGGTTGTGTAGTTGTTCCTCAAGAACTGTGATCATCACGCTTTGCACTTCGGCATCATTGGTATCGGTGTCTGTATATTTTTCGGTAGCGATGAAGGCCCGCGCTGTAGTTTCCTTGGGAACAGCATCGGCAAGAATCTTGCCTACTTGCTCCACGACCTTATAAAGATTATTGGCTCGATGAATATGAGCCAACAATGCCGTGCTTCCTTTCTGAACGCCTAAAATGATGCAGGGCGACGCCCCGACCGTCCACAGCGCCGTCACGATCCCTCTGTTCTGGGGGTGCATCACGCCTATTTCACCCATGCCTACCATCATGCGTGCCATATCAATGTCGTCCTTTGCTTCGATTGATATCAGTTCACAACGTTCATACACCGTAGCCAATGTTTGTCAGAGCGTAGCTATTGATGAAAAGACAGCAAATCATGCTGAAGGAAAGGGCAAGCTAGCTAAATACAATTATAACTAAACTAAAGAGTCATTTAGATTAGTTATAATTTATGGTTATCAAAAATGAAAGAAGGGCTATTGGGTTAACCGAGGAATCTTAACGCTCAACGTTATTTCGCTAAGCGGCAAGAAATGATCCAAGCCAATGAAATGACGACTCGGACTTTATATGGTCAACCCATTGTGGCAAGGGGATTTATCCCCGTTGGGTCGTGAGCGGCCCCAAAAAATGGTTCATCACGGATTACCGGGAAACACAAAGACAAAAATCCACGCTGTTGTAGGAGCCGGCTTGCTGGCGATAGCGGTCGGACAAACAACATTAACGTCGACTGTTACACCGTTATCGCCAGCGAGCCGGCGCCTACAGGGATTGTTGGTAAACCATCACACAAAGAGACAACTCTGGATTGCCAATAGACGGTCGCCATACAGGCCCAGCCAAGCGAAGAAGTGAGTCCCGTTGTTGATCATGTGATGAGTGCCGAAACGAATGCGGATCAACAGGTGTATTCATTGTGAGCCGGACCGATGGCCAGCGAACAGGTGATCCTGAATAGACGGTGCCAGGTGCAAAATCTGACCACTCAGCGCCCCCAATGCATTATATGAGACTACACATAATGTATATTATGTTAAATGATGTGTCAGAACATCGCAGAACCGATCCTCACACATCGGGCTTTTGCTCCACCCGCAATTCGCGGCCTTGATTGAATCAAACCAGTAAATCCACAGTCTGCAACATCCGCCGATACGGCGAATGCGACTGCCCCATCTCCCGCTGAATGGTTTCGATCAAGCATTCCAGAAATCTCTCCGCAGCTGGCCTCAAGGGCTGCCCGCTACGACTGATGGCGCCTACCGACGCGCTGCCCACCGATTCGCGTAATGGCAAGGCGCACAAACCTTCGCGTTGAGCGCAAATTTCCACCAGCGGCCAGGGAAAGATGCTCAACATGTCTGTTTCACGCAGCAAACTCATGATGATCGAGATCGAATGGGCGAAATGCACATGGCCCCGAGTCGAAATCGCGCCATCTTGCTGTGAGGCCAGTATCCAGTCGGCTGATTCCAGCTCCTCCATGCTGTGGCAGTCGGACAACGGGTGTTGCTGGCGAGCAACTACCGCACAATCAGCCGTGAACAGCGGCTGATAGGTCAAGTCGGTGCTGGAAAAACGAGTATCGAGACGACCTATGAACAGATCGACTCTCGCCTCACGCAGCATTGGGCACGCCACAGATGAAAGCCCCTCGTACAATTCAAGTTGCACCTGCGGGAACAGTTGGCGAAAACGTACAACCGCCTTGGGCATAAGGGTCATCGCCAACCAAGGTGTGACGGCAACCGACAAACTTCCTGTCAGCTCTCCATTCTCTTCAGCCAATACCTGTTGCGCATTGCTCATTTGCGCGACCACCAGGCGTGCCTGAATCAACAGCTTCTTGCCAAGTTCAGTAAACACAATCCCTGTGGCGTTACGGATCAGCAGTTGCGTCGCGCTGTCTTGCTCCAGCTTCTGGATGGCCTTTGTGACCGCGGCCGGAGACGTGTCGAGGCTTTTGGCAGCACCGCGGATGCTGCCGGCGTCCGCCACCGCAACCAGTGCGTTGAGTTGATAAAACTTCATGGTATCCGCCACTGTTAACCTTGGGTTGTCGCGTTCACTTTCGATTGTCTGTCAGCCGTTGCCCTGGCCCTCTACTCTCGGACCCATACCGCCCAGGCTTCGGTTCTCAACAAAGGACCGTACCAGAGGTACCTCCAACTGGTCATCAAGGAAAACGCTGCCAATGACAGACTCCATCGCGCTGTTAAAGGAAATTGAGCAGGAAATGCGCGAACTGCGCCACCAGATCCATGCCAACCCTGAACTCGGTTACCAGGAGGTCGAAACCAGCGAACTGGTCGCCCGACGGTTGCTGGAATGGGGTTACGAGGTGAACCGCGGGATCGCCGAAACCGGAATTATTGCCACGCTGAAAAAGGGTACGAGCTCACGGGTGATCGGTATAAGGGCAGACATGGACGCCCTGCCGATCCTGGAAAAAACCGGTCTGCCCTATGCCAGCCGCATACCCGGCAAGATGCACGCCTGTGGCCATGACGGGCATACGGTGATGCTCCTGGCGGCCGCATACGCCCTCGCCCATGGCCACCCGTTCGACGGTACCGTGCGCCTGATTTTCCAGCCTGCCGAAGAAGGCCTGGCCGGTGCGCGACGCATGATCCAGGAGGGTGTGCTGCAACAGTTCCCTTGCGACGCGGTGTTCGCGGCACACAATATGCCTGGTTACCCTGTCGGCAAACTCGGCTTCCGGGCAGGCCCCTTCATGGCGTCCGCTGACCAGGTCAGCGTGACGATTCATGGCAAGGGTGGTCACGGCGCCATGCCGCACTTGAGCGTCGATCCAGTGGTGGTCTGCGCCAGTATCATCATGGCCTTGCAGACCATTGTCTCGCGCACCGTTTCGCCTCAGGAAATGAGCGTGATCACCGTCGGCTCAATCAATGCAGGCAAGGCTTCCAACGTGATCCCGGACAGCGCACACATGCTGATTTCCGTACGCTCGCTGAACAATGCGGTCAGGGACCACCTGGAGCAGCAGATCTGCAAGCTCATTCATGCCCAGGCCGAGGCGTTCGGTGCGACCGCCGACATCCAATACAGTGCCGATTACCCCTTGCTGGTCAACGATCAAGAAATGACCCAATTCGCCAGCCAGGTGGCCGTCGAC
Source organism: Pseudomonas baetica (assembly GCF_051216495.1). GTDB lineage: Bacteria > Pseudomonadota > Gammaproteobacteria > Pseudomonadales > Pseudomonadaceae > Aquipseudomonas > Aquipseudomonas baetica_B. Next base: position 46,458 of record NZ_JBPKAM010000026.1, on the reverse strand, counting down.
TGGTTGGGTGAAGACGAAGTCATGAACGATATCGTGCCCTTCAATGGCAGCGAAGACTTTGCCTATTTCCTGCAGAAATGCCCCGGTTGTTACCTGATTATCGGCAATGGCGACGGCGAGAAGAGCTGCATGGCTCACGACCCGCGCTACGACTTCAACGATGACATCCTGATCCGGGGCGCGGGCTTCTGGGTCAAGCTGACCGAAGCTTTCCTACCGCTGAACGCTTGAGATACGACCTGTCCTACCGCTAAAACCAATAAAAAACGAGGTCATCATGCAGCTACTTAACCGTCATTACGCCGCCCTGCTCTTCGGATTGATCATGGCCCCGCTGTCGCAGGCGCAGCCGGTAATCAAATTCGGGGTGGACCCCAGCTACCCGCCATTCGAGACAAAGCAGCCGGATGGTTCATTGAGCGGTTTCGATATCGACCTGGGCAACGCCCTGTGCGCCGAGTTGCAGGTCAAGTGCATTTGGGTCGAGCAGAGTTTCGACGGCATGATCCCGGCGTTGAAGGCCAGGAAGTTCGACGCCATCCTTTCCGCATTCAGCGCCACCGAAGTGCGTCGCCAGCAGGTCGACTTCAGCAACAAAATCTACACCGCTCCCTCTTCGCTGGTGGCGAGGAAGAACTCGGGGCTGCTGCCGACGCCGCAGTCATTACAAGGCAAGTCGGTCGGGGTCGTTCAAGGCTCGTTGCACGAAAGTTACGCCAAGACGCAATGGGGTCGCCAGGGCGCCAACATCCTTTCCTACCAGACCCAGGACCAGGTGTTTTCAGACCTCATCAATGGACGCCTGGACGCTGCGTTCCAGGCGTCGGTTCAAGCCGACATCGGTTTACTGCAAAAGCCTCAAGGCCAGGACTTTGCCTTTGCAGGAGACCCCATCACCGACAAAAGCATCATCGGCGATGGCGTCGCCATCGGTATTCGGAAGAACCAGCCAGAACTCAGGGAACAACTCAACACAGCCATTGCCGGCATTCGCCAGTCGGGCCAGTACGACCAGATCGCGAAGCAGTACTTCAACTTCGATATTTACGGCGAATGAGGCAAACCCATGAATGATCTGACCCAACACATTCAATCACGCGCTTTGCCCGTCAGCGACGAAACGATTCGTGCTTTCCAGCAAGATGGTGCCGTGTGTATCCGCAACGCGTTTACGCCAGAGCTCATCAGCGAGCTGACCCGAGGCATCGAACGCAACCTGGCCCAACCCAGCCCCCGTGCCAAAGTGGCGAGCAGCCCTGACGACCCGGGCTGGTTCTTCGAAGACTTCTGCAACTGGCAAACGAATGCGCACTATCGCAACTTCATCTTCGATTCCGCCATCGCGCCCATTGCGGCGGCGTTGCTGGACAGCCAACAGGTGCGCCTGCATCACGACCACTTACTGGTCAAGGAGCCCAATACACGTCAGCGAACCCCCTGGCACCAGGACCAGCCGTACTACAACATCAGCGGCGCCGATACCGTCAGCTTTTGGATTCCCGTCGACCCCGTACCACGGGAATCAACCCTCGAATTCATTGCCGGATCACACAAGGGCCCCTGGTTGATGCCTCGATCTTTCATGGACAGCCAGGCCAAATGGTTTGCCGAAGGTACGCTCGACGAACTGCCGGATATTGAAAGTCATCGCGAGGATTTCCCCATATTGGGATGGGCGCTGTCACCCGGGGACATGGTGTGTTTCAACATGCTGACCTTGCATGCGTCGTCTGGGGTGGCGGGGCAAAACCGACGTCGTGCCTTCTCAGTGAGAGTCATCGGCGATGACGTTCGGCATGCGCCGAGAGCCTGGGCCACCTCCCCTCATTTCCCCGGTCTTGAAGACACCCTGGCAACTGGCGCCCCTTTGGAGCACGAGTTGTTTCCAACCCTCTGGCCCCGCTAACCGGATTGCGAGCAAACGGATTTTGCTCCCGAACGCCCCAAAATCGACCTTGAAGTTGATCGCCGGAACACTGGATGACAGTGTTCCGGCGCTTTACGATGCCTACCCTGCTCTACTCCCCATCCAAAAAGCATTTCAGCCATTGGGCTTCGGCACTTGCAGCCATCCCCCGTAACCTGTGACGATACGGTCCTTTTCTCCACACCTCGGCAACTATTCATGCCGCACCGCAATTACGGACCGACCCATGATTAAAAATGCACCGCAAGCGCTCTATCGGCGTGCGAAGGACTTCGTGCAGGACCAGCTTCGCGCGGGCGTCTGGAAAGCCGGTGACATGATTCCCTCGGAGCATCGGTTAGTCGAGGAACTGGGCATGTCGCGCATGACGATCAACCGTGCCTTGCGCGAGCTGACTGAGGAAGGTCATCTGGTACGGATTTCCGGCGTGGGCACTTTCGTCGCCGAAAGCAAGCCGCAATCGAACCTGCTGCGCATTACCAACATCGCCGACGAGATCATCGCTCGGGGTCACACTTACACGTGCAAGGTGCTGCACCTGGGGCGCGAAGTCGCCTCGATGCCGGTGGCTGCTGCGTTGTCGCTGCCGACCGGTGCTTCAGTTTTTCATGTGATCTGTGTGCACAGCGAAGAAGGCATTCCGGTGCAGCTCGAGGATCGCTACGTCAATCCCGAGATGATTCCGGAATTTCTCCAGCAGGATTTTGGCGAAAACCTGCAACCTGCCATGTATCTGTTGCAGGTACTGAGGCCCGATGAAATGGAGCATATTGTCGAGGCCAGCCACCCCAGCAGCGACGAAAGCAAATACCTGCAGATCGATATCAATGAACCCTGCCTGGTGCTCATGCGCCGGACCTGGAATCAGAGCAAGATCGTGACCTACGTGCGCTTGATCCACCCCTCTTCGCGCTATCGCCTGGGCAGTCGCCTGCCGGTCAATGCAGTGCACAGGGACAACTGACACCGGACAGTGCAATTTCATCAGGACTGGCGAGGGGACTTCTCCCCTCGCCGTTCGGCTTAACCGACAGAAGCCTCGCCCATCACCCGCACCGCCCGCCCTGCCGCTGGCTTGACCCATAGCAGGTAAGCAAGCACCAACAAGGCAATCCATGCGATGCCGACGATCAACGCCGCTTGGGTATCCGGGAAGTAACCCAACACACCGAAGATGAACGCCATGAAGGCAATCGCGGCCATGGGCGCATAGGGCCAGAACGGCACCGGAAACTTCAGCTGTGCGACTTGTTCAGCGCTCATGGAGCGACGCATGGCGACCTGAGTCAACAGAATCATCAACCAGACCCAGACGGTGGCGAAGGTCGCGATCGAAGCGATCAGGACGAACACGTTTTCCGGGATCAGGTAGTTCAGCAGTACGCCACCGAGCAACGCGGCGCTCATGACCACCACGGTCATCCATGGCACGCCATGACGCGATAACTGGCCGAAGGCCTTGGGCGCGTGACCTTGCTGGGACAAGCCGAACAGCATGCGCCCGGCACCGAAGATGTCGCTGTTGATCGCCGAGATCGCCGAGGAAATCACCACGATATTGAGGATGGTGGCCGCCGAGCTGATGCCCAGGTTGTCGAAAATCTGCACGAACGGGCTGCCGTTGCTGCCGATTTGCTGCCACGGGAAGATCGCCATCAACACAAACAGCGTCAGCACGTAGAACAGCAGAATACGCAGGGGAACCGCATTGATCGCCTTGGGCAGAACATGCTGCGGGTCCTTCGCTTCACCGGCGGTCACGCCGATGATCTCGATGCCGCCGAACGCAAACATGACCACCGCGAACGAAGCGATCAGGCCGCCCACACCGTTGGGCATGAAGCCGCCCTGGGTCCACAGGTTGCTGATACCCGTCACGTGCCCGGTCGTGGAACTGCCGATACCGAACGCCATGATGCCGAACCCGCCGAGGATCATCGCGATAATCGCGCCGACCTTGAGCAGCGACATCCAGAACTCCATTTCACCGAAGACTTTCACGGTGCACAGATTCAGGCCGCCGATCACGAAGACGATGCCGAGCACCCAGATCCAGCGCGCCACCTCCGGAAACCAGAAGCCCATATAGATGCCAAAGGCCGTTACGTCGGCAAGGCCCACGATGACCATCTCGAAGGCATAGGTCCAACCCAGGATAAAACCGGCCATCGGCCCCAGGTAGGTGCTGGCGTACTGGCCGAAAGAGCCAGCGACCGGGTTATGCACGGCCATTTCACCCAGGGCACGCATGACCATGTACACCGCCGCGCCACCGATCAGATAGGCCAGCAGCACCGCCGGACCCGCCATCTGGATGGCCGAGGCCGAACCGTAGAACAACCCGGTGCCGATGGCCGACCCCAGGGCCATGAAGCGGATATGTCGGGCCGATAGCCCGCGTTTCAAACCTGTTGCTTGCGCTTGCATTTCGCTTTCCTGATTATTTTTGTCGGGCGAAAAGCCATGCACGGCGAGGCAGGCAGGCCGTGCACGGAAATGGGAGATGCCGGGAGTCAGGCTCCCGGCCAAGGCGCCTGCTTAGAGGCTTGGCAACAACCGCGCCGGTACCAGCTGGTTCAGGCAGCGGGAAGCCAGCAACTCGCTCGCGGCGTTGATGTCCGGGGCGAAGAAGCGGTCTTTTTCGTAGTGAGCCACTTTGTCACGCAGGGTATTGCGCGCCAGTTCCAGCTTGGTCGAGGTCTTCAGGCCTTCGCGCAGGTCCAGGCCCTGGCAGGCCGCGAGCCACTCCACCGCGAGAATGCCACGGGTGTTCTCGGCCATTTCCCACAGGCGCTTGCCGGCAGCCGGGGCCATGGACACGTGGTCTTCCTGGTTGGCGGAGGTCGGCAGGCTATCGACCGAGTGCGGATGGGCCAATGCCTTGTTCTCGCTGGCCAGTGCCGCCGCCGTCACTTGGGCGATCATGAAACCGGAGTTCACGCCACCGTTGGCCACCAGGAACGGCGGCAGTTGCGACATGTGCTTGTCCATCATCAGCGAGATGCGACGTTCGCTCAGGGAACCAATTTCGGCGATGGCCAGCGCCATGTTGTCGGCGGCCATGGCCACTGGCTCGGCGTGGAAGTTACCGCCGGAAATCACATCGCCTTCGGCGGCGAACACCAGAGGGTTATCGGAAACCGCATTGGCCTCGATCACCAGCACTTCGGCGGCCTGGCGGAACTGGGTCAGGCAAGCGCCCATGACTTGCGGCTGGCAGCGCAGGGAATACGGATCCTGGACCTTCTCGCAGTTCTGGTGGGAGTCAGAGACTTCGCTGCGCTCGCCCAATAAATCGCGGTAAGCAGCAGCGGTGTCGATCTGGCCGCGCTGACCGCGAGCGGCGTGGATGCGCGCATCGAATGGTGAGCGCGAGCCGAGTACCGCTTCAACGGTCAGGCCACCCACGGCCAGGGCGCCGGCAAACAGGTCTTCGCCTTCAAACAGGCCGCGCAGGGCGAATGCGGTGGACACCTGGGTGCCGTTGAGCAGCGCCAAACCTTCCTTGGCCGCCAGGGTCAATGGCTCCAGACCGGCCACGGCCAGGGCTTCGGTAGCCGGCAGCCATTGGCCTTTGTAGCGCGCCTTGCCTTCGCCCAACAGCACCAGCGACATGTGCGCCAGTGGCGCCAGGTCACCGGAAGCACCGACCGAACCTTTCAATGGAATGTGCGGATACACCTCGGCGTTGATCAGGGTGATCAGCGCGTCAATGACTTTGCGGCGGATACCGGAAAAACCACGGCTCAGGCTGTTGACCTTGAGCACCATGATCAGGCGGCACAAGGCATCGCTGATCGGCTCGCCGACACCGGCGGCGTGGGACAGCACCAGCGAGCGCTGCAGGTTTTCCAGGTCCTGGCTTGCGATGCGGGTCGAGGCCAGCAGGCCGAAACCGGTGTTGATGCCGTAGGCGGTGCGGTTTTCCGCGAGGATTTGTTCAACGCAGGCGACGCTGGCTTCGATCTGTGCCGAGGCGCTGTTGTCGAGGGTCAGTTTCACTGGCTGTTGGTAGATGGCGCGCAGTTGGGCAAGGCTCAGTTGGCCGGGAATCAGGTTCAATGCAGTCATGTTCAATAGCTCTGAGAATTGTTATTGGAATTCACTGTATGGGTCGCTTTCTGTGGGAGCGGGCTTGCTCGCGAAAGCGATGTGTCAGCCAGCACAGATGTTGAATGTGCTGGCCTCATCGCGAGCAGGCTCGCTCCTACAGGGCAAGCATTACTTGCCGGTAATCATCGGCAGGTTCAGCCCTTGTTCCTTGGCGCAGTCGATGGCGATCTGGTAGCCGGCATCGGCGTGGCGCATCACGCCAGTGGCCGGGTCGTTGTGCAGCACGCGAGCGATACGCTCGGCCGCTTCGTCAGTACCGTCGCAGACGATCACCATGCCCGAGTGCTGGGAGAAGCCCATGCCGACGCCGCCGCCGTGGTGCAGGGAAACCCAGGTCGCGCCGCTCGCGGTGTTGAGCAGGGCATTGAGCAGTGGCCAGTCGGACACGGCGTCGGAACCATCCTGCATCGATTCGGTTTCACGGTTCGGGCTCGACACCGAGCCGGAGTCCAGGTGGTCGCGACCGATCACGATCGGCGCGGACAGCTCGCCGCTGCGGACCATTTCGTTGAATGCCAGGCCGAGTTTGGCGCGCAGGCCCAGGCCAACCCAGCAGATACGCGCCGGCAGACCCTGGAAGCTGATGCGCTCGCGGGCCATGTCCAGCCAGTTGTGCAGGTGGGCATCGTCCGGGATCAGTTCTTTGACCTTGGCGTCGGTCTTGTAGATGTCTTCAGCGTTGCCCGACAGTGCCGCCCAACGGAACGGGCCGATGCCACGGCAGAACAGCGGACGGATGTAGGCCGGTACGAAGCCAGGGAAGTCGAAAGCGTTTTCCACGCCTTCTTCCTGGGCCATCTGACGGATGTTGTTGCCGTAGTCGAAGGTCGGCACGCCCATTTTCTGGAAGTCCAACATGGCTTTGACGTGTACGGCCATCGATTGCTTGGCGGCTTTTACGACGGCGGCCGGCTCGGTCTTGGCGCGAGCGCGGTATTCGTCCCAGGTCCAACCGGCCGGCAGGTAGCCGTTGAGCGGGTCGTGGGCACTGGTCTGGTCGGTGACCATGTCCGGGCGCACACCGCGACGGACCAGTTCCGGGAGGATTTCAGCGGCGTTGCCGCACAGGGCGATGGAGATCGCCTTGCCTTCTTTGGTGTATTTGGCGATGCGCGCCAGGGCGTCGTCCAGATCCTTGGCTTGCTCGTCGACATAGCGGGTTTTCAGGCGGAAATCGATGCTGATCTGCTGGCATTCGATGTTCAGCGAGCAGGCACCGGCCAGCGTGGCGGCCAGAGGTTGCGCGCCACCCATGCCACCCAGACCTGCGGTCAGGACCCACTTGCCGGTCAGGTTGTCGTTGTAGTGCTGGCGACCGGCTTCGACGAAGGTTTCGTAGGTGCCCTGGACAATGCCTTGGCTACCGATGTAGATCCAGCTGCCGGCGGTCATCTGGCCGTACATGGCCAGGCCCTTGGCGTCCAGTTCGTTGAAGTGTTCCCAGGTGGCCCAGTGTGGCACCAGATTGGAGTTGGCAATCAGCACGCGTGGCGCGTTGCTGTGGGTCTTGAATACGCCGACCGGCTTGCCCGATTGCACCAGCAGGGTCTCGTCGTCGTTCAGGTTGGTCAGGCTCTCGACGATCTTGTCGTAGCACTCCCAGTTACGTGCCGCGCGACCGATACCACCGTAAACCACCAGCTCTTTAGGGTTCTCGGCAACTTCCGGGTCGAGGTTGTTCATCAGCATGCGCAGCGGCGCTTCGGTCAGCCAGCTTTTGGCGGTCAGCTTGTTGCCGCGTGGGGCACGGATTTCGACATCACGGAATTTAGTAGGCTTGCTCACCGGGAATCCTCTTGTTGTGGCCTGTTGCGTTGGTTTGTTGGTACAAGGCATGTATAAATACAATCATGTATATACAAGCTTAATCAAGTGAATTTTACATCGAGCTTGTTTTTAGCCCGTTGCGGGGAAAATGACTGGATTTACAGATGAATCTGAACGCCGAATAAACCTGTAGGAGCGAGCATGCTCGCTCCTACAGGGAATTGATGGCGCTTTTTGGGGTTACTTCAGGTTACCGCTGAGGAACTGCTGCAGACGCTCGCTCTTCGGGTTACCCAATACATCCTCGGGTACGCCCTGCTCTTCCACGCGCTCCTGGTGCAGGAACAGCACCTGGTTTGACACCTTGCGGGCAAAGCTCATTTCGTGGGTGACCATGATCATGGTGCGCCCTTCCTCAGCCAGACCCTGGATGACCTTGAGCACCTCGCCCACCAGCTCCGGGTCCAGCGCCGAGGTCGGTTCATCGAACAGCATGATCTCCGGCTCCATGCTCAGCGCCCGGGCAATGGCGACGCGCTGTTGCTGGCCGCCGGAAAGAAACGCCGGGTATTGATCGGCGACCCGTGCCGGCAAACCGACCTTGTCCAGATAGCGCCGGGCACGCTCCTCGGCGTCCTTCTTGCTGACCCCCAGCACCCGGCGCGGGGCCATGGTGATGTTCTCCAGCACAGTCATGTGGCTCCACAGGTTGAAGTGCTGGAACACCATGGCCAGACGGGTGCGCAGGCGTTGCAACTCATCGGCGTCGGCCACGCGCATGCCGTGCCGGTCATGGACCATGCGAATCGGCTGGTTGTCCAGGCTCATGGCGCCGTCGTTGGGCGTTTCCAGGAAGTTGATGCAGCGCAAAAAGGTGCTCTTGCCCGAACCACTGGCGCCGATCAGGCTGATCACATCGCCGGTCTTGGCCTTCAGCGAAACGCCCTTGAGTACTTCATGGTTGCCATAGCTTTTGTGCAGGTTTTCAACGGTCAGTTTGTACATGTGCGAGCCTCCTGAATTAATGAGCCGGGCCAAGGAAGGACAACCAGCGACGTTCAGCCAGGCGGAACAGGCTGACCAGAGAGAAAGTGACTGCCAGGTAGATGGCGGCGGCGATACCGAAGGACTGGAAGGTCAGGAAGGTCGCCGAGTTGGCATCCCTGGCGACCTTGAGGATGTCCGGCACGGTGGCAGTGAAGGCCACGGTGGTCGAGTGCAGCATCAGGATCACTTCGTTGCTGTAGTACGGCAACGAACGGCGCAGCGCCGACGGCATGATCACGTAGGCGTACAGCTTCCAGCCGCGCAGACCGTAGGCCTTGGCGGCCTCGACTTCACCGTGGTTCATGCTGCGGATCGCCCCGGCGAAAATCTCCGTGGTGTAGGCGCAAGTGTTCAGGGCGAAGGCCAGGATGGTGCAGTTCATGGCGTCGCGAAAGAACGCGTCGAGCATGGGCTGGGCACGTACCGCGGCGATGCTGTAGATCCCGGTGTAGCAGATCAGCAGCTGTATATACAGCGGCGTGCCGCGAAACAGGTAGGTGTAGAACTGCACCGGCCAGCGCACCCAGGCATTGCGTGAGACCCGGGCGATCGACAACGGCACCGACATCAGGAAGCCAATGAAGATCGAGGCGCTGAGCAACCAGAGGGTCATGGCCAGGCCGGTGATGTTCTGGCCGTCGTGAAAAAAGAAGGGTTTCCAGTATTCCTGCAATAGCTCGATCATCGTACGGCCTCACGGGTGCCTGCGGCGTAGAAGATTTCCAGCCGACGCAGGACGTAGTTCGAAACGGTGGTGACCACCAGATAGATCAGGGCTGCCAGCATCAGGAAGAAGAACAGTTGGTAGGAACTCTTGCCGGCGTCCTGGGCCACCTTGACCAGATCGGCCAGACCGATGATCGACACCAGCGCGGTGGCCTTGAGGATGACCATCCAGTTATTGCCGATGCCCGGCAGTGCGAAACGCATCATTTGCGGGAATACCACCAGGCGAAAGCGCTGGGCGCGGGTCAGTCCGTAGGCGGTAGCCGCTTCCATCTGTCCCCGTGACACGGCGAGGATGGCACCCCGGAAGGTTTCAGTGAAATACGCCCCGTAGATGAAGCCCAGGGTAATCACCCCGGCGCTGAAAGGGTCGATTTCGATGTACTCCCAGCCCATGGCTTCTGTCAGTTGGGTCAGCCAGGTTTGCAGGCTGTAGAAGATCAACAGCATCAGCACCAGGTCCGGCACCCCGCGAATCAGCGTGGTGTAAGCCTGCGCCGGCATGCGCAACAGCGCCGATCGCGACAGCTTGGCGCTGGCACCGATCAGGCCCAGGCCGACGCTGACCAGCAGGCACATTAAGGATAATTTGACCGTCATCCACGAGCCTTGCAGCAGCATTGGGCCAAAGCCCTTCAGGCTGAAGCCCGACAGCCCGAGAAGCTGGAGAAGATTATCTGGCATGGAACACCTCCATGACGCAGGAGGCAGACACGCAAGGAGCAGAAGCAAAGCGGATCAGAAAGGTTTTTTTCATTGTTGTTTTCCTGAAGACCAACATGAGCGCTTGTGGCGCGCGGGTATCGAACCTCGCCACACCTTGACCCAGGTCGTGAACAGACCCGTGAGTCGAGGTGGTACCGACTCTAATCCAGCCATCTCTACTTGTACAGACAGGCATAAGCATTTGGTCGGGCGGTACGCTCGAAGATGGGGGGACGGTGCCAGGCACCCTCCCCTCAACACCCGCACGCCGCTCGACTACCCGTTGTTGATATCGAAATCGAAGTACTTGGCCTGGATCTTTTCGTAGGTACCGTTGCGATGAATCTCAGCCAGGGCGTCGTTGATGGCCTGCTTCAATTCGGTATCTTCCTTGCGCAAGCCGATGGAGGCGCCGACCCCCAGGGTTTTGGTGTCATGCACGGCCTCGCCGGAAAAAGCGAAGTCACGACCTTGCTCGCTTTTGAGGAAGCTCATCTGCGCTTGCACCGTATCCTGCAGCGCGGCATCCAGTCGCCCCGACAGCAGGTCCTGATACACCAGATCCTGATTCTGGTACGACAGGACGGTGACCCCATTGGACGCCCAGTGGGTCTTGGCAAAGGCTTCCTGGGTCGAGCCCATCTCCACGCCGATGCGCCGGCCCTTGAGCGACTCGACCACTGGCAGGATGTCCGTGCCCTTCCTGGCGACCAGACTGGAGGGGGTATGGTAGATCTTGTCCGAGAAGTCGATCTGCTGCAGACGCTTTTCGGTCACGCTCATCGACGACAGAATGCCGTCGAACTTCTTCGCCTTGAGCCCCGGAATCACACTGTCCCAAGGACTTTCCACCCATACGCATTTGGCCTTGAGCTGGGCACAGATGGCGTTGCCGATATCGATGTCGAACCCCACCAGCGTACCGTCGGGCGCCTTTGATTCGAACGGCGCGTAACTGGGATCGACCCCGAAGCGAATGACGGTCCAGTCCTTGGCATGGGCGCCGCTGGCAGCCAGAAACAGGGCGAGCGAAATGACGAGTTTGTTCATGGGAAACTCCGAAAACAGGTTCATTCAAGGCCGCCAGCCGTGGTGTTGTGCTCGTTGAGTGAGGCTGGCAAAGGATGTGGTTTGGGCGAATCGCTCAGGGCTGCGCCAGGTAACGCTCAACCAGACGCGCCCAGTAGGCGGCACCGATCGGCAGGTTGCTGTCGTTGAAGTCATAGCCCGGGTTGTGGACCATGCAGCCGTCTTCACCGTCGCCATTGCCAAGGCGCAGGAAACAACCGGGGCGGGCCTGCAACATGTAGGCGAAGTCTTCACTACCCATCAGCAGATCGGTATGTGGCACCACCTTGTCGGCGCCGATCAGCTCTTGCGCCACCGCAATCGCAAATTCGGTCTCGCGGTCACTGTTGATGACCACCGGGTAGCCCATGAGGTAGTCGATGTCGACCTCGGCGCCATAGCTGGCGGCTTGCTGCCGGACCAGATCGGTGATGCGCGACTTGAGCAGCGCACGCACCTCGTTACTGAACGAACGCACGCTCAATTCAAGCCTGGCGCTACCGGGAATGACATTGTTGGCGGTACCGGCCTGCAGTACGCCGACCGTCACCACGGCGGCTTGCGTGGGTTCGACATTACGCGCCACGACGGTTTGCAACGCCATCACGATGCTCGCAGCCACCACCACCGGATCGACCGTCAGATGTGGCCGTGCGGCATGACCACCGTTGCCCTTGATGGTGATATAGACGTTATCGCCCGCCGCCTGCAGCGGCCCTCGGCGGAACAGCATTGTTCCAGCCGGTGCGCCCGGATGATTGTGCAGCCCGAATACCGCGTCACAGGGAAAGCGCTCGAACAAGCCGTCGTTGATCATGCTCAGCGCGCCGCTTTTGATCCCGTGTTCCTCCGCCGGCTGAAAGTAAAGATGCACCGTGCCGGAGAAATTGCGCGTCTGCGCCAGGTAACGGGCGGCGCCCAATAGCATGGTGGTGTGACCGTCATGACCGCAGGCGTGCATCTTGCCTGGGTGCCGGCTGGCGTACGGCAAGCCGGTTTGTTCAAGAATCGGCAAGGCATCCATGTCGGCGCGGATCCCGATGCTGCGCGGTCCATCACCTACGGTCAGCGAGCCAACCACCCCGGTTTGCCCGACAGCGGTGGTCACCGCATACCCCCACTCCTCCAGTTTCCTTGCCACCAGCGCGGCCGTTTCCAGCTCTTCATAAGCGAGCTCGGGATGCTGGTGCAGGTGGTGGCGGATCGCGCGCATCTCTTGGGTCGATTCGGCGAGGTCCGCGACCTCACAGTAATGTCGGGTAGTGTCCATATCACTTGGCTTCTCTTTGTTGGTGCTCTTTGTTGTAAGCCGCCGCCGGGCGGGGTGTGAAGCCACAGTAGAGATTGCCGAATGCTCTGAAAAGATCCTATTTTTTTGAGTATGATCAGTTTTTTTTATCACCTGGCAGCCATGAGAACGCCATGAAAATAAACCAGCTACAGGTATTCGTGACCGTCGCCGAAGAAAAGAGCCTGCGTGCCGCCGCCCGCTGTCTGAACCTGACACAGCCCGCCGTCACACGCAGCGTCCAGGAACTCGAGAGCGATCTTGGCGTTGTCCTGATGACCCGCAACGTGCAAGGCATCGAACTGACTGAATACGGCATCGCCCTGCAAACCCGTGCCCACCAGATACTCGAAGATCTACGCCGCGCACGGGAAGAACTCGATCAGATCAAAAACAATATGCGCGGCAACGTCAGGGTCAGCGCCACCTCGACCATCGCCTTGAGCTTGCTGCCAAAAGCGCTGGAACAATTCCAGAAAACCGCCCCGGATGCCGAAATGACCTTCATGGAGGTCAAATTCCCCCAAGCGGCCCAGCACCTGCGCGATGGCTCGCTGGATTTTGTCGTCTCCCACGTACTGCCCGACATGCTGGGGGACGACCTGATCAGCATGCCGCTGTTCTCGACGGACTTCGTGGTGATGGCGCGGGCAGGACATCCGCTGGCCACGGCTCGTCACCTTGCCGAACTCGCCGACGCACAGTGGCTGAGCACTGTTCCGTCGGGCGGTTTCCAGCACAGCGTGATGGAGGCGATGTTCGAACATGCCGGGCTGGCGCTGCCACGCCGAATCATTCAGTGCTCATCCTTCGCCATCGCCTTGGGCCTGGTGACCGGCACCGACTCCCTGGTGCTGTTCACGCGACTGCTGGCCGACAGCATCGCCAGCCTCGGGTTGCGGCAGATCCCGTTGGAGCAGGCACAACCTGCACTTGAAATGAGCATCATCATGCGCAAGGGCACGCTGCTCACGCCAGTTGCCCAGCGTTTTGTGGAGTGTTTGCAAGCAGCGGTCAAACGAGGTTGACGGCTTATCAGAGTTGTCAGGGCGGATTGTTTACAACCGCGCCTGTCGTCACCGTGAGCTCAAACTGTCGTCACTGACCACCCGGTTTCGACCATTCTGCTTGGCCGCATACAATCGGCGGTCAGCCTTTGCCACCAGTTCTTCCAATTGTTTGACTCGATCCTCAAGCAGCTCTGCCACACCAATCGATACCGTCAATCGAACCTCTCTTGAAGGCGCCGTCGACAGCATCATGACCGGGTCAGGCATGCACACCGATTGTTCGATACCGCTACGCAGTTTTTCGGCAATATCGCTCGCCTCAGCCAGCATCGTTGCCGGCAGGATCACACAAAACTCTTCCCCACCGTAGCGAGCCACCAGGTCTTGGGGGCGAACCAGAGCGCGGCACACGGTGGCCAAGTGCTTGAGGACTTCGTCGCCGGTAGAGTGTCCCCAGTTGTCATTGATGGCCTTGAATTTGTCGATGTCGATCATCAACAAGGCGATTGGGTGCTTGCCTTGAAATCGCCTGACCAACCCCTTGAAGTCTGCTTGCAAGCGCCGACGGTTAGCCAGTTGCGTCAAGTTATCGACCAAACCCAACTCCTTGAGCTGGGTATTCAAGGAAATCTGACTGAGCAGCAGATGATCAACAACGAACAGCGTCACGGCCAACAGCAGCCCCAGCGATAACCAGATAAAAATGAACAGCGTGCTAAATTGCGAAATGACGGACCAGCGCAGCGCATTGATCGGAATCCGGTTGACCAACATCAGCCCGGAGTCGGGTAACTGTTGATAGAGAAAATAGCCCTCGCTACCGTTCAATACACCCTTCTTGGTCTGGAGCATGGCTGGAATGGACAACCCTGAATCCCTTTCGGACAGGGTGTTGAGCCAGTTGCCTTTTAGGGCTTTGAAGGTCTCTTCGTTGGAAGCGATCAGTGAACCATGGGAGTCGAGCAGCACATGCAATTCATCGGGTGGTGTCGCCGTATACATATAGTCCTGCAGCTTTTGTTGCGGCACATCGAAGATGACAGCACCCCGAGTCGCGCCATTCAAAAGCACCGGTGCAGTGAACAGCAGGCGTTCGCCCGAAAAAACCAGCTTTGCCTGTATCGCCGTAAAAGACACAACACGGTCTTGCGGCGTGACAGTCGTACTTTGCATGAGTGGGGAAGCGGCGTACACCTGCAGCAATGAGGCCAGTTTGTCATCGGGTATCGGGGGATAAGACACCACGAGCCCGGAGGTCGAAATAAACAACACATGCTCAAAGGCGCTGTTGGAATGAAGCTGCACGGGCAACATCTGGCTGATGACACGGGACGATCTCAGGTCCTGAAGCAAGGTATCGGCATCCCGCGACAAACCTGGTATAGCCGCCAATTGCTGGTCGCTGATCGATCGCACCGGCGCATCGAATGCCGGCACGGATAATCCCCAAACTGGCTTCTGTCGGTCTTGCAGTGCCTGTTGCAAGGCAGCATCAATGGATGTTTCAACGTGTGCGTTTTGATCATTGAGCAGGAGTCGCTCGGCGACATCGCCCAACAAACGCAGTTGGTTCTTGCCGTTGTCGATGGCCTCATCAATGACGATGGCCTGCAATTGCAAGTGGTGCTCTCGGTCATTGAGTTGACGTTCGAAGCCCAGATAGTACTGTCTGCCAGCCAGGACAATAGTCACTGCAAAGACCAATGCAAAACACAGGAACACCGTCTGCCGTGGGTGGATATTGAATAACACCGAAAGAAGACGAATTCTTGAATTCGAACGATGAGGGGCCTCCATACGCAACTCTCTTCAGTAAGTCGCTGAAAAGTGTAGACCGTTGCCCTGAATCACTTGGCAACCACTCTCAAGTCTCTCTCCCCTACCCTCAACCCATATAAAAAACGCCACTGAATAGCCGCGACGTTAAAGGTTTTAAGAGTGTGCAAACGTAGACATTCAACGCAGCACAAGCCTCATACAAGTGGAGACTCCGTCATCCCCACGCCCCTTCGCCCAAGCTGCTTGACACCATACATGGCCTGATCCGCCGCCTTGAGCAATGTGTCGAGACTTTGGCCATGTATAGGACACAGCGAAACGCCGACACTGCACGAAACGGCTAGCTCCCCGGCACTTGTCACGACTGTCTGTGCAATGCTGTCGAATACCCTCGACGCTTGCGACTCGGCGCTTTCGGGGTCGGAAAGATTGGAGATCAGCATGACGAATTCGTCGCCGCCGTACCGGGCAACCGTGTCACAGGTGCGGCTGGTTTGAAGCATGCGGCGTGCAACCGCTTGCAGGACCTGATCGCCGACTTCATGACCGTATTTGTCGTTGATGTCCTTGAAATGATCCAGGTCGATCAACAGAACGGCAAATGGAATGCCCTTCTCTTCCCAATCCGAGAAGGCCTCAGCAAAACGCTCGGCGAACAGGTAACGGTTGGGCAACTGCGTAAGCACGTCATGGGTAGCGAGATAGGCAGAGCGTTCGTGCTCGACTTCAGCCCTTTCCATGGCTTTGAAATGCCTGATCAATACCATCGGCATCAGCACCAAGGCCCCGGCGAGAACCAACAGAATCATCAACATTTCTTCGGTAAGTACATCGCCGAAACGAAGCTGCCGTTCGAATACCAACGTCATGGGCTGCGATGAACTGCGGATCTCGACACGGTCGTTCAATTGCGGCAAAAACAGGCGATCAAGGAAGCCGGCTTGTTGAACCTGCGTTGAAAAAACATCGCTTTCAGATCCCGCGGCAGTCTTCAGCACGGCCGCTATGTGAACCAGCGGATCGACGTTAGCGTGATTGACGGCTTCAAGCAGGGAACCCGTCTTGATCAACAGCAAAGACACCATCGTGCTGCCAAAAAAATTGGGTCTGGCGCCCTCCCGTTCTTGCTCAGGCCGATTGACTGACTGCATCAGAATGTAAGCGCTACCGCCTTCATACATGGAAAACACGGGGGAAACCACGGGCTTCTGGCTGCTTTGGGTTCGAGCCAGCGCATAGGAAAGGTAAGCGACCGTTTCTAACCTGACACCGTAAATCGAGCTGGATTCAGGGAGTAACGGGTACATAAACAACACAGGCCAGGTCTCATTGAGAAAGACCTGGGATTGGGCTGGCTGTTGAGTGAGGCTTGGGAAATCCTTGAGTTCGAAGTCTGGCCGCCATGTACGCCGCAGCAGGTCTTCAAAGGCGGATTGCTCGGCGATCGGCACCGCGCGGGCGGCCTCGAGCATGTAGATATGCGGGTAGGCCGACAATACGACGGCCGCATATCGGGCCGTCGCTTCGGTATCACTCTGATCTACGGCTTGCAGGAATGCCGAGAACCCCGAGAGCACGGCTTCATTGGTATCAAGCTGATTGCGCACAATCCCGGAGATCGTTTGCACGTACTCGGAAAAATAGGTTTCCCTGCGTTGGGTCTCGGACTTCAGCAATAGCAAGGCCGAAAAAAGAACCAAGCCGACCGCTAAAAAAATAAAGCCCATCAGCGAACTGCGCCGTGTTGTCCATATCATCCTGATTTTCCGAATACGCAGAGCGTCCAAATTGCCTTCACTGTCCGTTCGATCACGTTGGCAAGCGCCTAACGCACTGACAATGATTCTCGTTCCGTCAGCATCTCCCGCAACTGTTCGTGGTTAAGTCGGTGACACTCGTCCTGGGCTTCTTTTCGAATCTGATAGGTCGTCTTCAAACGACATTTATCTTCGTTGTCATAGATGTTGAAACCTATGGGCGCGGTCTCGCAATAAAAGCGGGTTCCATCACGCATTGATCCAGTCTCCGTTGGGATTGCAGGGACAACAACAAATCTCGAAATCATTTTCTTCCCTCTCCATAACCCTCATCACTATTAGCGGCTATACGCCACTACAGCAAGTGATTGTGATCAGTTTCCGATGACCAGTACAACGCGCAGGAACGGTAAGCACCTCTCGTAGGCCCGCCAGCTACACTCATTCGATACATCGCGGCACAGAGATTTCGACCATGGCGACCAAAACCGCAATCGTATTCGCTGGCGGCGGCAGTTTGGGTGCGGTACAGGTGGGCATGTTGCGGGCCTTGGTCGAGGCCGATGTTCGATTCGACATGGTGGTAGGCGCTTCAGTCGGCGCTATCAATGGTGCCTACTTTGCCGCAAGGCCCGATGCCGATGGCGTCGAGGCGCTTGCCGGTTTCTGGCGCGGGCTGTGTAAGACTGACATCTTTCCCCTCTCCTGGCTCGACACCTGTAGAGGGCTGATCAAACGGCGTGGTT
The DNA here is from genome assembly GCF_051216495.1 of Pseudomonas baetica. Lineage (GTDB taxonomy): Bacteria > Pseudomonadota > Gammaproteobacteria > Pseudomonadales > Pseudomonadaceae > Aquipseudomonas > Aquipseudomonas baetica_B. Next base: position 28,525 of record NZ_JBPKAM010000026.1, on the reverse strand, counting down.
ATCTGTTGCAACCGGCGGCCTTGAACCGATTGCTCGGACGGGCACTGCCCATTCATCGAATTGAGGATGCGGCGCTACCTCTGCATATCGTCACCACCGACCTGCTCAGTGGTGCCGAGACGGTTCTGTCCAGTGGCGAACTCGAGCAGGCGTTACTGGCCAGCGCGGCCATCCCGTTGGTGTTTCCCAGTGTGCAAATCGCCGATCGGTTCCTGGTGGATGGTGGCGTGGCCAGCAACACCCCCATTTCAACGGCCGTCTCCCTGGGAGCCACCAACGTCGTGGTCATCCCCACCGGAGTGAGTTGCGACCTGACACAACCGCCGCGAGGCCTGGTCGCCCTGGCCCTGCACACCGTCAATCTGATGAGCATGCGTCAACTGGTGAGCGACATCGAACACTTTCGCACGCTCACCAGCCTGCACATCGTCCCACCCTTGTGCCCCGTGGATGTCTCCGTGTTCAACTTTGACCAGACCGAGTCCTTGCTGCAGCGTGCCTATGAACAGACCCTCCGGTGGCTGGACCGTGGAGGGCTCGAACGCACCAAGGTGCCGGGTGCCCTGACGATCCATTCACATGCCCATGAGCATTAACAGGCTTAAAACCCGGGCACGAAAAGTCAGAAAAGTTTCAGAAAGGCTTCTGGAAACTTCGAGCCAGCCCAACGTTCAGGTCAAAGGACGGTGTCATCGCTTATTGCACAAAATAAACATGTCATTCCCATCATCGAACAGGTAACGCGTTTCGGACAGCGATCGCATCCAGAAACTCAAACTGCTGCCTGGTTTAAAAACAAACAGGCCCAACGTGCTCGCCAGCTCAGGGTCGGTGCTTTCGGCTTCACCCTTCACGGCACTCACCACATTGATCTGCAAGCGGTGTCCCTGCTGTTTCAATTCGAATGCACTGCTGCGGCGGATGGTTCCAATGCTGACGCCGGTGTCAGCGTCGATCAGCCGCGCCACCATGCGCATATGGTTGAGTTCATCGGGTTTCAAATCCAATCGGTAGCGTGTCGTGAGCCACGTGGGGCGCGTTGCCGACGACACCCGATGGGCACTTTCACCCTCGCACCAGAAGTCCGGGCCGCTGTTGTACCGACTGGACAGGACGCCCAGGACCAACCCCAACAGCCCCACGAGAACGAACGCCAGGCACCAGGCAAAGATCGTGGTGCGTCTAGTCATGTTGTTGTACACCGATGCAACGACTGCCGGCCGCTTCAAGCTCACCCTCACAGAGAATCTGGTCAGCCCCTCGACGTCCCGGCATCAGATAAAGGTGCAGGTCATCCGACGACATGCCCAGCCGCGCCGCCAGCTTCTGACTGTTCACGACCTTGGGTTGCAGAAGTGACGGCACCAGCGTTTGGGAGTCCGCAAGCAGCGGATGGACCTGCACGTCATTCATCGTTACGGGGGCTGCGAACATTGGAATGGATACATCGGAAGTGGGTGGCATCCAGAATTTCCCCAGCAAAAATGCAAGTGAGCCCCATAGAGGCAATGTCAGCCAGAGCCCCCAGCGCCTTGCTGATATGACTGGTGACATCGGCGATGGCTCTTTAGCCGTGTCGATCGAAGGCGATTGCGCGTCATCGCCCGCGATATCAACCCGGGTCGGCGGCGGTGAAGCAGGAATGGGGCCTTCGCTGCCAGCGGCGGACGCCGCGGTGATCGGCGATGCTTTCGATACGATTGGCAGCTCCTGGACTCGAACACTGTCCGCGATTTTGTAGCCGATGCGTGGCAACGTCTGGATGAACTCCCGATCGGGCTGCAGCTTCTCCAGTGCCAGGCGCAGCTGCCGAATGACCTGGGCCAGACTGTTGTCGGTGACTTCCAGGTCATACTGCCCCCATGCCCAGGCCATCAGTTCACGCTTGCGCACCACGGTACCGCCCGATCTCAAGAGAATCGCCAGGCATCGGCTCGCAATGGCGCCCAGGCGTAAGGGCTCCTCATCGGGGGTGTCTACTCGAAACAAGAGAAAGTTGTCTTCGTCGAACACCAGCTGTCCATCAATCAGCACTTGGCCCATGGCGACCGTCCACACGTGACAAGAAGGTGAGTCAGAAACATTTCGCTGTCGATCCCTAGAGTTAAGCTGTCAATCCGGGTATTGGACATCCCGGGTGCGATCAGTCGCCCGCCAAGCCGAGTAGCGTCTGCAAAAAACGGCGCAGTAACGCATGCCCTCTGCAAGTCCGCTCTGAAATGGCCTGAACCATCACTCCCGGAATGCTGAAAAAGGCTGAAAACCGATGAAATCTTCTGAACGACGCCCTGCCACCTGATCAGGAACGCTCCGCGTTCACTGTTCACCCGTCTGCAGAGAGCGCGAGGGTTTGGCTCTCAGCGGTCAACTGCTCACCCAATTGCCTCAGCAGCTCCTCCAGGGGGGCAGCCAAAGCCTTGAAATAGATTTGCAGTTCATCCTGGGGGCGCTTTGTACGCAGGGCTTGCTCCATCAAGTCGGCTGCCTGCGCAACAGTCTCTGCGCCGATATTGGCCGACACGCCCTTGCAGGTGTGCGCCAGGAACTGGGCCTGATCCAGCTCACCCGCCATTAATGTCTCGCTCAAACGCTTGAGCAAGGTGAGCTGTTCCTCCCTATATAGATGCAAGATCTTCAAATACAGGCTGCGTTTACCCAGCACGCGGTTCAACCCGGCCACCATGTCCACACCGTCCAGCTTCAAGCCCATTTCGCTTGACATCAGGTTCGGCACGCAGGCCGGTGCCAGCGTAAACGCGGGGATCGCCTCCACTTCTTCAAGCCATCGTCGCAACACCGAATAGAGCGCCTGTGGCTCAACAGGCTTGCTGACAAAGTCGTTCATGCCGGCGGCCAGGCAAGCGTCGTGATCGGCGTGCGTGGCATTGGCGGTCATCGCGACCACCGGCAGCGTGCTCAAACCCGGTATCAGTCGCAGCAGGCGCGTGGCGCCAAGCCCATCGAGCACCGGCATCTGCATATCCATGAACACCAGGTCATAGCGACCGTCCTTCAGTCGGTCCAGAGCCTGACTGCCATCCGTCGCGATGTCGACGCTACAGCCCACCGCCTGCAGCAATTCGGCGGCTACCTGGCGATTCAACTCGTTGTCTTCCACCAACAATATGCGCGTCCCTTGCGCAACCATCCAGCCACTGAAGCACTCCTCGGTGAACTGGCAATCCAGCACCTTGCATTGGGCCAATTGCAGACGGACCTCAAACCAGAAGCTACTGCCCTCCCCCAAAACGCTTTGCACGCCGACCTGACCGTCCATCTTTTCGACCAACTGTTTGGCGATCGCCAAGCCAAGGCCGGTGCCGCCAAAACGTCTTGTCGTGGAGGCATCGGCCTGCTGGAAACTCTGAAACATCTGCTTTAGCTGTGAAGGCGAAAGACCAATACCGGTGTCCGTCACGCTGAAGTGCAGCAGTGCATCATGCTCGTTCGCTTCGCGCAGGTTCACTTCGACCCGGATCTCCCCACGTTCAGTGAACTTGACCGCATTACTCAGGTAGTTGAGCAATATTTGCCGTAACCGCAGCGGATCCCCACATAAAAGCTCGGGCACCTCGGCGCCAACATTGAGCTGCAATCCAAGCTGTTTTTCGTCAATGCGCGCATGGACTTGATCAAGCGCTTCTTCGAGCAGTTGAGCCAAGCTGAAGTCTCGTGCCTCCAATTGCAGCTGGCCGGCTTCGATCTTGGAAAAGTCGAGGATATCGTCAAGGACACCCAGCAGGTGCCGACTGGACCTTTGTACTTTGGCCAGGTAATCACGCTGACGCTTGGTGAGCTTGGTTTCCAGGGCCAGATAGGTCATACCGATAATGGCGTTCATCGGCGTGCGGATTTCATGACTCATGTTGGCCAGAAACTCGGCCTTGATCCGTGAACTTTCCTCGGCCAATTGTCTGGCTTGAAGCATCTCGGTCGCGGCCGCGTACTGGGCGGAATTGTCTTCGATGATCCAGATAGAACCATGGGTCGACAGGTGGCCGGGCGCAACGGCCCGTGCACTGACGTTTGCCCAGAAGGTGCTGGAATCCTTGCGGCAAAGCTGCATCTGCTGTTGAAAGGTTTCACCGCGATCCAGTGTCTGGCGCACATTGGCTTCAAGTTCCACCAGTGACTCTGCCCACTTGACATGATCAATCCACATCAATGCGCAGCGCTGCAGCTGTTCGCCCGGCGCATAGCCCAACAGTTCATCCAGCCGTGCATTGGTCTGAACAATCAAGCCACCCTGTACGAGCGCGATGCCATAGGGCGCAGCGCTGATGATTGCCTGTTGTCGTTCGTGGGCTTCAAGCAAGTGCCGCTCACCCGCTTTGCGCTGGGTCAGATCGTGGACGGCTACACACAGGCACAGGCCTCGCTCTTCTCGCGGTGGCAACAAACACATATGTAATTCAGCAGGAAACTCGGTGCCATCGGCTCGATGAGCCATGATCTCGATGGTGTCCAGCATTTGACTGACGCGAACCCGCTCCAGCTCCGGCACCAGCGCTCGATAGGTCCGGCCAATCAGGGTGCCAGGTGCATAACCGAAGGTTGCCTCGCTCTGCTTGTTGGCCATGATCACACCGTGTTCGTCGAACACCAGCAAGGCTTTGGGCGCGAACTCCACAATGCCGCGATACCAGCTTTCAGTGGATTCCAGGGACTCCTGTCGCTGTTGCAATACCAGCGCCTGGTGTTCCAGTTGGTGGGTCTGGCGCCGGGCCTGATGCAATAACTGCTGATTATTCTCACGCTGCTGCAAAAGACTCAGCAAAGTGCCAAGTCGACTCGGCAAGCGGTCCAGCAACCTCATGCGGGCGGGGTCCGGGCGCTGAGCGAAATCCAGTTCGAGGCTGGCCAGTTGCTGCCCTTCTTGCAGCAGCGGCAAGCTGTAATGCACTTGCCCGGTACGCTCCAGGACGACATTCGTATCGAACAGCAACGTTGTCTTGCAACCCAGGCACTCGTTTAGCCACCGTTGCAGCGTCGCGGCGAACACCTCCCGATGGGTACAGGACTCCAACGCTTGCACCAGTTCGCCGAGGCGAGTCTTGACCCAATGCTGCCGACGCAGTTCCTCATTGATTTCCACGTAGGCATCGAAGGCCTCTCCCAGTGTGACCACTTCAGCCAATCCGCGAGATTTCGGCAATTTTTCGACGCACTCCCCCACATGCAGGCGTCGGATGCGTTCGGCGAGTGTCACCAGCGGCTTGACCAATTGGCGACGCAGGACGACCAGAAAGATCAATAAACTGATGCCCAATGTCATCAGCTGCATGAAGGCCCTGAAGCGGCTGGCCATCATGGCGTTGCTCCAGGCGTTCTCAAAATCGGTGATCACCCGTTGCCTGAGGGAATATTTCAGCTGACTGAGCGCCTCCGAAAAACTCCACTCGACATTGATGTAGGTAGTCTCGGCAAGCAACGACCCGTCCCTCGAGCGGCGGTACTGGTCCATTGACCGGCGCTCCATATCCGTTTGTGTCAGATCCAGGGCCTCGACCTTGGCCAGCAACCGGGATTCGGATTCGTTCAGGCCAATGGCTTGTAACTCCAGTTTCGCCTCCTGGAACGTGCGACCTTCTCGCCACTTTTGCAGATACTGGGTTTGAAACAGATGTTCACCCGTACTGCCATAGAGGCGAGCCAATTGGGTCAGTTCACGACTCAGTGTCTCGATCTGAGTGATCACCAGGGTCGTGCGATGACGTCGTTCAGTGGCATGGGCCAGCTGGGCGAGGTAGTACTCACTCAGCGTCAAGGTCACCACGCATGCAACCAACATCACGCTGAATCCTGCCGAAATGAGTTTGCTCAGACGTTCCAGGCTCATGGTATCTCCTGCGGACACTACCCCGACCCACGTCGGAGATTTGACCCGGCAGTAGACCCTTTCGAGAGCGCCGCTGCTGTGAAAAACCCTGACTCGGACGGCCCGCTCCGATGAAAAACGCTGAAAAATCATGAAGAAAGCGGGTTTGACCGCCAGGCCAGTGGCGATTAACGGTTTTTGAGAGTTATTGATTCGGATTTTCCGGCCCCGCCCAGCAGCATCCCCCCGAATTGACCGACGTGCAGGCTAATGCTTTGCGTAGCGCGGCCGGTACTGGGGGCCAGGTTGGAACCTGGACGACAACTTTCATTAATTGAGAACAGAAAAGATGAGCATGTCGAATAGATGGATTGCAGGGATTGCCTTGAGCTGTGTGTTTCAGGTCGGTTGTGTCTCGAAGGTGACGCAGCAAGACCAATACTCGGGCTATCTACCGAACTATCAGGGGCTTGAGGAGCAAACCACCAAGAGTGAACAAAAGGTGATGCGATGGGTCGCGCCAGGGTTTGACCCTCACGCCTATTCCACCGTCGTGTTCAACCAGGTTGAGTTGTATCCCGCGCCCATTCCGACTGCACGCGTCAATCTGAAAACCCTGGAGGACGTGCAGAACATGGCCAGCGACAGCGTTCGCACTGCCATGGCCCCCACCTATAAGATCGTCGAGAACGTGCAACAAGCGCCGGCCGGTTCACGGACATTGATCCTGCAGGCGGCGATCACCGATATCAGTGCCTCCAACGAGGGCATGCATTGGTATGAAGTCGTACCGGTCGCGGCGGTCGTCGGTGCCACACAAGCAGCCACCGGTCATCGCGACCAGACGGCCGAGTTGTATCTCGAAGCCGACCTGATCGATGCCAAAACCGGTTTGCCGGTCGCCAAAGTGGTACGCAAGGTGTTCGGCGAAACGTTGAACAACGCCAGTCAGCCAATCGCTGCCAATGACTTCAAGGCCGCCTTCAAAACCCTGACGACCGACATGCAGGCCATGCTTTCCAAGCAATAACCGACACCGGATGCCCCATGGCCAACGTTGATTGACGTGCTATCCATCGTCAGAGGATCGCATTGCGAGCAGACGGGCATGGGGTTTCGCAACGGCAGAGTCCAACCTTATGAAAGTATCGACCCTTACCCTGGCGGCCAGCGTTTTACTGGCAAGCTCCGCAACCCTGGCCGCAACGCTGGTCCCACTGAAAAACCAGACGTCCCAGACCATCCAGCAAGACGCCAACGCCTGCCAGGCACAGGCCAATGCTCAATTTCCGACCCAGAACACTGTGCCGACCGGTGGACGGGTGAAAGGCGCCACCATGGGCGCGGTCGCCGGTGCCACGGCTGCGCAGGTGCGCGGCCGGCAATATGACGACGTTTACGACCATATCGACGACGATGTCAAACAGGACTATCGCCAGAACCGTGCGCGCAGTGCCGCAGCGGCAGGCGCGGTGATCGGTGCATCACGACAACGTCAGGAACGCCGGGAGAACCTCGCCAACAACGAGCAAAACATCACCGCCAACAACTCCGCGTACACCAGTTGCCTGCAACAGCGTGGTTACAACGTTTTGCCTTGACCCCTGCGAAACCGATCGAGTTTCGCTAAACATACCGAACGTGAGCACTCTACCCATGCGTCCCTCGTATTTACCCATGGCGGCCTTTGCCACCTTGCTATTGACCGGTTGTACGTTCTCTGCGAATAACCCGACCTCAATCCTGCAAACAGACAAGTCGCCGGAACAATATGTCGATTGCGTTGAACCGAAGTTGAAAGACAGCAACCTCAACCCTGTCGTGTCCAACAGCAATCGCAGCTACAGGGTTGTGGTGTCGAGCAAAGTGGCCGTCGATAACGTGCTTGAGACGTACAAGTCAGGGAACGGTGCCAAGGTGTATGTCTATGAGCGCCAACTGCCAGCCTCAATCCTGATGACATCCCGCCTTGAGCGCGCTGCATTGGAATGTTTGTAGGTTCGCCCTCCCCTAAATCCAAACCTGCCTTCCCCTTATTCCACTGCCCCGGCCTAGGGGCGCATGCCCGGTAAGGCACATAGGCCGCTACCTTGCAGTTTTCGGATAGCGCAGGTTGTTTGTACAACGCATCATGCCCACCCCGATTGAAACCCCGTGGATACCCCTTGCTTGACTCCCGTGACATTTCCGATGGGCCATTCCAGCATTGTCTGGAAGGCCTGATCGCGCCTTCCACGCTTGCCCGCTCGTAGCCGTTCATCTTCCCGACCAGCCTGTATTGCTTCAATCCAGCCTTTTGAAACCGTCTGTATACTCAGCCAGAACCAACTGAACGGAGGACTCCCATGCGCTACGCCTTCAAGTTGAAAAATGGTGCCATGGCCCTTTTCGACCCGGATACCGCTTCGCTTTCCATCACGACATCCCATGGAGATGTACAAACCTCCACGTTAGGCAGAGCCGAATCGCGTCTACTGGACCTGCTGCTGATGGAGCCCGGCCAGACCAAAAGCCGTGAGGAAATCACCGATTACGCCTGGAATGACCGCGTCGTCGCCTCCGGCAGCTTGAACCAGGCCGTTTTCTCCCTCAGGAACATACTTAACGACAGCCGGGATCACGAAATCCTGATGACGGTTCCTCGAAGAGGATATTGCTTCAACCGTCAATATGTAGTCGATGCCCAGACCGAGTCGCCAATGCTTGAAGATGAAGCGTTGCCATCTCCCGTGCCTGTGGTTGAAGAACTGCTCCCTGTTGAAGGTAATGCGCTGCCGCCACTTCCAGTAAAACCCAAAAAAACCAGCTACATAACAAAAGCCCATGTCATCGGCTATGTCTTGACCTTGGGTGTATGTGCTTACACCGGTTTCCACTCTGGCTTCGACACGCCCAAAATCGAGATTTCCAGCGTAAAACAGAACGAACTGGAAATTCATGCTGTGGGCCACACGGTCGCTGAGGCTCAATCGCTGAGGGATTACTCGGTCAAACAGGTTCAACAGTTCTCACCCAACTTGAAGGGGCAAGTCTGGTTGAACCTCTACAAGACAAACTATTCCGTTTCGTGCGTCCGTCCGGACTCGAGCACCGCAAACTTACAATTGAACAGCGATCAAAAAGACCTCGCCCTGATGATCCGGCAATGTTTAGAGACGACCCTATGAAGCTGACAACACCTTCACTGACTCACTGGATTGTGCTTGGGATCATCAACGCCGCCTGTATTTTTTCTTTGTTTTATTCACCCTCTTATTACATGGAAAATACCAGTTATCAAACCATCACCCGCCAGTGGCTCGAAGATTCAAATCAGCTCAACACTGAAGAGTACCTGACCATCGGGCATGGCCGATTGACGCAAACCACCCTGGAAAACCTGAACGGGCAAATACGTAACGCGACTATCACGGCAAATGTCATTCGGGAAAGCAATCATCATGTCCAGATAAAAATCAATAATGTGAAACTCAGCCAGGACAATGAACTCTTCGCCATCGAAAAAACCCCGGATCTGTTTTTTCGACGCCAGTACGTTCTCCAGGAAGGCGCTGTCCTGAATTATGAACTCATACCTGTTTCAGATAAAAACGCCGTCTGCTTTTATGTGCATGAACTCGGCCGCTTGCGCTGCATGAATCACTGACAGCCATCTCACGCTAAATCAACCCGGCATCAAGGGTTGATACCGCTTCGTCCCCGATGTTTTTTTTGAATAATAAAAATAATAATTTCTGATTTGAATCAAAGCCCCTCCTTGCTTTAAAAATCACGTGCTTGCGGCTATCAAGGGCGCGCCCCCTGCCGCCCTGCACTAACCGATTGAAAGCCGACAAGGCAATCTCATCAACAGGTCACTTGATCATTGAAAATATGACTTTTTGACTTTAGCCAGCATCTCGGCAACGCGACTATTAGCGGGCTCCGTCTGTGACAGCAAGGCAACTGACATTCAGTTCAGACCGAAAAACACTTACAAGGAAAGCTCGTCATGCTGCTAAAAAAAATTGCAACCGTATCGATTGGTGTATTGCTCTCAGTTAAAGCCATGGCTGGATACAAGGAACTTTATAGCGTCGACCTGACGCAAATTGAAAGCAACAAGAAGAAGCTGGGCGGCGATCATTTCAGTTATAAAATTTGCACAAACTATCGTGTCAATGATTATTTTGCCTTTGACGCCGCCGCCATCGGTTGTCAAAAAACGGCAATCTTTGGATCGAAAATAGAACCGTGTAAACTTCAAAGCCTGTTGGATATACCCTTGAGCGATACCTACGTATTTACAGCGGCGCTGACGCTCACCCCCGATTCATCGACATAAACGCCAGAGAATTTCTTAGTACTGCCCATTAGCTGAAGAGCGTTCAAACCCCATGAGCCCCCTGATCCCTGACGAAGTCTTTCATGCCACGTCCATTCCCACGGACCAACCCGATAGAACCATCGGTCACTGGGAGATGAGCCTCATTCCGGCAGAGCGTGAAGCAAGGATTCGCCAGTATAAAATCATCCATACGCCCACACTCCAATGCAGCCGACTGGAGTTCGACTCAGCCGTCACCCTGACCAGTGCTGTCCCTGATGGTTTTGTAACCTTTGCCATTTCACAGGCGCCCATTGGACGCCCCACTGTCAATAATCATGAGTTACGCCCCAATGAAGTCATCGTGCTGTATAGCGGCGAACCGGTGCATTACACCTGCCAACCGAATGAAGTGTTGCTCACACTGACGACGACGTTGGAACGCTACGCTGAATGTCTTGATAGAAAATCAATGATCGATGTGCTTGCCCATCGAAACAAACACAGCTTTCAGGCTGCAAGCTTCAAACTGGTGCAATCGGCCACGCAAGTCATCAACGCCTACTTCATGAACATCAATGGCCGTACCGCTGAACAACACAGCCCGTCTCAAACCCTTGATATTGAAAGCGCACTGTTGATGTCACTCCTGCAGGCGCTGACACCGACGGGGCGCGCCAAACTTAAATCCCCGACAAGGAGAGTCGTCGCAGTAAAAGCAATCAATCACATCCATGAGAACACCAAAAAAGCGCTGAACATGAAGTCGCTGGTAAAACAGCTCGAGACCTCAGCCCGGAGTTTACATCTTGGCTTCGTCGAGACTTTCGGGATTTCACCCATCGCTTACATCAGAAACCTAAGACTCGCCAATGTCCGTCGGGACTTGATTCGCAACACCTGGCCTACGGTCACAGAAACCGCAATGTATTGGAATTTTCACCATTTGGGCCGGTTCTCCAAGGTGTATCAGGATGCCTATGGGGAAACGCCATCGGAAACCTCCAGGCGCAATTCGGAAAAACTGCTGGCGTCCAACCGCTGATTATTTCAGGCGACGGCCTATTGCTCACCCGACAACCTTAATGACCAACACCGTTTTTTTTAAGCCAAGGGAACCAACATGCGCCTTCGATTAAATTCACCGCCGCTCAAGCAGAAAATCTTCTTTTGTGTCGCCGCCTACTTGTGTGGTGTCGCGTTGGCCTGGTTGGTTAACAGTTAAAAATCCATATCAAGCCACTTCATCTTTGGGATTTTTTATGATTGCTGCATATAAGGCTTTGTTCAAAAGGCACGCGTTAGTGTTATGTGCAACGGCTAGTGTGGCTTTACTCGCATGGTTCACTGCCAACCGGCTCGTACAAAGACTTGTCGAGCGCAGCCTGAATAAAACGCTTCAGTTAAGTGACCTGACGGTCCTGAAATGGAAGCTATTCATGGCCCTGGCTTTCATATTGGCGGCACTGTTTTACATGGCCTGGAAAACACTACGGTATCACTCCTCTACCGTTCTCAGGCTTCGCAAGGCAATCAGAACCGACAAGCTGGACGTTCATTACCAACCGATTGTCGATTTGAGGAAGGGGCATCTGGTCGGCGCCGAATCACATTCCCGCTGGCGTTCCAAAGGCGTCGCCGTTCCGGCAAATGCATTTACCGCTCCCTTCGGGAACTCCGGATTGACCAACGAGCTGACGCGCTCAGTGATACGCCGAGTTGCAGAGGACTACAGCACCTATCTCTGGGCATGCAAGGACTTCTACATCACCGTCAATCTTAGCGCCCAGGATCTTCTCGACGAAACCTTTGCCGACTTTGTTGCCAGCATCATCGCCACGTACAACATACCGACCTCGGCCATCGTCTTTGAAATCGCTGAAAGTGCCCTGTTGGATCACAAAGGCGCAGCGACACAGTTCCAAAAGCTACGGTCGGCCGGACACCGTATTGATATTGGTACTTTTGGCACTGACAACTCCAGACGCTCATTCATCGAGCCGGCACTTCCTGTTCATGCCCTGGCCAGGCGGTACTTTCAATGCTCGGAAAACATTAATTCCGAATGGGTTTAACACCACTCATGAATATCAATTAATGACTTCCATCAATCTGCGCCATCACCCAAATTCCTGCCAGCACCTCACAATCGACAACCTGTAAAAAGGATTCCATTTCAAATGCTATTTCGAAAGCTTGGCTTTGTTTCTCTGCTGTCTTTGCTGTCTTTGCAGGCAATCGCGGATGACAGGGGTTTTTATCTGGGTGCCGGTGTCACCAACATCGAAACCGACAAATCCCATTTGAGCGATGAAGATAACAGTTACAAAGCTTACGCGGGCTATCGTCTCAACAGCTATCTGGCATTCGAGGGCGCCTTCGTTGATCTGGGCCAATTCGAAGACAAGAATCTTGATTTCGATGGTAAATCGGTTCAAGCCGCCGTCCATCTCGGCGTGCCATTGGGCGACCGGGTGCGGCTGTTCGGCAGCGTCGGTGGCCATGCCTGGGATGCCGACGGCAACGTCAACGATGATGACAGCGGCGTAGACCTGACTTACGGCGCCGGCATCGAAGTCGATGTGTTTCGCAACATCGGTGTCCGCGCTGAATATGAAGTACTGGAGGTCGGCAACATCGACCTGAATCAGACTACCGCCTCTGCCTATTTCCTCTTCTGACCCCTCCTTCAGCTGAGCGGCCCTGCCGGTCGCTCAGCGCTTCAACGCTATTTGACCGCTTACCGTAACGGTAGGAGCGAGCCTGCTCGCGATGAACTCAAGAGCGCCGCGCTGAGCCAGTCAACACGCGTCATCGTTAACGACCATCGCGAGCGAGCTCGCTCCTACACAAGACATCAGTCCGCAGGTCGGCAAGTTAAGTCCGGTACATCCCAAGTACGGTCGGCAGTCTCCGGTAGTACTAGTATGGTGAACAGGCGCCTTTCCATTCCCGCCAGGATGGAAGCCTGAAAGCTAGTGCACGGCCGTTCTTCAACGGTGATGTCTGGGTAAAACCCCAGGCACTTTGTCTGACACCCTGAATGGGAGATGCCAACGTGAACACCCTGAAGCTTCACCCCTCGCTGGATAATGGTATTGAACCCGCTGCAGCGAATTTCGCTGGCGGCACCCTGCAATGCTTGTGCGCAACCGACAAAGTCGAAGTCAAGATCGACGCACAAACCGCGTATAACCACGCGTGCGGCTGCAGCAAGTGCTGGAAACCCAAAGATGCATTATTCGCCGTCATCGCCGTGGTGCCCCGGGACAAGGTCAGCGTCACCGCCCACGGTGAAAAACTGGAAATCGTCGACAAAAACGCCACGGTCCAGCGCCACGCCTGCAAGCAATGCCACGCTCATCTTTTCGGGCGCATCGAGAACAAGGACCATGCATTTTATGGCCTGGACTTCGTCCACACCGAGCTTTCTCCCCAGCGTGGATGGTCAGCACCAGGCTTCGCGGCATTCGTCTCCTCGCTCATCGAAACCGGCACGCCACCAGGGCAAATGAAGGCAATCCGTGAGCGCCTGCGCTCGCTCGGCCTTGAGCCCTATGATTGCCTGTCTCCAGACCTGATGGATGCATTGGCAACCCATGTCGCCAAACAGAAAGGCCTGCTCCCCGCCGCCTGATTGATCGGTCGCCGCGGTTTCTTCGCCGGACCGCGGCCCCGGCTCACTGCTCAAATGGAGTCATCAGTGGACTCATCCCATATTGCGAGTGTTATCTCAACAGGGGCATGATCGTATTCATCCCCTTCATGATCCGCCCGCAACGGATTCAAGCGCCCTCGTCCATTGAACCGACGGTATCACTGACAGGCGTTCCGGCCATGATGTTTACCTCAAGTAAGAGGACACCCGCTCGTAAATGAAACGATTTAAAGATGCCACCACCAAGACTTGTAAAATAACTAAGAAGTGTGTTTCATCTATTTAACAAAAACACGTTCTTTTCTAACTTCCTTCCAATCATCATAGCCAGTTTAATTTTCCCGGTTATTTTTCCTTAACTTTTCGGAACGGCAACTACACTCTAATACTTGTCATCTTCTGATTTGATGCTACAAAACCATCCGACTGCTCAACATTTTAAAGGAACGAAAAAATGCTGACGTTCGATAGAAGCAAGGTGCCGCCACCGAGCGTATTTACCAGCAAAGAAGCCTCTCAGTATCGGCGTCTGCTCAGGGAGTACTTCAGTAAATCGTCAGAACAAATCTCGCAAACCCGAGTCTCCCGCAAACTGCTATCGCTAGATGAACCGAGCACGCACCGGGCTCTGAACCATTTGTTTCATGGCAAATGTGCATTTTGTGAAGCATCCACCAAGGTTCAACCCTACCGCTTTCGGCCTGCAGCGGAGGCAACCCCACCGACATCGGGTGAAAACGCGCACCTTTATTACACCTGGCTCGCGGACGCTTGGGACAACATTTACCCCATTTGCGTGAGCTGCGTGCCAAAGGAGCCCTTTTTCTTTCCGGTCAAGGGGCGGAGGGCAAGAATTCCGGATGAGGCGGACATCGACCAGTTCGTGAAACAGGGTAATGGTCTTTGGCTGAAGTATCCGCCTTCCGAAAAGCCTCTATTGCTTGATCCCTGCGCGCTGAAAGATTTCGCTCCGTTACTGCATGTTCAGCTAGATGGACGAATGGAGGGACTCACGGAAAGCGGTTCCATCACGATTGAGAATTACAACCTTAACGCGGAAAAACGCGTGAAGCAGCGCCGGCTGATCTATGAAAAACGCCTGGACGAACTAATCCGCAATTGTGGGCCGGGTGAAAAGACAGCGAAAACATGGAGGCAGGTGATCCCCTTGTTTGAATTTGAAAGGCTGGAGTTTGGCGGCACCTGGTATTTACTATTGCGGCGACTTGCGCTGGAAATAGGCTCACATGGTAGTTCCCACCTTGTCTTATCAAAAGCACGTATTCGCAGGTTCTATCATCGCCTTTGGGAGTCAGAGGGCGCAGTCGAGAAACTGGAACAAGCCAGAGCCACACTTATTCGAGACGATAAGGTCGGGCTGAAGGTGAAGATTGCCGTACCTAAACCTCGACAAGGTCGAGCACGATTGATCAGTGTTGAAATAAAAAACTTCAAGGCACTTGAAGACCTTAGTTTTCAACTCCCGCCCGCCGATCAAGGGCAGGCACAACTTGATAACCCCTCGCAAATCGCCACGCCTTCCCTGCTGATACTGGGTGAAAATGCGGCAGGAAAAAGTTCGATCCTTGAAGCCATCGCGCTCGCGATGTCACACGATGCTGCGCGAACCGAACTAGCGCTGGATCCTAAAAGCTTCATTCTCAGGCCTGAATTCATGGGCGGCAGCGAGCAGGACCGACGGGAGTCCGCGACCGTGTCGCTGAAGTTCGACGACGGCAGCTCCCATGTCCTCAGCATTGGCCAGAAAGGCTTTGTCGATAGCCGGCACACCAAAGGTTTCGAAATGCCTGGTGTCTTTGCGTATGGCGCCTTCCGGCAATACCTGACAAAACAACGAAGTTATAGTCCGGCTAAATACGTGAAGAATTTGCTGCGTTCCGATGTGGTGCTTTCCAACCCGGAAAAATGGCTACTGAGTCTCAACCCGCCAACCTTCTCGATGGTCGTGCGGGCGCTAAGGGATGTATTGAGTATCGAGGGCGATTTTGATGTGATCTGGCGCAATCCCGAAAGAACCAAATGCCATATCGTCACCTCGATCATGAGCAGTGACATCGAGGAAAAGTGGGGCAAAACCCCTTTGGATGTTGCATCGTCCGGATTCAGGACTGTGCTTGCTACGATCTGTGACATTTTCCAGGGTTTAATGGACCCCAGAGTCAATCAGGACTTCGAGAGCCTGAGTACTGCACGAGCGGTGGTGCTGATCGATGAGGTCGAGGCCCACCTCCATCCCCGCTGGAAAATGAACATCATGCGCGGCCTCAGAAATGCCTTGCCGAATGTCACGTTCATTGCAACAACCCATGACCCTCTTTGCCTGCGCGCCATGGCCGACAATGAAGTACTGGTATTGCAACGCGCGGCATCAAAACAACCACCCCAAACGGCAAGAAAATCGAAAAGAGCACCCATGCTGCCGATGAAAGTCGAGCGTCTGGAGCACCTGCCGGCCACCTCGAACCTGACAATCGAACAACTACTGACGTCTGACTTTTTTCAGCTTTTTTCAGCGGACGCACCGGAAATCGACCGACAGTTCGCCGGCATCGCTGCTCTTCTGGCGGCTCAACGCCTGGAGCCCATCACCGATCCAGAAAAAATCCAGTTGTTGCGTACCTTCGAGAGCAGCATCGCCTCCGTTCTGCCGATTGGAACGTCAGAAGGACAGCGCCTTGTACAAGAGGTAGTGGCCGAGTTCCTCAAGGAACGAAGGACTGCGTCGGATGAAACGCTTCAACGCATGAGAAACGAGTCGAAAGCCAGAATCATGAGTTTATTGCGAGGTATCAACCATGCGCAAAGTCGACCGCTCGACCGTGAGTCGCCCTGACATTCTTGAGTCACTGGATGGCGGAATAAGGGAACTCGACGAGGTTCGTGCCCATTGGGCCCAACAGAAGCCGGGCAGC
The DNA here is from genome assembly GCF_051216495.1 of Pseudomonas baetica. Classification (GTDB taxonomy): domain Bacteria; phylum Pseudomonadota; class Gammaproteobacteria; order Pseudomonadales; family Pseudomonadaceae; genus Aquipseudomonas; species Aquipseudomonas baetica_B. The sequence goes on along the minus strand of NZ_JBPKAM010000026.1, from coordinate 11,810 downwards.
TTTGCATTCAGCCTCTACAAACACGATGAGGTGAAACAGAAACTGCATCAGCTTTTCCATGGAAAATGCGCTTACTGCGAGACGTTTTACTCCGCAAACGGGCCTGTAGATGTCGAGCACTATCGCCCCAAAGGCGCGGTGGCTGAGGATCCTAAGCATCCAGGTTACTGGTGGCTGGCCATGAAGTGGGAAAACCTGCTGCCAAGCTGCATCGATTGCAATCGAAAACGCCGACAGAAACGGGTGGGCGATAGCACGACCCTTGAGCAACTGTGGGAAAGCACCACCAACGAAACACTGCTCACAGTGACTTCGGGCAAAAAGGACAGTTTTCCGGTAGCCGGCACTTACCTTGCACCTGAGAACTGCGACTTTACGGCAGAGCAGCCTCTGCTGTTGAACCCATGTGACGACGACCCATCACAGTTTCTGCGGTTCAATGTGGAGCAGCAATTGTTTCCGGCGCTCGTTGTGCCCAAAGACACTCCTGACGGGTTGCGACGTGGCGAGTGCTCGATTCGGACGTATGGACTTAACCGTCTTGGCCTTGTCCAGGACAGAACCCGGATCCTGCGGCAGCTGGAATTCATGGCGGACACGATCATTGAATTAACCGCCATTGCTGATGAACTCCAAGACATGCTGAACACTGCAGATTTTAACTGGCCCGAGCGGTTGAAAGTGTTGCCATCCAGAATTTGCGAATTGAGGGATCGGACAGTCGACGAAATCGGCGTAATGGCACAGCCGAATGCCCCCTACTCCACCATGGTGAGCGAATGGTTGCTTGCCTTTGAAAAACGGCTATCGGCCAATTAATTGATCTGCCAGAGCGGACCTCTAACAACGGCGCTCAAACCCTTAAGCCTCCACCCGGTTCCGTCCGCTTTTCTTGGCCTCGTAAAGACACTCGTCCGCCTGCTTCAGTACATCTGATACAGGCGGCCCCTCGGGTACCCACTGGGCCATGCCAATGGAAACGGTGACACTCCCGACCTTTTCGATCCTGGTGATTTCCACCCTGGCACGCAAGCGCTCGGCGACGTCGATTGCGTTGGCTATGGTTGTATTCGGTAACAGCACCGTAAACTCCTCCCCTCCGGTACGACAGGTCAGATCACCGTCTCGCGAGCACTGCTTGAGTACATCAGCCACCACTTCTAGCGCGACGTCACCGGAGTCATGACCAAAGGTGTCGTTGACCGTTTTGAAATGATCGATGTCCAGCGCCATCACGCAGAACGGCGTACGCGACCGCTCCAGCACGAGCAACGCCGCATCCATTGCCCGGCGATTCGCCAGGCCGGTCAACGGGTCGCTTTGCACTTGACGGTTGAGGTGGCCGAGTTTTTCCTGGACCAGCGCCACACCTGTCGATAGCGCACGACGCAGATGCGCAGCTTCGATGTACCAGGCACGCACCGATTTGATTCGCACGGGGCTATCGGTGGCATCCATTTGCCTCGCCACGTTCGCCAATTGCCGCAACGGCCGGGTCACCCACTTTGTCGCCCACCCGATGATCACGAAACCGAGCAGGCACACGGGAAGGATCAGGATGACGGTTTTTCCGATCAGGGCGTCGAGTGGTTCAAGAGTTGCCTCAAGCGATTTCGCGCAGATAACCCCCCAGCGACTGTCGGGCACCCAGGCATAACCCGATAGCATCGCATTACCCTTGTCGTCGACGCTTTCCATGGCTCCCCCGCCGCCGCCCAAAACCGCGTCTATCGCCGTGTCGCGCCCCAGCACCTGGCCAATGCGGTCCTGATTGGAGTGATAGAGCAACCGACGGTTGCTGTCCACCACGTACACCTGAACATCGACATTGTTGAAATGATTGCTGATCAGGGTATGCAGGATGCTTTGCTTTTGCAGGTAAACCGAGCCGCCCACCGCCCCCAGGTACTGCCCGTTCAAATCGAGAATGGGCTGGGATACGAAGATCACCAGATTGCCGATCTCGGAGACGAACGCCGAGCTGGTCATCGGTCGACGCCCATGCAGTGCCTGAACGATGCCTTCGGTGCGGAAGGTTCGCCCCTTGATATGCAGGCCTTGGGGTGAAGCCTCCAGGACTTTCCCGGTGGCATCGAATATCGCCACCGAGTTGAAGCTCGAATCCTGCCGTTGCAGGCGATCCGCCTCGCTCTTCAATAACGCTGCGTTGTGAAATTGACCGGCCAGCAGATCGGCACTGTAGGCCAGGTGCTCATGGCCGTTCCTGAGAAGTTCGTCGATGCTGGACGCCACTTTCGTCGCATAGGCACGATTGGTCTGCAGGGCCGAGTCGATCAACTCCTGTCTCTGGTCCTGATATACGACATAAAGGCTACTCACCAGCGTGATCAGCGCAGTCAGCAACGTAAACAACAGGATCAAGCGTCGCAGGTCGATCCTGGTCAATGACTTCACGCTCATGATTGGCGGGTCCGAAGTGCCACATCAGCACAGTGTAGTTGCACGGGTGCATTGCACAGCGTCGGGGAGCAACCGATTGCTGCCGCAATGACTATACTCCGCTCGCGTCTCGGTCCGAGGCGGCAGACAGCACGGAGGAGCACAGATGCCAAACGATGGAAGCCTGCTCCAGGCAACGGTTGTCTTCCTGCTGGCGGTGGTGCTGCTGGTACCGCTCGCCCAGCGCGTGAACCTGGGCGCCGTTCCCGGCTACCTGCTGGTCGGGGTGCTCATCGGTCCTTCGGTGCTGGGCTTGATCGGCAACTCCGAGAATGTCAGCCGGCTTTCGGAAATGGGTGTGGTGTTGCTGCTGTTCGTTATCGGACTTGAGCTTTCGCCGCGCAAGTTATGGATGATGAAGCGCTTGTTGTTCGGCGTAGGGCTGCTCCAGGTGGTGCTCACCGGGGCGATTTTCGCGGCGATTGCGTACTTCGCGTTTGCCCAGGCGCTCCAGGCATCCATCGTGCTCGGATTGGCCCTGGCCCTGTCGTCCACCGCCTTCGGCCTGCAAATCCTGGCCGAACGCAAGGAACTGGGCCGGCCCCACGGTCGCATGGCGGTGGCCATTCTGCTGTTTCAGGATATCGCTGCCATTCCCCTGATCGCCGTGATCCCGTTGCTGGGCAGTGTCGATGCCGACCAGGCGCAAGGCGGTGAGTTGCGTCAACTGCTGACGGTCCTGGGCGGCATTGGCGCGATCATTGTCGGTGGGCGTTTTCTGTTGCGACCGGTGTTCGGCTGGGCAGTGTCCCCGGGCCTGCGCGAGCTGTCCACGGCGGTTGCCTTGCTGTGCGTGCTGGGGACGGCCTGGGTGATGGAACATGCCGGCGTCTCCATGGCCTTGGGCGCCTTCCTTGCCGGGTTGCTGATGGCGGAATCGCCGTTTCGCCACGAGCTGGAGTCGCAAATCGAACCGTTCAAGGGACTGCTGCTCGGGCTGTTTTTCGTTGGCGTGGGCATGACCGCGGACTTGCGTTTGCTGTTTGGCGCGCCTTGGCTGGTCTTGGGGCTAACGGTATTGCTGGTGGTACTCAAATTGCCACTTTTGTACGGTCTGGGGCGGCTCACGGGCGGATTGAATCGGGCTGACGCGCTGCGTCTTGGCGTAGTCCTGGCCTCCGGCGGTGAATTTGCCTTCGTGGTGTTCAAACTGGCCCTGGGCCATCGTTTGCTGGATCAATCGGTCCACGATCTGCTGGTACTCGTTATCACACTGTCGATGGCCATGGTTCCCCTGCTGATGATTGCGTTGTCGCCGTTGATGCGCGAAGCGCCCACTGAATCGAACGGACCGCAAACCCCGCCAGACATTAGCGACGAGCCCAAAGTGGTGATTGCCGGCATGGGGCGAATGGGCCGCGTCATCGCGCGCATGCTGCAAGCCCGGGGCATCTCGATGGTTGCCCTGGACACCTCGATACAGGCACTCAAACAACAGGGCGCGTCAGGGCCTCTACCCGTTTATTACGGTGATCCCACCCGACCGGAAATTCTCCACGCCGCCAAGGTCGAAACGGCGCAACTGGTCATCGTCGCGACCGACGACCCGCAGATCAACCTCGAAACCGTCCGCACAATCGCCCGGCTCTACCCAGGGGTTAAGGTGATCGCGCGGGCCCGCGACCGGCAGGAGGCCCTGAAGTTGATGGCCGCGGGCGCGCGCCCGATACGCGAAACCTTTCATTCCAGCCTGGAAATTACCCGCCGCGCCTTGCTGATGCTGGGCGAAAGCGAGGACGAGGCCGATGTGTGGACCCGCGATTATCGAAAGCAGGACGAAGAAGAGCTGACCCATCGGCACCGCGATGAGGGTGATGCATCCCGTCAAAAATAGGGTTGGGTTGGATCAATCGGTGTTGTCCTGCCGGACGCTATCGGACGATCGCATCAGGGGTAAAAAAGAAGGCAAGCCCCAGAATCAGGTAGACAGCCAGCAGTTGTACGCCCTTGAGCCAATCCGATCGTCCATCGCCAGCGACCTGACCTGTAATCAGCACCGCGAGCAGCACACTGAGCACCAAACCGCCGGAAAAGGCCAGGTCCATGGGCGCGGGCCCGAGCGCCTGGCTGGCCAACACCAGAACCGGAGCCACCAGCAAGGCCACCTGGACGCTGGAGCCGATGGCGATCGACATCGCAAGATCCATGCGATCTTTCATGGCGGCCGAGATCGCCGACGCATGTTCGGCGGCATTGCCGAGGATCGCCACGACAAAAACACCGACGAACAGGTTGCTCAGACCCAGTTGACGTGCGCTCGGCTCGATGGCCCCCACCAGGATTTCGCTGACCCAGGCAATCAACACCGTCGCCGCACCCAGCACCAGCAACGCCTTGCCCACTGACCAGGGACGCGGTTGATCCAGGCTTTGTTCGAGAGCGGCGTGCCCGGAAAACAGGCTTTTGTGGGTCACCAGTGAATACAACAGGAACAAACCGTAGACCAGTAGCAGAGCCAGCGAAATGTACAGGCTCAACGCCTGCAGCCCCTGTGGATTGCGGGGAGCTATGACGGCGTTGTAGGCGGCCGGCAGGATGAGCGCGATGGCGGCCAGGGTCAGCAGGGTGGCCTGGGAGCGAGCCCCTGAAATGTTGTATTGCTGTTCGTGATGGCGAAGGCCGCCGGCCAACATGGCGGCGCCCAGTACCAGCAGCATATTGCCGACGATGGACCCGACGATGGACGCCTTGACCACATCGTAGAGCCCCGCTCGCAACGCACTCAGCGCAATGATCAGTTCGGTGGCGTTGCCGAATGTCGCGTTGAGCAATCCCCCTACCCCTTCCCCGGAGCGCTCCGCCAATTGCTCGGTTGCCCGACCGAGCCACCCAGCCAGCGGCACGATGGCCAAGGCCGCCGCCAGGAAAACCAATAGATGGAGTTCTTGCGCAACGTGTTCCAGGACAATGGCGATAGGGACAAAGACCAGCATCCAGTTGAGCATCGGTGTCGCTCCTAACACGGGTGCAAAATGAGAAAAGCCGTGGATGTCGGGTAAGAATGGACCAGCCCCGATGGCTCGTCCAACGACGCAATCAAACGAGTGCGCTGCGATGCCGCACCTGTTGGTTAGCGTTGCGGGGAGATCGTGTCTACGCTTCTGTTCGAGCCACTTTACGGAGCAAGGGCATGGGTGCGAACAGAAACGTTGTCAGAAGGCTCGTAGGCTTGCCAATTGCCTTTGTGCTGGGGGTTTCGAGTCTGCTAGGTGGCTGTGACAAAGAGCCTGTATCGCCTGCCCGTAAACCGCCTGATGTAACCGTCATGACCGTCACCGCCCGTGATACCCCGGTGACCTTCGAATTCGTCGCCCAGACCCAGAGCTCCCGCGAAGTGGAAATCCGCGCCCGTGTCGCTGGCTTCCTGGACAAGCGGCTCTACACCGAAGGCGAACTGGTGAAAGCCGGACAAACGTTGTTCCAGATGGATCGCAAACCCTTTGAAGCTGCACTCTTGTCCGCTCAGGGCCAACTGGCCCAGCAGCAGGCACGCTGGGAAGTGGCGAAGGCGGCGCTGGCCCGTGTCCGTCCACTGGCAGCGCAGAACGCGGTCAGCAAGATGGACCTGGATAATGCCGTCGGCGAAGAACGTGAAACCCGTGCCGCCGTGCTGGCGGCAGAGGGGGTGGTGCGCAATGCACAGCTCAATCTCAGCTACACCACCATCAGCTCGCCCCTCACCGGGCTCTCCAGCTACGCGAAAAAACAGGATGGCAGTTACGTCACACCGGGCGAATCGGGACTGCTGACGTCGGTGTCGCAGATGGATCCGATGTACGTCAACTTCAGTCTCTCGGAAAACGAAACGCTCAAATACCGGGACGAGGTCACTGCCGGGCGGCTCAAATTCCCACCCAGCAGCGATTTTATCGTCGAAGTAGTCTTGGCCGATGGCTCCGTGTTCCCTGAACACGGCAAGGTGAACTTCCTCGCACCGTCATTCAGCCAGGACACCGGGACCTTTCTGGTGCGGGCGGAGTTGGCCAACCCCAAAGGGCTGCTGCGTCCCGGCCAGTTCGTAAAGGCGCTGGCCAAGGGGGCTACCCGGCCGAATGCGATTCTGGTCCCGCAAAAAGCCGTGCTTGAGGGGGCCAAGAGCCATTTTGTCTGGGTGCTCAACGCCGAGGGCAAGCCCGAGCAACGGGTGGTCGACGTGGGTGAATGGCAAGGTGATAACTGGTTCATCAGCAAGGGCCTGAAAGCCGGTGAGCGCATCGTGGTGGATGGCGCCATCAGGGTTACGCCCGGAGGGCCACTGAACATCATCCAAGCGGCCGGCGCCACGCCGGCAGCCAGCCCGGCCGGCGAAACGGTCAAGGCAGGTTCAACCGGAGCAACGGAAGGGAAAGCGCCATGAGCATTTCCCACTATTGCATTGACCGGCCCATTTTCGCTTCGGTGATTTCCATCGTCATCACATTGGCCGGTGCCGTGGCCATGCTTTCACTGCCGGTAGCCCAATACCCGGACATCACGCCGCCGCAAATCACTGTCGCGGCGACGTACCCGGGCGCCGACGCGCAGGTAGTGGCCAATAACGTGGCGGCGCCCATCGAACAGCAGGTCAATGGCGCCGACAACATGATCTACATGAACTCGTCGAGTTCCGCGACGGGCAACATGACCCTCAACGTGTTCTTCGAAATTGGCACCGATCCGTCCCTGGCCCAGGTCGACGTGCAGAACCGCGTCAACCTGGCCTTGCCGCAACTGCCCTCCGCCGTGCAGAGCCAGGGCATTCAGGTGCAGAAGAAGTCCTCGGCGTTCATGATGGTCCTGGCGGTGTATTCCGCCGGTGATCGCTACGACAGCACCTACGTCGCCAACTACGCCAACCTCTACATTCTGGATGCGATCAAGCGCATTCCCGGTGCCAACCAGGCCAGTATCTTCGGCACGCCCGACTACGCCATGCGCATCTGGCTCAAGCCTGATCGCATGGCCCAACTGGGCATCACCGCCGCCGACGTGCAGAAGGCCGTGGCCAATCAAAACCAGCAGTTTGCGGTCGGTCGCGTCGGACAATCCCCCACCGGGCAAGCCGTTGAACAGTCGTTCGCCGTCACCACCAAGGGGCGTCTGACCGAGCCTGTTGAGTTCGACAACATCATCCTGCGGGCCAGCAACGACGGGGCCGCCATCGTGCGCCTCAAGGATGTCGGGCGCGCTGAGCTGGGGCAAAAGGACTACTCGCTGCGCAGCACCTATCAAGGCAAACCGGCGACCTTGATTGCGGTGTACCAACAACCCGGCGCCAACGCCCTCGACGTTTCCGCGGCGGTCACCAAGACCCTGTCCGACATGAAGGCGACCTTTCCCGAGGGCATCGAATACAAGATCGTGATGGACACGACCGCCTTTACCCGCGCGTCGATTTCCGAGGTGATCCATACCTTCTTCGAAGCCCTGGTGCTGGTGGTCATCGTGGTGTTCCTGTTCCTGCAGAGCCTGCGCGCCACGTTGATTCCAGTGATCGCGGTGCCGGTGTCCATCGTCGGCACCTTCATCGGCATGACGGCACTGGGTTTCTCGGTGAACATGCTGACGCTGTTCGGCATGGTGCTGGCCATTGGCATCGTGGTGGACGACGCGATCGTGGTGATCGAAAACGTCGAACGCAACATGCACGTGCACAAGATGAACCCCAAGGACGCGGCAAAGCGAGCCATGGATGAGGTGGCCGGGCCCGTGGTGGCCATCGTGCTGGTGCTGTGCGCGGTGTTCATCCCTGTGGCGTTCATGGGCGGCATCACCGGTCAGCTTTACAAACAGTTTGCGATCACCATCGCCATTTCCGTGGTCATCTCCGGCCTGGTGGCCCTGACCTTGTCCCCGGCACTGGCGGCCCTGCTGCTCAAGCCCCAGCACGGCGATAAAAACGCCTTTTTCCGCTGGTTCGAACGCAGTTTCGAGCGCATGACCGAGGGCTACTCCAACGCGGTGGCCTTGTTGATCAAGCGTTTTGTGGTGGCATTGCTGTTGTTTGGCGGGATGATCGTGCTGATCGTATTGATGGCGGGACGCATACCCAGTGCCTTCCTACCGCCGGAGGACCAGGGCTACCTGCTGGGGGCCATCATCATGCCCGATGCCGCGAGCCTGGATCGCACCGGCGAGGTCGGTGCCGTGGCCAGCGATTTCTTCATGAACGATCCGTCCGTGGAGGGCGTGGCGATCGTCAACGGCTATAGCCTGCTCGACAGCCAGAACAAGAACAACGCCGGCGCCTTTTTCGTCGGCTTCAAGGATTTCGAGGGGCGCTACAAGGACTCGGACACCATCAAGGAACAGAGCGCCCCGGCGGTCATCCAGAAAGCCGCTCATGCGTTTTCCACGGTCCAGGGCGGGGTCATTCTACCGGTGAACCCGCCCTCCATTCCCGGCCTGGGCACCACAGGCGGCATGGAGGTCTGGGTGCAGAGCAAGGGCGATGCGAGCATGGACCAACTGGGGGAAATGGTCGGCGCCCTGCTGGCCAAGGCCAAGGAGCGCCCGGAACTCGGTGCGATCACCTCGACCTTCAATGTGCATTCGCGCCAGTTGATGGTCGACGTGGACCGGGAAAAGGCCGAGACCCTGGGCGTGCCGGTAGAGGACGTCTATAGCGCCATGCAGACCATGTTCGGCTCGCTGTACGTCTCGCAATTCAACAAATTCAGTCGCCTGTGGCAGGTCATCCTGCAGGCTGAACCGTCCTATCGCCTGAAGGCCGAAGACCTGGAACAGATCTATGTGCGCAGCAGGAACCTGGGCATGGTGCCGCTCAAGGCGGTGCTGACCACCCGCTACGTCACCGGACCGGACCTGCTGACCCGTTTCAATAACTTCCCTGCGGTCAAGCTCACGGCCAACGCTGCACCCGGCTACAGTTCCGGCCAGGCGCTGGCGGCCCTGGAGGAAATCAGCGCTGAAATCATGACCAACGACTACGCGCTGGCCCTGAGCGGTGAAGCCTTCGAGGAGAAAAAGAGCGGCGGCGCCTCGTCACAGGTGTTCATCTTCGGCCTGGTGATGGTGTTCCTGATCCTCGCGGCCCAGTACGAGAAATGGTCGCTGCCCGTCGGCGTGCTGCTGGCAGTGCCCTTTGCGCTGTTCGGTGCCTTGCTCGCGGTCTTGCTGCGGGGCTTGAGCAATGACGTGTACTTCCAGATCGGCCTGACGATGCTGGTGGCACTGGCGGCCAAAAACGCCATTCTGATCTTCGAGTTCGCTGTTCTGAACCGGGAAAACGGCATGTCGGCCTACGATGCAGCGATGACGGCAGCCAAAGAGCGCTTGCGACCTATCGTGATGACCTCCCTGGCGTTCATCCTCGGTTGTGTGCCGCTGGCGATTGCAGTCGGCGCGTCCGAGAACAGTCGTCACTCCATCGGTACCGGGGTAATCGGCGGGATGCTGGCGGCCACCGTGATCGCCGTCTTCTTCATTCCCATGTTCTATTTTCTGATCGAGCGGATGTTTGGGGAAAAGGATGAAGCCCAACGGCCTGTTCAAACACCCTCGGCACAGATCCCCGACGGCGCGGCGCAAAACCGCCACGAGGGAGACTGAGATGCGTAAGTCCCCTCTTCCGCTGCTGTTGTGCCTGGGCTTGGTCGGTTGCATGGTGGGGCCGGATTACCAGCCCCCACAAATCGATACCCCCGCCGCTTATCGCTATGCCGACAAGGAAGCCAAGGACCTTTCCAACACGCTGTGGTGGGAGCAATTCCAGGACCCGGTGCTCAATGAGTTGATCCACATCGCGCTGCAAGAGAACAAGGACATCAAGATTGCCGCTGCCCGGGTGGAGCAATTCCAGGGTCGCTACGGCGAAACCCGTTCCCTGCTGTTTCCCCAGGTCGGGCTCAGTACGCAAGCTGGGCGCAGCCGCTCTCCACGGGACAACGGCCCGGTCCCCCTGGATTCGTCCGTCGATCCGGTGTTCAACAACTATCAGGCCTTGCTCAATGTGACCTGGGAGCTGGATATCTGGGGCCGCCTGCGCCGCCTCAACGAATCGGCCCGGGCCGATCTGCTGGCATCGGAGGAAGGTCGCCGCAGCGTCCTGTTGAGTCTGGTGTCCTCGGTGGCATCGAGTTACGTGACGCTGCGTGATCTTGACCGGGAGCTGGAAATTGCCCGCACCACCGCCAAGGTGCGCGGCGATTCCTACGAGATCTTCAAACTGCGCTACGGTGCCGGCACCATCTCCGAAATGGAATTGGCGCAAAACCAGTCCGAGTATGAACGAACCCTGGCGGCGGTTGCGCAATTCGAACCCTTGGTCGCGCAACAGGAAAACGCGCTGGCCGTCCTGCTGGGTCGCAATCCGGGGCCGATCATTCGTGGGCGTGACTTGGGCGAACTGGTGCTGCCAACGGTGCCCGCCGGCCTGCCTTCGGACTTGCTGGAACGGCGACCGGATCTGCGTCAAGCCGAGTTGAACCTGATTTCGGCCAACGCCCTGATCGGCGCCGCCAAGGCTCAATACTTCCCGACGATTTCCCTGACAGGGGTGCTGGGATCGGTGAGCAACCAACTTTCGGATCTGTTCACCGGCCCCGCTGCCACCTGGTCCTATGGCGTTGCCGGCAGCATGCCGATCTTCACGGCTGGCGGCATCGCCGGGCAAGTGCAACAGGCCGAAGCGTTCCAACAACAAACCTTGCTGATTTACCAGCAGGCGATTCAATCGGCCTTCAGGGATGTCGAAGATGCCCTGATCGCGTCAAGCAAATCCCGCGACCAGATGCTCTATCAAGGCAGGCAGGTCGAGGCGCTGAGCACTTATGCGCGATTCGCCCGGTTGCGGTATGACAATGGCTACACCGACTACATCGAGGTGCTGGATGCCGAACGCAGCCTTTTCGATGCCGAGCTGAATTACACCCGTACCCGCGCCCTGGTGTTCACGTCCATGATCAATCTGTACAAGGCAACGGGTGGTGGCTGGGTGAGCAAGGCGGATGAGTTGACGGTGTCTGGAAAATAGCTGTGTCGGTATTCGAGCCTGTGGTTTTGGTTCGCTGGCAGGTGTACATATCCGATTCTTCGGTAATGGCCACTGGCGGTTCCGCTCTTACAGCGGGTTACTTGGAAAAGCGCCAAGTAACCAAGCGCTCTTGCCCCACCACTCGGTGCCTCGCCTAGGCTCGGCATGCCCTCACTCCGGCATTGCTCCGTGGGCCGCCGCGACGGGCCATCGTGGTTTAACGGGGCGCCCAGATCCAAAACCAAAGAGAGGCGGCCTGAGCTGAAATGCACGCGTCCTCCTGTAGGGGGGGGGGGGGGGGGGGGGGGGGGGGGGGGGGGGGGGGGGTGGGGGGGGGGGGGGGGGGGGTGGGGGGTGTTCTTTGTCGTTGTGCCTT
>NZ_JBPKAM010000025.1:0-67765 GCF_051216495.1 Pseudomonas baetica | reverse complement strand
AGCGTCAGATGTGTATAAGATACAAATTCAACATCGATGCTGACTGGTACACCGCATTCGCGAGCAGGCTCGCTCCCACAAAGGACCGGGAAGCCCGTAACCTCTCTGCATGGAAGGACTGCATTATGCGTATCGTCGTTGCTCTGGGCGGTAACGCCCTGCTCCGCCGGGGTGAACCCATGACGGCGGACAACCAGCGCGCCAACATCCGGATCGCCACCGAACAGATTGCCAAGATCCATCCCGGCAACCAACTGGTGATCGCCCACGGGAATGGTCCGCAAGTCGGACTGCTGTCGCTGCAAGCGGCCGCTTACACCTCCGTGACCCCTTACCCGCTGGACGTGCTCGGCGCTGAAACCGAAGGCATGATCGGCTACATCATCGAACAGGAACTGGGTAATCTGCTGGACTTCGAAGTGCCCTTCGCCACCCTGCTCACCCAGGTCGAAGTCGATGCCAACGACCCGGCGTTCAAGAACCCCACCAAACCCATCGGCCCGGTGTACTCCAAGGCTGACGCAGAAAAACTTGCCGCTGAAAAAGGCTGGGCGATTGCTCCGGATGGCGATAAATACCGCCGCGTGGTGGCCAGCCCCAAACCCAAGCGCATTTTCGAGATCCGCCCGATCAAGTGGCTGCTGGAAAAAAGCAGCATCGTGATCTGCGCCGGCGGTGGCGGCATTCCGACCATGTACACCTCGCCCGGCAAACTGGAAGGCGTGGAAGCGGTGATCGACAAGGACCTGTGCTCGGCCTTGCTGGCCGAACAGCTGGAAAGTGATCTGCTGGTGATCGCCACTGACGTCAACGCCGCTTTTATCGACTACGGCAAGCCAACCCAAAAGGCCATTGCCCAGGCCCATCCCGACGAAATGGAGAAGCTCGGCTTCGCCGCCGGTTCCATGGGACCCAAGGTCCAGGCCGCTTGCGAGTTTGCCCGCAACACTGGGAAGGTCGCGGTGATCGGCTCACTCTCGGACATCGAAGCGATTGTCCAGGGCAAGGCCGGCACCCGCATCACGACGGAGAAACCTGGCATCAGCTACGTTTAAAGAGCTTCACATAAATAGAAAATCCGGGGCAGACCCAGGGTCTGCCCTGCTCCAATGCCTTCGAAGGAGAAGTAACAATGGCTACGTTCACGCCCGGTCATCTGCACATTGAGCGCCACGCGCTGAACGATAAAGATGTCAGCTACAACATCAAAATCGATTATGAGGTGGCACAGGATCCCAAGGAAGGCAAAGGCATGCAGTTCAGAATGCATGGCACGATCCAGGGCAAGACGGTCGATGACCCGTTCTTCCTGCCCAAGGATCAGGCCTACAACTTCGCCAGCAATGTGACGAAAATCGCGGAGAAATATGGCATTCCCAAGGCACTGAGCAGCATCGGCTCGATTCACAAGCACTACGACGCGATGTTCGAGGATGTGCGGGAACAACTGAACATGAAATCCGGCGACCCGGTCAAACCCGAACACCTGGATTAACCCACCACCCCCTGTAGGAGCGAGCTTGCTCGCGATGGTCGTCAACGAAAACGCGTACTTGCTGACAGGACGCGCCGTTCTTGAGTCCATCGCGAGCAAGCTCGCTCCTACAGGGGATCATCGTTGCTTACAGACTCATTTCCTGTTCACGAATCAACTTCTTGTTGATTTTCCCGACACTGGTTTTAGGAATGTCGGCAACGACCCGAACCTGCCTCGGGATCGCCCACTTGTTGATCCGGCCACTCTCAACATACTGAAGCATGTGGTCCTCCAGCATGGACGCGTTGAGGTTCTGTCCAGGCGCGCAGACGACCAGTGCCACCGGCCGCTCACCCCACTGCGCATCCGGAATGCCCACGACAGCCACCGACGTGACGGCCGGATGCTCACTGATCAGGCTTTCCAGTTCCAGCGAGCTGATCCACTCCCCGCCTGTTTTGATCACGTCCTTGATCCGGTCCTTGATTTCCACGACGCCCCGAGGATCGATCGAGGCAATGTCACCGGTGTGCATCCAGCCGTTTTCCCACAGCTCGGCGCCTTTTTCCGGCGACTTCAAATAGCCCTGGGTCAGCCATGGCGCCCGGACCACAATTTCGCCCTGTGCTTCGCCATCCTGAACCACTTCGTTGCCGTTGGCATCGATGATCCTCAAATCGACCATCGGCACTGCCACGCCGGTCTTGATGCGCGCCGCCACTTGCTCCTGCGCGGGTTGTTCGAGCTCGACGTCACTGAGGTGCGTCAGGCACAGCAACGGACAGGTCTCGGACATCCCATACCCGGCGTGGACGCGCATGCCCCGAGCCGTCGCCTGAGCGGCCAGCCCCTGGGTCAACGCGCTGCCGCCCAGAAGCATTTTCCAACCGCTGAAGTCAGTCCGGGAGGCTTCGTCGCAGCCCAGGATCATTTGCAGAATGGTCGGCACGCAATGGGAAAAGCTCACCTTCTCTTCGCGGTACAACTTGACCAGGCTGTTGGGTTCATAACGGCCGGGGTACACCTGCTTGATCCCCATCAGGGTCGCGACGTACGGCACGCCCCAGGCATGGACGTGAAACATCGGGGTGATGGGCATGTACACATCGTCGGAACGCAGCAGCGGTCGACTTTGATACACACCGAGGCTGCCCACGGCATTGAGCGTGTGCAGCACCAACTGGCGATGGGTGAAGTAAACGCCCTTGGGGTCGCCGGTGGTGCCCGTGGTGTAGAACAAGGTCGCGACGGACTGTTCGTCGAAATCCGGGAAGTCGAAATGCGGCTCGGCGCTGACCAGCAGGCTTTCGTATTCACCCAGGACCGGCAGCGCGGTCGAAGACGCTTCACCGTCAGTGAGCTGGATGTAGCCTTTGACGGTGGTCAGCTGATCATGGATCTGCTCGACCAGAGGCAGGAAATCGTCATGCACCAGCACCAGATCGTCTTCGGCGTGGTTCATGGTGTACAGCACCTGCTCCGCCGACAGGCGAATGTTCACCGTGTGCAAGACCGCGCCCAGCATCGGCACGGCAAAAAAACATTCCAGATAACGATGGCTGTCCCAATCCAGCAACGCCACGGTGTCCCCCGCCTTGACCCCGGCGCGCGTCAGCGCGTCGGCCAGGCGTTGAATGCGCTCATTGAGTGTCCGGTAGTTGTAGCGCAGCTTGTCCGCGTAGACGATTTCCTGATCGGGCGAATAACGTCCGCCCGAGAGCAACAGGCTCTTGATCAACAAGGGATAGGTGTAGGCACCTGGCGCGGGCGCGATTATTTTTGTGTTCACCACAGTAAAGTCTTCCTGATGCTGTTAGTTGCTCCTGTGGGAGCGAGCCTGCTCGCGCCCACAGGAGTTCGAATCACCTGGTCAGAACTGCTCGGCATCCAGCAGGAACAGCGATTCGCTGCCAGCCTTCACCGAAGCGCTCAACGAGTGAATCCGCGGTAACAGGCGGGCGAAATAGAAGCGCGCCGTGCCCAGTTTGCTCGCGTAGAAATCGTCCTGCGCTTCCTTGCCCAACGCGGCCTTGGCCATCAGTGCCCACATGTAGGCGTAGGCGGTGTAGCCGAATGCCTGCAAGTACTCCACCGACGCCGCGCCGATCTCTTGCGAATTGGCCTGGCAACGATCCAGTACCCACGCGGTCAGCTCGTCGAGGTTATCCAGCGCCGCTTCGAGCGGTTTGATGAATTCCTCGAGCCCGGTGTCCGCCGTGGCAGCGAAATGACGAATCTCCTCGGCAAACAGCTTATAGGCCGCCCCGCCATTACCGACGATCTTGCGCCCCACCAGGTCCAGCGCTTGAATCCCGTTGGTGCCTTCGTAGATCTGGGTAATGCGCACATCTCGCACCAGTTGCTCCTGGCCCCACTCGCGGATGTAGCCGTGGCCGCCAAACACCTGCTGGCCGTGCACCGTGGTTTCCAGACCCAGGTCGGTGAGGAACGCCTTGGCCACCGGGGTCAGCATCGCTACCAGATCTTCTGCACGCTTACGCGTGGCAGCGTCTTCGCTGAACTTGGCGGTGTCCAGTTGCATGGCCACGTAAGTCGAGAATGCACGGCCGCCTTCGTTCGCGGCTTTCATGGTCAGCAACATGCGACGCACGTCCGGGTGGACGATGATCGGGTCGGCCACCTTGTCCTTGTTCTGCGCGCCAGTCGGCGAGCGGCTTTGCAGACGGTCACGGGCATACTCAACGGCGCTCTGGTAGGAGCGTTCGCCCTGCGCCAGGCCCTGGATGCCGACGCCCAGACGCTCGTAGTTCATCATGGTGAACATCGCCGCCAGGCCCTTGTTCGGCTCGCCGACCAGATAGCCCACGGCTTCGTCGAAGTTCATCACGCAAGTCGCCGAGGCCTTGATGCCCATCTTGTGCTCGATCGAACCGCAGTTGGCCGGGTTGCGCGCGCCCAGGCTGCCGTCGGCATTGACCAGGAACTTCGGCACCAGGAACAGCGAAATGCCTTTCGGGCCCGCCGGGGCGTCCGGCAGTTTGGCCAGCACCAGGTGAATGATGTTTTCGGTCAGGTCGTGCTCGCCAGCGGTGATGAAGATCTTGGTGCCGCTGACCTTGTAGGTACCGTCGGCCTGAGGCTCGGCCTTGGTGCGGATGATGCCCAGGTCGGTGCCGGCGTGCGGCTCGGTCAGGCACATCGAACCGGTCCAGGTGCCGGCGTACATGTTCGGCAGGTAAGCCGCTTTCAGTTCTTCGCTGGCGTGGGCATTGAGCGCAAGGCAAGCGCCAGCGGTCAGCATCGGGTACAGGCCGAACGACAGATTGGCGCCGTTGACCATTTCCTCGACCTGGGCGCCAATGACCTTGGGCATGCCCATGCCGCCGTACGCCGGATCACCGCCCACGCCGGCCCAGCCACCCTCGGCAAAGGCACGGTAGGCATCGACAAAGCCCGCGGGCGTCGTGACTTCACCATCGCGCCACGAACAGCCTTGCTCGTCGCCACTGCGATTGAGCGGTGCAATGAGCTCAGCGGTAATCTTGCCCGCTTCCTCGAGAATGGCATGGGCGGTGTCTTGATCCACCACCTCGGCCAGGGCCGGCATGGCGGCCCATAGCGTGGAAACATTGAACACTTCGTCGAGCACGAACCGAATGTCGCGCAGGGGCGCTTTGTAATCAGACATGTTTGAAAGACTCACGCAATGTCAGGGCCCTTGTACGGGCCCTGGTCAATGGAAGTGCCACCCTTATGAGTGGACACCAACACGCTCCACCATAGGTTCGGTGGACTTTGCTGCCACGGGGGTGATGTTTCGCAGCAGGAAAAACGACAACGCCGGGATCAGGATCAAGGCACCGAGCATGTTCCACAGGAACATGAAGGTCAGCAGGATGCCCATGTCGGCTTGGAACTTGATCGGCGACCACGCCCAGCACACCACGCCGGCTGCCAGGGTGATGCCCACCAGTCCGACCACCCGGCCGGTGAACGACACCGCATTGCGGTAGGCCTGCGCCAATGGCATGCCCTGGCGCTGGTACTGCAACTGCACGCTGAGCAAGTACAACGCGTAATCCACACCGATCCCGACCCCCAGGGCGATCACCGGCAGCGTGGCCACTTTCACGCCAATCCCCATGACCACCATCAGCGCTTCACAGAGGATCGAGGTCAGGACCAGCGGCAGCAGCGCTACCACCGTGGCACGCCAGCTACGGAAAGTGATCAAGCAGAACAGCGTCACCGCCGCGTATACATAAAGCAGCATGGTGTGGTTGGCTTCGCGCACTACGATGTTGGTCGCCGCCTCGATCCCGGCGGTACCTGCGGCCAGCAGGAACTGCCGATCCGCGGTGCTGTTTTCCTTAGCGAATTTATCGGCAACGGCGACGACGGCGTCGAGCGTTTCAGCCTTGTGATCCTTAAGGAAGGCAATCACCGGCATCAGCGAGCAATCGGTATTGAACAGCTCCGGCGCGTTGACCGAGGCCTGTTGCGCGGCATAGTTCAGCACGTTCTGGTTGCGCTGGATGCTGTTGAGCTTGGGGTTGCCCTCGAAGGTACCGGCGGTGATCTGGCGCACGGCGTTAACCAGCGACGACGTGGCTTGCACGCCCGGTTGCTGTTGCAGCTCCCAGGCCAGACGATCGGCCAGGACCAGCGTCTGATAATTCAGGCAACCTTCGGGCGCGGTCTTGATCATCACCGCGAACAGGTCGCTGGACAGCGCATAGTGGCTGGTGATGTAGGCGTTATCCCGGTTGTAGCGCGAGTCGGCACGCAGCTCCGGCGCACCACTGTCCAGGTCGCCGATCTTCAGTTGCAGGCTGACCATGAAACCGCCAATGCCCAGCAGCAGGGCGAACAGCACCGTGCCGGTGGCCCACTTGGGCGTGGTGAAGCGGTCGAGCATGTCCCACAGTTTGCCAAAGCCGCGATGCTGCGCGGCGCGGGTGTCGATCTTCAGCGCGCGCTCGGCGGCCTTGCGCCCGACACCGATGTACGACAGCGCCACGGGCATCAGCAACAAGGAGGTAAAGATCAGCACGGCGACACCGATGCTGGCGGTGATGGCCAGGTCCTGGATCACCGGAATGTCGATCAGCATCAGTACCGCGAAACCGACGGCATCGGCGAGCAGCGCGGTGACACCGGCGATGAACAGGCGGCGGAAGGTGTAGCGTGCCGCGATCAGCTTGTGGGTGCCACGGGCGATGTCCTGCATGATGCCGTTCATCTTCTGCGCCGCGTGGGAGACACCGATGGCGAAAATCAGGAACGGCACCAGCACCGAATACGGATCGATGGCATAACCCAGCCAGGCGACGATGCCCAACTGCCAGATCACCGCGATCAACGAGCAACCGACCACCAACAGGGTGCTGCGCACGCAACGGGTGTAGGCGTAGATGATGATCAGCGAGGTGATGATCGCCAGGCCGAAGAACATCATCACTTGAATCAAGCCATCGATCAGGTCGCCCATCAGCTTGGCGAAGCCGATCACCCGGATCTTGTAGTGGCCCTTGCCCTCCTCCCCGGCTTTATGGTCGGCGCCGGCGAACTCGATCTTGTCGCGCAGACGCTCCTCGAGTATCCGTGAAAACTTGTGATAGTCGATACCGTGGCCGGTGGCCGAAGCCTTGTCCAGCAGCGGCACGATCAGCATGGTGGATTTGAAGTCGCTGGCCACCAGGCTGCCGACGATGCCGGCGCGGTTGATGTTCTGCCGCAACTGCTCGATGTCTTGCGGCGTGCCCTTGTAGGCATCGGGCATGACCGGGCCGCCCTGGAAGCCTTCTTCGGTGGCTTCGGTCCAGCGCACCGCCGGGCTCCACAGCGACTTCATCCAGGCGCGGTCGACACCCTCGGCAAGAAACAGCTCATCGTTGACCTGCTTGAGTACGTTCAGGTACTCGGGGTCGAAAATGTCACCCTGGGTGTTTTCCACCACGACCCGTACCGAACTCCCCAAGCCACGCAGCGATTGGCGGTTCTCGAGGAAATTCTGAATGTACGGCTGACTCTGCGGGATCATCTTCTCGAAACTGGGGCGCAACTCCAGGCGGGTTGCCATCATGTAGCCCAGTACCAAAGTGATCGCCGCCATCAGCAGCATGAACAGTGGACGATGGTTGAACACCCAGCGTTCCAGGCGATTGCCGGAACGGTGATCGAAGTCGCGCAAGTCGCCAATCACCGGCATGGTGTCTTGCTGAATATTGCCCATAGGAGGGTACCCGCTCTGATTTTATCGGTTCTTATTCTTTGGAAAGCGTCCGTGCACCACGACTGCCCACCACGATCAGCGAGCCATTGGCGGCCTGCACGGCACCGGCTACCGGTGACTGGTTTTGCTGGGCGATCAGTTGCAGGCGAGTCTCGGAAGACTGGCTGAGCAATTCATGCCCGGCCTGGGTGAACAGCCGGAAGCGGCCGTCATCGCCCAGCGCGGCGGCGGTAATACTCACTTGCAGGCCCGACTGGAGCGACGTCCAGTTGGCACCGCCATCGGTGCTGCGCAACACATGCCCGCGAAGCCCGTAAACCAGTACTTCGCCTGGCTTGCCGATCAAACCGAAAAAGCTGCCCTGATAGGGTGTCTGCAAGGCATTGAAACGCTGACTGGCTTCATCCCATTTCAGCAGCAGGCCCTGTTCGCCGGCGATGTACAGCCCATCACCCGTGGAGGCAATGGCATTGAGGTGAAAGCTCTGGGGGTTTTCGGTACGGTCCTGGAACGGTGTCCAGTGCTTGCCACCGTCTTCGGTACGCAGAATCAGGTTGAACACGCCCACCACATAACCGACGTTGTCGTCGGCGAACCAGACGTCCAGCAGCGGCTTATCGGCGCCCTCTTCGGCCAGGCGCTGACCTTCGGCGACCAGCAGCGGCCATTGCTCGTTGGCCGGTTCAGCCTGGGCCAATGCGCTGTAATGCTTGACCAGCAAGTCACCGATCTGGCGACCATCGAGTTGTTTGTTCCAGGTCTCGCCGCCATCGCTGCTGTGCAACACCACACCATCGCCACCGACCGCCCAGCCCTTCATTGGCGAAGGAAAATACACGGCATTGAGGTCGGCACTGACCGGTACGGCGGCCTGGCGCCATTGCTGGCCGGCGTCATCGGAAAACAGAATGTGGCCTCGCTGGCCCACGGCAACCAGTCGGTCGCCGGCACGGGTCGTGTCCAGCAAGGGGCTGCGCACGGCCAGGGCGCTGACCCTGGCGGGCAGATCAAGCACGTCGACGTAGGTGGCAGCCTGAGCGAATCCTTGCGGCAGAGCCAGCGCGGCGCCTATCAGCAGCGGCACGCACTTCTTGAACGAATACATACGGCGTCCTCATGAGAAAACTGCGCCGGGTGCCCGCAGGCGACCCGGCGTTGAAACCCGACGCTTAGCGAATGCCGGCGCCCGCCAGGGACTCCGGCGACCACTGCGCCTTGGACAGCGAGTCGATGTAGCGGATGCCGCCGTAAGGGCCGACCACACCGTTGATGTTGTAGGTGCCGCCGACCAGGTCATAGATCATGAACGGCGTGGAGTCCGGCACTTGCTTGTCGTAGCTCTGGCTCAGGAAGGCGAAGGAACCACGGTAGAGCTGACCGCGTGCGTCGTACTGGTCGGATGCCAGAGCGGCCCAGCTGTCTTCATCCAGGTAGAAGCGACGCTTCTGGTAGATGTGACGGGCGCCGGCCTTGAGGTTGCCCTCCACCACCCACACGCGGTGTTTCTCCCAGCGCACGAAATCCGGCGCGATGTGGTTGGCGGTGGTCAGGCTTTTCGGGTCCTGGGCGTAGGTCAGCTTGTAGGTGTTGTACGGCACGATCATTTCCTGCTTGCCGACCAGCTTCCAGTCGTAGCGATCCAGTGCACCGTTGAACACGAACACATCGTCGTAGGTGCCTGCACCGGCAGTACCTGGGTTAGGCGTGTCGTAGGCCAGGTTCGGAGCCAGTTTGACCCGGCGCTGACCCGGCAGGTATTGCCAGGCACGGCGCGGTTGTTCCAGCGGGTTGGCGGCGTCCTTGAGCATGATCGACTCACCGGCGCGGCGCGCAGGACCGGTGTAATACAGCTTCATCTGGTAGTACACGTCAGAGCTGCTGATCGGCTGCGACATGTTTTCGTAGATCGGGTAGGTAATGAACGCCTGGCCAGTGATGGCAAGGCTCGGCACGCCGGCCGAGTCGACGTTCCACGAATCGTACTTGGAGTTGATGTTGACGCCCTGGTAACGCAGCAGGAAGTTCCACATCGCTTCGCTGCCCGACTGCGGGATCGGGAACGGCACGCCAGGCAGGACGTTGTCGATGGCCAGGCCGCCTTCCAGGGACTTGGCGCCGGTGGCGTTTTTCACGCTGTTGTCCAGCACGTTCTGCGGCAATGCCACGGTGCGGTGAGTCGGGTAGACATCAACACGGAAAGTCGGGAAACGCTTGGCCAGCTCAACGGTGGTGGCCGTGAGCATGCCCTTGTACTTGTCGACGTTCTTGCCATCGATCACCAGCAGCGGTTTTTCGTTGGCGAACGGGTCCGGACGCATGCTGTCGCCGGACTTGAAGCCCGCTGGAGCGGTGGTCAAACCACCTGCATAGGCTGGAATGGAGCCGTCGGCGCTGGCGGCTTTTTCCGCGCCGATCAGGGTCAGGCTGCTGCCGAGCTTGCCGGCTTCTTGAGTCGATACGGCGGCCTGCACTTGAGCGGCAACGGCCATGGCCAGCGAAGCGGCCAACAGGGTTTTGACGAATTTCATGGTTACTAACTCCTGCTTATTGACTAAGCATTGGGTGAATCAAAAAGTGGTTTTCAGCGTCAGGTACAGCGCGCCACGGTCTTCTGTGGTCGCACCGCCGCCCGAGAAGGCTGAATAGCCACCGGCGTAGCACGCATAGTTTTCGTTACCGCTAAAGGCGTTCGGCGTGGAGCCGTCGCCACTTCCGGCGTTGGCAGCACCGGTGCTGTTGCCGCTGACGTTGCACTTGTCAGCCTTGCCGAAGGAGTCCACGTACTTGAGGTCGACGAAGTACTTGTTGTAAACGATGGCACCGACGCCGACGGCGTAGTTGCCGGTGTCCTTGGCACCACCACCCGATACCGGCGAGACACCGTCGAGACCGACGTTGACCGACATTGGCAGGTTCATGTCCACGCCCGGGAACACCTGGTACCAGGTCGGCGTGAAGTTGACCGCGACGCCCCAGTTGTCACGGGTCGGCGCATCGATGCCGCGGTAGCTGTCCTTGCCCTTGTAGAGCGCTTCGTTCTTGCTATCGAGCTTGAGCAGGTTGCTGTAGTACAGCTCGGTCAGCAGCACGGCCGAATCGAACACCGGGGTCTTGGGCAAGGTCATCAGGCCGTTGATTGTCCAGTGCAAGGTGTCGCCAGTGGCGCTCATGCTGTCGCCATCGTGCGGGGTGTCGTAGACCACGCCGGTGGCGGCCGTGCGTGGAGGCAACAGGCCAAGGCCTTGACCGAGCCCGAGAGGGCTGGTGGTGCTGACGATGGCCGGGATACTGGCCAACGGCATGTTGTGACGAATGTTCAGGTCGCTGCCGACGCTGACGCCGCCGATGTCCTTGGACAGGCTCAGGCCGAAAATGTCGATTTTGTCGGAGTAAGCCAGTTGATAGGTGGCGGTGTTCAGCGAGTTCAAGGTGTTGACCACGGCCGGCACCTGGCCTGCTGGGCGCGTGCCGTTAGGGTTGGCCGAGGTCAGGCCACGGGCGTCAAGCCAAGCCTGAGGCAGGATGTCCGAAGTCTGGCGGTAGTAGAGACCCAGGGTGCCATCCAGCCAGGCTGGCGACCACTTGGCCATGACGCCCCAATCGCCGTGATGGTCCGGTTCCAGGTCATTGCCGCGACGCACGTTGGTCAGTGCGTTGCAGGGTGCCAGGCCACAGCCGAGCGGACTGCCCGGGGTGATGGAGTTGGTGTTGCCCAGCAGGAACGACTGTGCGCCGAAGCCCACCAGGTCCGAACCGCCGTAGTAAGTGCCCGCCTCGGGCAGACGTGCCGCATCCCAATCCAGGAAGTACTGGGCGCCGATGGTCCACTCAGGGTTGAGGGTGAACGACATCGACACCTGGTTGCGCGGCACGAACAGTTCCTTGGCCTCGGTACCCGGCGATGCAGCCAGCTTGGCCAGGTCCAGGCCGGACTGGCCGTAGCTCATCGAGTGCACCGGGTTGAGGATGGTTTCACCCCAGAACACGTTGTGCTGGCCGGCCTTGATACTGAACATCGACTCTTCGCCCACTTCGGTGCTGTAGAACACGAAGGCATCGAGGATCTCGCCGGACGGACCGGTGTAATAGCGCTGGGCATAGTTGCTCAGGTTGGGGCTGCCGAAACCGACGTTGTCGTTGGTCACGCCCGCCAGGCGCGGGTCGTTGGCGACCAGGCCGGAGGTACCTTTATTGCCGTTGACGAACGGGTTGGAGTTGGACCCGGTGTTTTCATAGGCCTTGTCGTACCAGCTCGCGGCACTGACGCGGAAACCCATGTTTTGCTGGTAGACCACATCCATCTCGGTCAACAGGTCGACACGGTTGGTGATGTTGGTCCCGGACTTGCGGAAGTTGTAGTCGCCGTCGTTGTTATTCGGCGTGCCCAGCATCCGCTTGTCGGCGCTTTCGGTGCGTACACCGTAGTTGTACTTCACGGTGTTATCGAACCGTACGCTCCAGTCGGGGTTGCCGGTGTCGATCTCCATGGCGTACGCGGTCGGCATGGATGCCGCCACGATGGCCAGGGCCAACAGACTGCGACGCGAAGGAAGTGTGTAGCCGTGGATCTTGTTGTTATACATAGCGTTGGCTCCGCTTTTTTGTATTTGTTTTAAGCGCAGGGTTCCCCGCGTAGGCGCCTGATCAAAGCGCGCCAACGCATTGGGAGGTGAATATAGTTGTCGGGTGCCGGACCGTCGGGCCGACGCCTTTCTAGCGATCCAGGTCCAGAATGAATTCTTCTGCCTGAGGCCACGGACCGAAGCCCGACGCCGGATTGAGGTGGCCGACGGCGCCGAGGTTGACCAGCTCCGCCTCCCAGTCCCGGGCCATGCGAGTGACCGCGGCGAAGCTGGCGAGGTGATCGTCGGTACTGGCAGCGACAATGCTGCGAAAGGGTAGCGCCCCTTGGGGCATGGGGGTCCAGCCGTGGTCGCGAAGGGTTTGCGGGCTTGGGTAACCTTGGGGCCATTGAGCGGCGAGGTCTGGCGGCGCGGCCAACAGCGCACCCTTGATCGGGCGGCTGTAGCGAGCGGCCCAGTGGGCCACCATCAGTACACCGGCACTGTGGGCGACGAGGATCACCGGGCCGTCGATTTGCTCAAGCTCATGCTGGATTGCCCGGACGCGGGCAGCGCAGTCGAGTTTGTCAGTCTCAAGAGGTGGAACGCTACGTACGTTACTCAAACGGGCTTCTAGCAACGTTTGCCAATGCTCGGCAACGTGCTCGCGCAGGCCTGGTACGATCAGAACGGTTGCGGTGGTATGCAATTTGTCCACTTGAACACCTTCGGCTTCTCGGTGACTTGCTTGACTCAGTGGTCAGGCGTTTTTTGTAGTGCCGACATTAAAGAGCCGGGAGATGCCGCGCTTTTCATTTGACGACAGTGCCTTTTCTTTTGATGACAGCTTTACTAGAGCTGCCAGGTGGTCGCTACTAAGCTGTTAACGTGGCTTTGAAACCCTGTTCAATTGCTGGCGTGCTGGCTATATTCCGCCACGCTCGTTTCCATTGGATCCACTGCAGGAACGCCTCTGCATGACAAAGCTCGTTCGCGCCGCCGTCCTGACCAACTACCTGGAAGTTGCTCATTATCTGGGGTTCAATCCGCACGATTTGCTGGCCAGCGTCGGCCTGAGCAAGACCCGATTGCAAACCCCCGAACATCGAATTCCGATCGATTCGGCCGTGCGCCTGCTGGAGGACTCGTCCATTGCCAGCGGCTGCCAAAGCTTTGGCCTGAGCATGGCCGAGTCGCGTCAACTCTCGGATTTTGGTGTCGTCAGCCTGTTGTTGACTCATCAACGAACGCTGCGCGATGCCTTGCAGGTGCTGGTGCATTACCGGCACCTGATGAATGAATCGCTGGCGATCTTCATCGAAGAAGCCGGCAAGATGGTGATTATTCGCGAGGAAGTGGTCACCGACTCCCCCATGCCCTGCCGACAGGCCAATGAACTGGCCATCGGCGTGATGTTCCGACTGTGCTCCGCCCTCCTCGGTGCTCACTGGCAACCCTACAGCGTCAACTTCACCCACCAGCCGCCCGACAACCTGCAATTGCATCGTCGCCTGTTCGGCTGCAACCTGGAGTTCGGCAGCGAGTTCAACGGCATTGTCTGCCCCGATGCCAGCCTGGACATGACCAACCCCCACGCCGACCCGGCGATGGCCCGCCACGCCCAGCGCTACCTCGACTCGCTGCAAAGCCACGAAGGGCCCTCGATACTGTTCGAAGTGCGCAAGGCCATCTACCTGCTGCTGCCGATGGGGCGCGCCACCATCGAACAAATCGCCCAGACCCAGGGCATGAACGTGCGGACCCTTCAGCGACGCCTGAAGGACGACGGCTGCGCCTTCAACGACCTGATCAATGATGTGCGCCGCGACCTGGTGGTGCGGTATCTGGAGAATCCGAATTATTCGTTGGGGCGCATCGCCGACATGCTGGGATATTCAATGGCCAGTTCCTTCACCCGCTGGTTCATTTCGCAGTTCGGCATGCCGCCGGCGACCTGGCGCAGTACTCAAAAGCCCGGCACGGTTCGAGAGCGACCTGAACACTGAAGATCAAATTGTGGGAGCGAGCCTGCTCGCGAAGGCGGAGGGTCAGGCGATGTGGTTTTTGTGGGAGCGGGCTTGCTCGCGAAAGCGGTGTGTTAGGCGATTTGGTTTTTGAGGGTGTACATATCCGTTTCTGCGGTAACGGCGGCTTATGGTTTCGCCCTTACGGCGAGTCCCTTTTTCAAACGCCAAAAAGGAACCAAAAGGCTTTGCCCCAGCGTACGGCACCTCGCTGAAGCTCGGTGTTCCCTCGCTACGGTGTCCATCAGGGGGCATCGCCTACGGTTTGCTTCGCTGCACCTCCTCTCGATGTGTGCGGCTTCGCCGCACGGCGCTACGCGCCTAACCCCCTGATGAACACCTACGCTCGGCCTGCCGAAGGGGCAAAAGATCAAAAGCCAAAGCCAAAGCCAAAGCAGATCGGGGATACCTGTAGGAGCGAGCCTGCTCGCGATGAATGACAGGACACAGTTGGGTGTCAGGCTGCCACCGTTATCGTTGACGACCATCGCGAGCAAGCTCGCTCCCACAGAAAAGCAAAAGCTGGTGGGTGTACACCTGCTTTTCACCACTCATCAGGCCGAGCGTTAGCTCGCCTTCAGCTTTTGATCTTGATCCACCCGCCCCTTCGGCAGGCTGAGCGGAGGCGTTCATCCGGGGATAGGCGCGCAGCGCCGTTCGACGCAGTCGAACACATTGCATGTAGGTGCAGCGAAGCCAACCGGAGGGCAATGCCCCCGGATGAATGCTGGAGCGAAGGAACCCCGAGCCTCAGCGAGGGGCCGGACGCTGGGGCAAGACCTTTGGTTCCTTTGGGCTGGGCCGGCACTCCGGCGTTTGCCAAAGGGACTCGCCGTAAGGGCGAAACCATAAGCCGCCGTTACCGAAGAAATGGATATGTACACGGTCAGCAAAAGCCAGGTCGGCTACCAGGCCGCCTTCGCGAGCAGGCTCGCTCCCACAGGGGATGACGAGGAATAAAAAAAACGGCGACTGCTGGTACAGTCGCCGCAAAATAACCGGCGCTGTGGCACCGGTTGACAGCTGCACCACGCCTAGGAGAAGACGCAATGCAGCCCTGCCATATCAAGGGTGTGTGCTGACTTACATCCCCCAGCGCAACAACAGCAGCACCAACACCACCAGAAACACCGTCTCCCCCACCATCAACAGGATCGGCTTGATCCCCACCGCCGCCAGTTCCTTGAGCTGGGTTTTCATGCCCAAGGCACTGATGGACACCACCAGGCACCAGCGCGACAGTTCATTGACCGAACCCTGCACCACCGGGGCTATCCAGCCGGTGCTGTTGATACAAGCCAGAATCAGAAAGCCGACGGCGAACCAAGGCAACAGCGGCGGTCGTTTGCCCGTCGAGTCTGCACCTTGCATGCGGGTAATCATGGCGGCGCAAACGATCACCGGCAGCAGCATGGCCACCCGCATCAGCTTGATCACCGTGGCCGTGTCGCCCGTTTCCGTGGACATGCTGTAACCGGCGCCGACCACCTGCGCGACATCGTGGATGGTGGCGCCCAGGAAAACCCCGGCCACTTGGGGCGACAACGACAGCCAGTTGGCAATCATCGGGTACACGATCATCGCCAGGGTCGACAGCGCCGAGACGCCGATCACGGTGAACAAAGTGGCGCGTTCTTTTTGCGGATGGTTGGGCAACGCCGCTGCCAGCGCCAGCGCAGCCGAGGCACCACAAATCGCCGTGGCGCCACCGGTGAGCATGCCGAACAGACGCTGGAAGCCCAGCGCCTTGGCCGCGATCACCGAGACACTGATCGTCACCACCACCAGAATCACCACCAACGCGAAAGGTTTCCAGCCCAACGCGGCAATCTGCTCAAGGGTGATGCGCATGCCCAGCAGCGCTACACCGATACGCAATACGGTGCGCGCGGTGAATTCGATCCCCGCCTTGCAACTGCCCTCCCCGGCAAGAAAGTTCAGCGCCATGCCTAGCAGCAGCGCGAACAGCATGACCGGCGCACCGTAGTGCTCCGACAGAAAGGACGCCGCCGCCGCGACGATCAGGCTGACGATAAACCCCGGCGCCAATTCGCGCGTGCGGCTGTGGATGCGGGTCAGAGCGATGGCGCTCATGGCGCGGTCTCCTCGGTGACGATGACAATGAATGCCTGATCGCCAATGACCTCGACCGGGTAGTTGGCGACCTTGAGTTTGTTGGAATTGAGCAAATAACCGCTGGCCAGGTCGAACCGCAGTCCATGGGCACAGCACTGAATCACCCGTCCGTCGAGGCGACCGCCACACAACGAGGCACCCTGGTGCGGGCAGCTGTCGTCGATGGCGTACAGTTCACCGTCGACGTTGAACAGCGCGATGCTCTTGTCATCGAATTCGAAGAGCGCACGGCCCCCGGCCTGCGGGAGTTTTCCGGCAGGCACACGTACACGGGTGCTCATGAGGGTTGTCGCTCGCCATTGCGTTCAAGCAAGGCTTCTTGCATGACGCCAAACAGGTCTTCGGCGGGATGTGCTCCCACCACGGTCACTCGGCGGTCGAACTGAAAACACGGTACGCCACCGGTCGCGCCGGGGTCACCGACAAAAGGCTCGCCGTTGCCGAGCAGGCAATCGTCAACGAAACCTGCCTCGAAACCGCAGGATTGCGCGATGGACAACAAGGTCTCGCGGCAACCCAGATCATCACCAAGATGGAAGTACGCAGCGAACAGGCGTTCGATCAAGGCGTCACGCTGCTGGCTATTGCCCAGTACATTGACCCGCTCCAGCAGTCGATGGGCATCAGCGGTGTTGGGCATGGTGGCAATGCGGCTGAAATCGATGGTTTCGCCGACCGCCAGCGCGGCCTGTTGCACCTGGGCCTGGCGCATCCGCACGGCGTCGGCACTGCCCAGACGCTTGCGATAGAACTCGGCGAAGGGCTGGCCCTGCACCGGCAGATCGGGCAGCAACTGCACCCCGTGCCACACCGTGGTGAACTCCACCTCCGGGTACTTGCCGAGCAACAACGCCTGAGCGCGTTCCAGCTGGCGCTTGCCGATCAGGCACCAGGGGCAGATGAAATCCAGAAACACATCAATACGCAGACGACCACTCACAACTTCACCTCTAACCCTGCTTCGCTAACGGACTCAGGCACGTTCTGCCCCTTAAGCCGGGCAATATCTTTGTGGTAATGACACTTGGCATAAAAGAACACGGCCGCAGCGCCGAGGCTGACCAGCGGCACCAGTTGAAACGCGGCATGCAGGCCGATCAGGTCGGACACCTTGCCGGTGAGGAACGGCCCCGGGGCCAGTCCCAGCATGTTGTTGGCCAGGGTCAGGGTCGCAAAGGCCGTACCGTGCACCGAGTAATGGGTCAGGTTGGCAACCATGGCCCCCGCCGGTCCCGTGGTGCCGGCGGCAATCAACATGCCCAGGCAGATCAACGCCAATTGCAACGGTCCCGCCTGCAAAGCGAACGCCGCCGACAGCAGCAGGCAACTGCCCAAGCAATACGCGATGGCCAGGGCCACCTTGCGCTCCGGAATGTTGCGGCACAGGCGATCACTGAGCATGCCGCACAGGATCATGCCCGCGCCGCTGCACAGCACGATGATCGCCGCGATGCCCCCGGCCTTGTCCGTGCCCATTTCGTAGTAGCGATTCAGATAGCTCGGCATCCACACAATCACCGTGCCACCGACAAACAGTTGCAAGCCGCTGCCAATGTAAGTCGCGATCACCGACGGACTGGAAATCAGCGTCCGAAGCGGCTGTTTAACCTTGGCCTGGCCAAGGGCATTGGTCACGCGTTTCGGCGCGATGCGCGCCTCCTTGACGATAATCGGATACAGCACCGCCAACAGCAGGCCGAACAGCGCCATGCCGGCGAACGACCAGCGCCAGCCGAGCTTGGCGGCGATGGCACCGCCCAGGGCCATGCCCAGCACCGAGCCGAACATGCCACCGGCCATGAAGGCACTGGCCAGCGTTGCCCGCATATGCTTGGGAAACACCGAAATCACCACGGCGATCCCGACACTGCCGTACGCCGCTTCACCCACGCCGACCATGAACCGGGCAATGAACATCTGCTGGTAATCCTGCGCCAGCGCACAGCCCAGGGTGGCCAGGCTCCACAGCATCGCCATCAGCGCCAGGCTTTTGACCCGGCCGAAACGGTCTGCCATCAACGACAGGGGGAACGTCAGCAGGCCGACCATCAAGGCGACGATCCCGCTGAGCAAACCGAGCTGGCCGTCGCTCAGCGCCCATTCGCCCTTGAGCAATGGGAACACCGCGTTGAGTACCTGACGCGACATGTAATCGGAAATCAGCAGGCCGAACGTCAGGGCGAACACGATCCAGGCATAGCGGCGCGCCACGTTGACCGTACCTTCGTCATCGTCGGCGGCAATTGGGTGAAAGGCCATGCAGCCTCCTCGAAACTTTGTTTTTGTTGTTATCGAGCGTTATGTCATGCAACGGGGCGAGAGATCATTGATCTCCCGCCCTCGCTACCGGTCATCCGCGTTGCGGAACGCCTTTCTGCCCCGGCTTGCGGTTAGGCGCCATGCCGTTGGCCAGTAGGGTTTCTTCGATGCTGTTGTACTTCACACCGATGCGATAGATCTCACGGGCTTCTTTGCCGGTGGCGATTTCGCGACCCAGTTCGTGGGCGATGCGCACGGTTTGCTTGATCTGAGCGACCGAGCCGAAACGATCACCCTTGTGATCAATGATAGTGTCTTCGTTGCCCACACGTGGGTGCAGACCCATGGCCATGGACATGGTGTTGAACGGCATGACGTTCTTGAGCAGCGACTCGGAAGTCAGCGTGCAACCGTCCGGCGCGCGGTGGATGAAGTTGAAGAAGTTGAACGGGTTCGGACCGTCGAAACCGCCGCCGATGCCGATCCAGGTCAGGTTCAGCGGGCCCATGTACACGCCCTTGCGCACCAGACGCTCCAGAGACTCCATGGCGTGCATGCCGGTCAGCTGGAAATGCGGCTGGATGTCGTTATCCATCAGGCGCTTGAGGTGCTCGGCGACCCAGGCTGGTCCTGCCGGAACGGTCATTTCGCTGTAGGCGGCCTGATAAGCCGGGTTGGCCAGGGAAGTGCCTTCCAGGTATTCCGGATACAGCAGCTCCATGATGTTCATCTGGGTGGTGTTGATCGCCACGGTAACCTGATCCGGTTTCGGCGTCAGTTCGGCCAGCATGTGACGAGTGTCGTCGGACAGCCACTTGGCCGCTTCGCCGTCGCTTTCCGGGGCGAAGGAAATCGAACCGCCGACCTGAATGATCATGTCCGGCACCGCTTCACGCACACCGGCGATCAGCTCGTTGAACTTGGACAGGCGCTTGGAACCCTTGCCGTCCAGTTCACGCACGTGCAGGTGCAAAACAGTGGCGCCGGCTTCATAGCATTCGACCGCTTTCTGGACTTGCTCGTCCATGGTCAGCGGAATGTCTTCCGGGAAGTCTTCCGGCATCCACTCAGGACCATAAGGGGCTACGGTGATGACCACCTTATCCATGTTTTCCGGGTGCAGGGAATCGTCGAAGAATTGCATGATTTACTCCAGTTCTTATGATTGTGCGCCCAGCCGGGTCTGTTCCCGGCGGGGGGCTTTACGAGTGCGAATGCAGAGGGGTCGATCAGTAAGTCTTGTCGCCGATGATCCCGGCGCGCTCCATCTTGCGGTGGCACGCGGGGTAATCCATGACGGCGTAATGCTGGGTACTGCGGTTATCCCAGATCGCGATGCTGTTGGGCTTCCAGCGCCAGCGCACCTGATACTCAGGGATGTACGCCTGGCTGATCAGGTAGCGCAGCAACTCGCTGGCACCGGGGTTGGCGTCCTGGCCGAAGCGCACCCGCTCCGGGGTGTGGTAGTTGCTGAAGTGGGTGGTGAAGGCATTGACGAACAGCACCTTCTCGCCGGTTTCCGGGTGAGTACGCACCACCGGGTGCTCGGCATCCGGGTACATTGCCTTGAGCGCCAGGCGCTTTTCGATCGGCATGGCCGCACCGAAGCTCGCTTCGATGCTGTGTCGGGCGCGCAGGTCGGCGATCTTCAGCTTCACGTCATCGGGCAGGTTTGCGTAGGCTTCAACCATGTTCGCCCACATGGTGTCGCCACCGACCGGTGGGCACTCCACGCAGCGCAGCACACAACCCATTGGTGGTGCTTCGCGCCAGGTCGCGTCGGTGTGCCAGGCGTTTTCGTAGCGGTCCATCGGCTGGTCCGGACGCTTGTAGATTTGCACCAGCCCCGGGTGATCCGGGTCGCTGCCGGCCACCGGATGGTCCTCAAGCTCGCCAAAGCGGCGGGCGAACGCTACGTGGTCGGCGCGACTGATGTCCTGGTCGCGCAGGAACAGCACGCGATGGGTCAGCAGCTGGGCACGGATCTCGGCAAAAAGGCCGTCGTCATGAATGGCATCGGCCAGGTTCACGCCGATCAGTTCCGCGCCGATGTGGCAGGTCAATTGTTCGACTTTCACGGCTGGCTGCTCCCTTAAATGACGAAAATCGACGAGCCGGTGGTCTTGCGCGATTCAAGGTCACGATGGGCCTGAACGGCATCCTGCAACGCGTAGTGCTGATTGATCTCGATCTTGATCCGACCGCTGCCGACGTGGTCGAACAGCTCGCCGGCCAGTGCGGCTTTTTCCGCAGGATCGGCGATGTAGTCGGCCAGTGCCGGACGGGTCAGGAACAGCGAGCCTTTCATGGCCAGCATCACCGGATCGAAAGCCGGGATCGGGCCGGATGCGGTGCCCACGCAGACCATCAGGCCACGGCGCTTGAGCGAATCCAGGGAACCCATGAAGGTGTTTTTGCCGACGCTGTCGAAGACCACGTTGACGCCAACGCCATCGGTCAGCTCACGCACGCGGGAGGCCACGTCTTCATGGCTGTAATTGATCACATGGTCGCAGCCGTGTGCCTTGGCGATTTCGCCCTTGGCCTCGGTGGACACGGTGCCGATGACATTCAGCCCCAGCAATTTGGCCCATTGCGAAACGATCAGGCCGACACCACCGGCGGCGGCATGCAGCAGGATGCTGTCACCGGCCTTGAAGTCGTAAATGCGGCGCATCAGGTACGATGCCGTCAGTCCGCGCATGGTCATGGCGGCGGCCGTTTCGAAACCGATGGTTTCCGGCAGCTTGATCAGCGGCGCGGCCGGGATCAGACGTTCGGTGCTGTAGGCCCCCAGGGTGTTGAGAAAGCCGGTGTAGGTGACGCGATCACCCACTTGCACGTTGGTGACACCTTCGCCAACGGCCTGGACCACACCGGCGGCTTCAACGCCCATGCCATTGGCCAGCGGAATCGGGTAGGTACCATTACGGAAGTAAGTGTCGGCATAGTTCAGGCCGACCGCCACGTGGCGTAGGCGAACCTGACCTGGTCCGGGTTCCCCCACTTCGACGTCTTCATAGCGAAGCACATCGGGACCACCGGTTTCGTAGAAGCGGACGGCTTTGGCCATGTTTTTTTATTCTCCAGTCTCAATTATTGGCGGGCAGCATCGAATTGCGCTGATTGGACTGTAGGACGCACGCCTGAAGGTCGCTTCTCATCAGACGACAATGACTTTTCATTTCATGACACTTGCCGGCACCGGACCGCAGCAGAACCCACCCTCCCGCATCCGCAACCCCCGGTCCTTGGCCTTCGCCGCACACCCCAGCCGTCAGCCGATGTGGCAACTTTCGGGCGCTGGCTTACACTGCTTACACCCTATGCGAACGAATGTCTGTTCGACACCACGTCAATCCGGGCATCACGTAATGAACTGGGTGAAGCCAACAATGAAAACGGTCACGGCCTTTTTCACCGACATACTGGTTGCCAGCCTGTGCGTGGCAACGAGTGCCTATGCCAATGCGGCGTCGTACAAGACCAGCTTCGACTGCACCTCGGCGACGGCCACCATCGAAAAATTGATCTGCCGCGATGCGCAACTGGCGCAGATGGATCGCGAGCTGCTGCGTCTTTATCGCCTGGCGCTCACGGATGAACACTCGGTCCCGCTTCCGGACAAAGTCATGACCGACCAGAAGTTCTGGCTCGACGCGCGCAACCAATGCGCCTCCGATAAGGAGCCCAGGGCGTGCACGATCCGCAGCTATGCCGAGCGCGCCTACCAGTTGCGCAAGGGCTCGGCTATTGTCAGGACCCGGGATCCCGACAGGCTCACCGAAGGTCCCCTGAACTTTCGTTGTTCCGGATTGAATGCACCGCTGGCCGCCACGTTCTTTACTACGCAGCCGGGTGTGGTGTACCTGAAGTGGGCAAACGCTTCGGTCACCTTGACCCAGGTCTCGAGCGATACGGGCGGCCAATACACGGGCAAGGATTACCAGGGCAACTACAGCTTCTGGCAAAGCGGCAGCGATGTCCTGTTCCAGAAGCCGGGATCGGGCGCCATGAGTTGCAAGGCCGAGCCGGACGGTTGATGCTCCTCGCGCCCTGCTCCACTGCTGTCGAAAGACCGCTCAATCCGGTGGCGGCGTCCTGAACACCAGCAGCTTGCCCGTGGCGCGCTGCACCACGTTGTCTTTCTGATTGCGGGTTTCCATCAGCACGGTCACCACACCCCGATCCGGCTTGGTGGCGGATGGGTCGATGGCTTGCACCGTCGTCGTCAGCCGCAATTCATCCTCGGGATAGGTCGGTGTCGGCCAGCTCAGTTCGATGCCCAGGCCAATGATTCCATCGGCCAGCGGCACGCTGTCCACCAGCAGTTTCATGGTCAGGGCGGCAGTGTTCCAGCCACTGGCCGCCAGCCCGCCAAACAGGCTCAGGCTGGCGGCTTCGGGATCGAGATGGAAGGGTTGCGGATCGAACTGCTGAGCGAACGCCAGCATCGCATGTCGGTCGACACGCAGGGTGTCGCTTTCAAAGACCTGCCCCGCGTGCAGGTCATCAAGGTAGAGTTTTTCCCACGAATGAACGGTCATGATTCAACCCTCTCAGGCCTCGCCAATCCGTCGCTTCATGATACTGCGGGTACCGGGGTGTGGCGCGCCTTACGCCGCCGGCCGGTCCTCCACCCATTGCCAGAACAACTGATAGCCGACTGCAAGCACCACCGGGCCGATGAACAGACCAATGATGCCGCTGGTGACCATCCCGCCCAGGGCGCCGATCAGCACCACCGGCATCGGAACGTCGACACCGCGACCCAGCAGCAACGGCTTGAGTACGTTGTCCACCAGCCCGGAGATGAAGACGTACACGGCAAACACGATCGTCGCCGTGCTGGCGCCCTCGGTAGCGAACACGTAGGCAATCACCGGTAGCGTGATCAGGGTCACCGGCAATTGCATGATGCCCAGCAACAGCACCGCCAATGCCAGCAACCCGGCGCCTGGGACGCCCTTGAAGACAAAGCCCAGGCCCACCAGCAACATCTGGATGAACGCGATGCCGACCACCCCCAGTGCCACCGCGCGAATCGTTGCGGTGCACAGTGCGGCGATTTTCGGACCTCTGTCCGGGCCGCTGATGCGTGATGAGATCTGCACCGCCGAGCGGCTGCCGGCTTCACCGTAGGCCATGAAGATCCCGGCGATGATCAGCGCGAAGATAAAGGTCAGAAAGCCCATGCCGACGCCAGCCAGCTTGCCCAGCAACGTCAGGCTGACGCCTTTGATTTGCGGGATGTATTTCGCCGTCAAGCCAGGAAGGTCGGTGGCCGCCTGCAACCAGAGGGCCGACAGTTGCTTGCCGATTACCGGCCATTCGGCGACGGACTCGTTCGGCGGCGGAATGTGGAAGCCCTCGTTCTGGACGACGGTCATGGCGCTTTCGACCGAGTCGGCAATCGAAGTGCCCAACAGGTAGATCGGCACCATGAGGATCACGATGGACACCAGGATGATCAGCGTCGCGATGCGCCCCTCCTTTTGCCCCAGCGGCCCCATGAGCTTTTGCTGCAACGGGTAGAGGGTGATGGCGAGAATCAGCGACCACAACATCAGGTCACGGAAGGGACTGAAGATCTGGAAGCAGAACAACACCAGAACGGTAATTAACCCGGCGCGGATAAGCACATCAAGTAATCCGCGGGACAGGGCCTTCTCTGAGAAGGGGCTGGGTACCATTGACGTCTCCTGGTAGCTTGCTGAAAAGATGGGGAGTTGATTTGCCCAGCATAGACGCTCGTGGCTATTCAAAGGCAACAGCAAAGGAAAAAGCTGGCAGAAAATGACCAGGCCGACCTTCCCCGCCTTCGCGAGCAGGCTCGCCCTGGAAAAACTGGCGGAAGGTAGCCGGAGTCGAACCTGCCCGGGAACGGATGCCGTCCCCAACCGGGTTTGAAGCCCGGCCGCGCCACCGGGCGCGATTACCTTCCTGAACGCTTAATGATCCATGCGCTGGGCCAGCGCACTGTCCAAACGGATGTGGCGCTTGTCGCCAATGCGCCGTGTAAGGCCGAGCCGGTCGAAATACTCCAGGATCTGGATGCTGCGCTTGCGTCCCAAGCCTACTGCATCGCGAAACGCCGTCACCTGGATCACCGGGTTGGCGTCGGCCAGTTGCAAGAGCATAGCCGCCAGGCGACGAATCATCGCCTCGGTGTAAAACAGATCCCGCACCACCTGATGCAGCAGCCCCAGCCGCGCCATTTTGCGCAACAGCAGACGCACCCGGGTTTCATCATGACCCAGCTCGCGAACCCAGGGTGGGTCGAAACCGGCCGCCTCGAACAGGGGCTGCAACTGTTGCCACAGCGCGTCGTCCTCGTCACTCAGACGCACCTGATGATCAGGCAAATGCAGCCAGGGCCCGCTGGCATCGATGGCGCCGCTGGCCAGCAATTCATCGAGCAGGCTGATAAAGGTCGGACGGTCTAGGGCCGTGCCGGTGAACCGTCGCAGACGATCACGGTCCGGCCCCATTTGATCGGGTTCCAACTCATGAAACCGTGCCAGGTGTTGCAGCAGTTCGGCTTTCAAGAACTGCCAGCGACCGGCGTCGAACAGCACCGGGCCTTGCCGCGTCTCGATCAAGCGCACCTCGGCAGGTAACGCCCAGCGTGCGCGCGGATGATTGAACTGACGCTCCAGGCATTGTGGATCGAGCCCGGTGTCGCTGTTAGCCAGCAGCGCAGGCAAAAGCGCTTCGAATCGAATGTTGTTGGTCAGTGCCTGTAATTGCGTGATTCGCTCAGGACTGCGCCGGTGCCGGGTTGGCGCATACGGGTCGAGTACCCTCCCACCACCAAGGGTGCGTTGCGCGCTCGGGTCTCGCAGGATCAACGGATCGCCTTTGACCACCTGCACCGGTGCATTCAACAGGATTTGCGCCAGCATCCGTTCACCCGGCGCCAGGCTGGAGCCCTCCAGCAACGCCACCCGCCCCGTGACGTCCTGGGTGCCGACATGCACATGCACCGGTTGAAAATGCTCGAAGGCACGGGACTCACTCGCCAACAATTGCAGGTCGATGTCCACGCGTTGGGTCGGCGCATACAGCCACTCGGCCGAGAGCCACTGGCCACGGTGAAGCTGCTCCAACGCCAGGCGTTCACCGCTGAGGTTCAACGCCACGCGCTGCCCGGCGATGGCAGTTTCGGCGACCTGGTTCTGCGCGTGGAGTCCTCTCACCCGCACCGGTTTGCCATGTGGACCGAGCATCAGTGTATCCCCCACCGCCACCTGCCCCGACAGTGCGGTGCCGGTGACCACGATACCCGCGCCGGCGACGCTGAATGCCCGGTCGATCCACAGGCGAAAACCACCGTCGAGGCTGCGCTGCCGCACTTCTCGCTGAGCATCCAGCAAGGCCTGGCGCAGGGTTTCGATGCCCTCGCCGGTCACACTCGACAATGCGATCATGGGTGCATCGGCATAAGGCCCGGGCGCCAACAGGGTGCGGATCTGCTCGCGCACGGCCTGCGCCTGGGACGGTTCGACCCGGTCGCATTTACTGATGGCCACCAGAGCCCGGGGAATGCCCAGCAGTTCGACGATGGCCAGGTGTTCTCGGGTCTGCGGCATCACACCGTCATCGGCGGCGACCACCAGCAACACCAGGTCGATGCCCTGCGCCCCAGCGAGCATGTTATGGGTAAAGCGCTCATGTCCCGGTACGTCGATAAAACCGGTCTGGGTCGCCCCTGGTGTCAGTGTGGCGTAGAGATAGCCCAGGTCGATGGTCATGCCACGCTCGCGCTCTTCCCGGCGCCGGTCACCCGCCTGCCCGGTCAGAACCTCAAGCAATGCGGTCTTGCCGTGGTCGATGTGCCCCGCAGTGCCGACAATCACCCTGCCCGATCCCCTTGCTGCAATTGGTCGAGTTGCGCCAGCCACGCCGGCTCATCATCCAGTTGCCGCAAGTCGAGCCATAAGGCGTCTTCGTCAATGCGCCCGAGCACCGGTATCGGCAGTCTTCGCAACGTCTCTTCCAGCCCGTGCAGGCAGCGCCCGCGCAGACGTTTTGAGGTGTGCGGGCGAAGACAAAGAGCCGCACTCGGCAAGCGTGCCACCGGTTGGCTGCCGCTGCCGATCATGCCCAGCGCCGGCACCGCACTGACGCTCCAGGCAGCACCCAGCACCTTGGCCAATGACGGTTGCAGCCGCACCGCTTGGGCGAGGATGTCCGCCTGAGGCCGGGTCAGCAGGCGCAGGCTCGGCAGGCGTTCGGCCAAACGATCCGGGTTGCGGTACAAGCCCAGCACGGCTTCAAGCGCGGCCAGGGTCAGTTTGTCGACCCGCAGTGCGCGTTTGAGCGGATTCTTCTTGATCCGGGTGATCAGCTCCTTGCGTCCGACAATCAATCCGGCCTGCGGGCCGCCGAGCAACTTGTCGCCGCTGAAGGTGACGATGTCCGCGCCATCGAACAATGCCTGACGCACCGTGGGCTCAGCGGGCAGCCCCCAGCGAGTGAGGTCCAGCAGGCTGCCGCTGCCCAGGTCTTCAAGCAGCGGCAAGCCATGTCGATGGGCCAGTTGCGCCAACTCTGTTGTGGGCACACTGGCGGTGAAACCCTGAATGGCGTAGTTGCTGGCATGCACGCGCATCACCAGGCCACTGCGCGGGCCGATGGCGGCTTCGTAGTCACGGGCGTGGGTGCGGTTGGTGGTGCCGACTTCATGCAGCTTCACGCCGGCACGGGCCATGATGTCGGGGATGCGAAACGCGCCGCCGATTTCGATCAGTTCACCCCGGGAAATGATGCCTTCCTTGCGTGCGCCCAGGCTGTTGAGGGTGAGCAGGACCGCAGCGGCATTGTTGTTGACCACGGTCACCGCTTCGGCGCCGGTCAGCTCGCGGATCAACCCTTCGATCAGATCGTCGCGGTCGCCGCGCTTGCCGCTGTGAAGATCGAATTCCAGATTGAGCGGATAGCGCGCGGCCATTTGCACGGCCTCGATGGCTTCTTCCGGCAACAAGGCGCGGCCCAGATTGGTGTGCAACACGGTGCCGGTGAGGTTGAACACTCGGCGCACGTGGCTACGGTGCTGATTGGCCAGGCGTTCGGCTACACGGCCCGCGAGCACCTCGGGGGTGGTTTCGATGGCCCCGATCTGTCCTTGTTGAGCGCTTTCACGTACATCATCGAGCAGTTGCCGCAGGGCGGCCAACAAGGCTTCACGCCCATAGCGCTCGGCCAGTGGCTGGCACGCTGAATGGCGAAGCAGGCTGTCAATCGAAGGCAAACGCGGGGATTGGCTGGCAAGGCTTGCGGGCATTGGGCGCTCCAGAGTTGGCGGTGTCTGACCCGGCATGTCCCTGTAGGAGCGAGCATGCTCGCGATGGTCGTTAACGATAACGCGCTCTGTCTGAATGATCGCGTTGTCTGGGCTTCCATCGCGAGCATGCTCGCTCCTACAGGGGGGGCGATTGCGTCGGCGAAACTGTGGCCGTCGCGCCAGAGTGTAGACCCTGTCTTCACTCGTCTCCCGGTGCCAGCAACAGATTCGGTGCCAGCCGCTGATAACCGTCCTGGGCCAGACGCATGTCCAGCATCAGGCTGGCCAGGTCCGCCGACAGCGCTTCCGCGTGGGCGTCGTTCTCCAGATAAAGCAACTTCAGATAGGCATTGCAGCCCGGGCAGACCTCCGCCCGCAGCGGTGCCTGATTGGCGGCGTGGCGATCATCTTCAAGGCTGAGGTACTCCAGCCCTTTGCTCTGATCGCAGTACACGCATTTGACCCGCACCACGTGCCACTCGCAGGCACACAAGGAACAGACCAGATAACGCAAACCGTTGTGCTTGCCACGGTTTCGAATCACCCCGGCCATGGCCGGCGAACCGCAGGCCGGGCACTGGCTCAGACCGGGCCCTTGCGCCAGTTGCAGGTTCGGCGTGCTGAGCAGCCAATGGCTCCAGGCGGTTTGCAGCGCTGCGCCAAGGAACGGCACCAACGCCGCGGGCACTAGCGAATACTGGCCACTGACCAATGCCACCGCCCAGGCGCGACGTTGCCCGGGGCTGGCGGCGCGCAGCGTGTCCAGCGCCTCGGTGACGGCAGGCTGTTCGGGGGCGGCGTAGCGTTGCAAAAAGGCGTCAAGGTACGTCTGCCAATCATCCTCGCGGCTGAGGCTGTCGGCGGCGAACGGCGGCAGCCCGTGCTGCTGGCACAACTCGATGCGTTGGCGGTCCAGGGGGTCGCTTTGCGGTGGATCGTCCAGCACTTGCTGCTGCGCCCGGCATACTCCGGCCAGCAGGCGCAGGTAATCGGCCAACGGATGCCCTTCGGCCAATTGGTCGAGGCGCTCGGCGCGCAGGCTGAACAGGTTGTGCGGAGGCTGGTGCAGAAACGGCGGCGAGCCGGCCGCCGCTTCGATTTGTCCGGGTTCGAGAATGGTTGGCAAGTGTCAGCCCTTTTTCGTGATCGGTCGCTCGGCCGCTTTGTCGTTGGTGACTTCGCGATACCAGAGTTCATGGTGCTTCTTCGCCCACGCGCGGCTGACCCAGCCGTGCATCATGGCGCTGACCGAGCCCTTGATCCAGATGCCGGCATAGATGTGCACGATGATGCTCAGGATCAGCACGAAGCCGGCCAGCGCATGTAGCAGCATCGCCCAGCGAATGCTGGTGATGCCGAAGTACGCACTGAAATACGCGCGCCAGATCACCAGGCCACTGAACAGCAGCACCAGCATGCACAGCAGTAAAGTCCAGAACAGCAGCTTCTGCCCGGGGTTGTATTTGCCTATCGGTGGTACGCCCTCCTCTTCGTTGCGCATCACCCGGTCGATACGCCGCAGCCACAGGCGATCATTGGCGATGAAATAATTGGCGCGCCAGAAACGGAACACCAGGCCGAGGAAAAACAGGAACATCAGGACGCCCATGAACGGGTGCAGGATGCGTGTCCACGGCCCGCCGCCAAACAGGTTACTCAGCCAGAACAACGCCGGGTGAAACAACGCCAGTCCGGACAACCCGGCCATCAAGAACAGGATCGCCACCAACCAGTGATTGGTGCGCTGGTTGGCGGTGTAGCGCAGGATCTGCTTGCGGATCATGGCCGGTTCTCCCTTTTCGGGTCATAGGTGTGCACTGCCGGATCGACTTCGTGCACCGCCGGATCCGGGCCGTGCGGTAGCTCATCCTCTTCGACCACTTGCGGACCGACCCGCACGTAGTGGAAGAACCCGGCAACCACTGCCGCGCCCATGGCCAGCAGCGCCAGCGGTTTGCTCACGCCTTTCCACAGGCTCACCAGCGGGCTGATCGCCGGGTCGGCAGGCAGTCCGGCGTAGAGCTTTGGCGTGTCGGCGTGGTGCAGCACATACATCACATGGGTGCCGCCGACACCGGCCGGGTCGTACAGGCCGGCGTTATCGAAGCCGCGGCTCTTGAGGTCGACGATACGCTCGGCGGCATGCTCCTTCATGTCTTCCTTGGAGCCGAACACGATGGCGCCGGTCGGACAGGTTTTCACGCAGGCCGGCTCCAGCCCCACCGCCACCCGGTCCGAACACAGCGTGCATTTGTAGGCCTTGTGATCCTTTTGCGAAATGCGCGGAATGTTGAACGGGCAACCGGTGATGCAGTAGCCGCAGCCGATGCAGTGGTCCTGATTGAAATCGACGATGCCGTTGGCATGCTTGATAATCGCCCCGGGGCTGGGGCATGCCGCCAGGCAACCGGGCTCGGCACAGTGCATGCAGCCATCCTTGCGGATCAACCACTCCAGGTTGCCGGCGTCGGTTTCGTGCTCGGTGAAACGCATCAGGGTCCAGGTTTCAGCCGTGAGGTCTTGCGGATTGTCGTAGGTGCCGTGGTTGTGCCCGACGTCGTCGCGCAACTCGTTCCATTCCGAACAGGCGACCTGGCAGGCCTTGCAGCCGATGCATTTGGTGGTGTCGATCAGCTTGGCGACTTCCTCCAGATTGCGCACCGAAGACGGCACGGTGGTGGTGGCCGAGCGGGCAATGATGTCTTGGCTGGCCATTTAGACTTTCTCCACGTTGACCAGGAATGACTTGGATTCCGGGGTCTGGGTATTGCCATCGCCGAGGAACGGCACCAGGGTGTTGGTCAGGTAACCGTGACGCGTCAGCCCGGTAAAGCCCCAGTGCAACGGGATACCGATCTGGTGCACCACCTGATTGTTGACCTGCAACGGCCGTATCCGCTTGGTCACCACCGCCACCGCTTCAATGTGCCCGCGCTTGCTGCTGACCCGCACCCGGTCACCGGCGACGATGCCTTTCTCCTTGGCCAGCACTTCGCCGATTTCGACGAATTGCTCGGGTTGTGCGATTGCATTGAGCTTGCAGTGCTTGCTCCAGAAGTGGAAATGCTCGGTCAACCGATAGCTGGTGGCGGCATAGGGATAATCCTTGGCCACGCCAAGGGAATCCCACACCGAATCAAAGATCCGGGCCGCCGGGTTGCTGGTGGCTTTCTTGTTTTGCGGGTGCAACGGGTTGATGCCGATCGGCGTTTCGAATGGCTCGTAATGCTCGGGGAATGGTCCCTCGTTCATCTTGTCGACGGCAAAGAACCGTGCCACGCCTTCGGGGTTCATGATGAACGGATTCATTCCCGCTTCCGGCGCCACGTCGGCCTTGTAGTCCGGCACATCGGTGCCGCCCCAGGCCTTGCCGTTCCACCACACCAGGCGCTTTTTCGGATCCCACGGCTTGCCTTGCGGGTCGGCCGAGGCGCGGTTGTAGAGAATCCGCCGGTTCGCCGGCCAGGCCCAGGCCCAGCCTTGGTGCTGATGCATGCCGAACGGGTCGTTGTTGTCGCGCCGCGCCATCTGGTTACCGGTTTCGGTCCAGCTGCCGCAGAAAATCCAGCAACCGGACGCGGTGCTGCCATCGTCCTTCAGCTGACTGAACGCGGCCAGTTGCGCATTGGCCTTGATCGCCGCACCCGTGGCATCGGTGAAATCGGCGGTGGCGCTGCCGTTGATTTCCTTGGCCAGCTCCTCCGGTGAAGGCTCCTCGGGAATCTTGTACGGCCACGACAACTTGAGGATCGACTCGGCCCAGGCGCCGCCGTTGGCCTGATAGCGCTGACGCAGACGCAGGAACAACTCGCTCATGATGCGAATGTCGGTGCGCGCTTCGCCGGGGCCCTCGGCGCCCTTCCAGTGCCATTGCAACCAGCGGCTGCTGTTGACCAGCGAGCCGTCCTCTTCGGCAAAACAGGTGGTGGGCAGGCGAATCACTTCGGTCTGGATATCAGCGCTTTTCACATCGTTGTACGGTCCGACGTTACGCCAGAACTCCGAGGTCTCGGTGGACAGCGGGTCCATCACCACCAGCCACTTCAATTTGGCCAGCGCCGCTGTCACCCGGTTCTTGTCGGGCAGCGCGGCGATGGGGTTGAAGCCCTGGCACATGTAGCCGTTGACCTTGCCCTGGCCCATCAGGTCGAAGACCTTGAGGATGTCGTAGTTGGGGATGTCCAGCTTCGGCAGGTACTCGTAGGCCCAGTTGTTTTCGGCCGTGGCATTGGCGCCGTACCAGGCTTTCATCAGGCTGACGTGGAACTTGCTGTAGTTCTGCCAGTAGGACAGCTGTCCGGGACGCAGCGGTTTTTGCGTGCGTTTGACGATATAGGCGTTGTAGTCCTGTTCGGCATCACCGGGCAACGTGAGGTAGCCCGGCAATGAGTTGGACAACAGCCCCAGGTCGGTCAACCCCTGGATATTGGAGTGCCCGCGCAAGGCATTGACCCCACCGCCCGGCATGCCGACGTTGCCCAGCAACAATTGCACCATCGCCGCGCTGCGGATGATCTGCGAGCCGATCGAATGCTGGGTCCAGCCCAGGGCATAGAGAATCGTCATGGTCTTGCCCGGTTGCGAGCACGTGGCGATTTCG
Organism: Pseudomonas baetica; assembly: GCF_051216495.1. Lineage (GTDB taxonomy): Bacteria > Pseudomonadota > Gammaproteobacteria > Pseudomonadales > Pseudomonadaceae > Aquipseudomonas > Aquipseudomonas baetica_B. The sequence goes on along the minus strand of NZ_JBPKAM010000025.1, from coordinate 35,225 downwards.
TCCCAGATTTTCTGCATGGCATCAACCGGCATGCCGCAAATCTGGCTTGCCAGTTCGATGGAGTAGCGGCTGTAGTGCTGCTTCATCAATTGATAGACGCAGCGAGGGTCCTGCAGGGTCGGGTCGACTTTGGCAAAACCATCCTCACCGAGTTCGTAGCCCCAGCCGGACTTGTCGGTGTAGGCACGTTTGGCCACGTCATAACCGCTAAAGATGCCGTCCTCGAAGCCATAGCCCGCTTTGACGATGAACGAGACGTCGGTGTAATTGCGCACGTATTCGTGCTGGATCTTGTCGTGGGTCAGCAGGTAATTGATCAGCCCCCCCATGAAGGCGATGTCGGTACCGGTACGAATCGGCGCGTAATAGTCGGCCACCGAGGCGGTCCGGGTGAAACGCGGATCGACCACGATCAAACGTGCCTTGTTGTGCGCCTTGGCTTCGGTCACCCATTTGAAGCCGCAAGGGTGCGCTTCTGCTGCGTTGCCGCCCATCACCAGAACCAGATTCGCATTGGCGATATCGGTCCAGGTATTGGTCATGGCACCACGGCCGTACGTCGGGGCAAGACTTGCCACCGTCGGGCCGTGTCAGACACGCGCCTGGTTATCGAACCCCAGCATGCCGAGACTGCGAATGACCTTATGGGTGATGTAACCCGCTTCGTTGGACGCCGCCGAGGCCGCGAGGAACCCCGTCGTCAGCCAACGGTTCACCGTCTGGCCCTGGGCGTTCTTCTCGATGAAGTTGGCGTCGCGGTCGGCCTTCATCAGGTCGGCGATGCGATCGAGTGCTTCATCCCATCCTATACGCGTCCACTCATCGCTGCCGGGCTTGCGTACCTGCGGGTATTGCAGGCGACCGGGGCTGTGAATGAAGTCCAAGAGGCCTGCGCCTTTGGGGCACAGGGTGCCGCGGTTGACCGGGTGGTCGGCGTCACCTTCGATGTGGATGATGCTTTGCGCGACATTCTTCGCCGTATCGCCCTGGCTGTACATGATCAACCCGCAGCCGACCGAGCAATACGGGCAGGTGTTGCGGGTTTCATGGGTGTGGGCGAGCTTGAAATGACGCACCTGTTCGGCAAAGGCAGGCGTCGGGGCCATGCCCAACGCGCCCAGGCTAGAGCCTGCAAGGCCGATACCGGCGACCTTGAAGAACTGACGACGGCTGAGGTCCATCGTGCACTCCTGATCAGGTGGTAATCCGGTGCTTTGCCGGATTTTTCTGGACAATCACGGGCGCGGCAGACGGGCTGCCGACATTTCAAACTTTAGTCAACACACTGACACTCTGTGTGAAAACCGACCGTCGGCCGTTTGTCGAAGCCTGTGGGAGCGGGCTTGCCCGCGATAGCGGTGGGTCAGCCAACATTAATTTTGACTGTGCTGCCGTCATCGCTGGCAAGCCAGCTCCCACAGTGATTGTGTTGTTTGAACTGATTGGCGCTTATCATGGCGGGCATGATTAACCCCGCCTTACGAGACCGCGCATGACTTTCGATTTTGATCAGGTGTACGACCGCCACAACACCGGCAGCACCAAATGGAGCCGCTACCCGGCCGACGTGTTGCCGATGTGGGTCGCCGACATGGATTTTGCCGCACCGCCGATGATCATCCAGGCCCTGCAAAAGCGTCTGGAGCACCCGATGGTCGGCTACAGCGTGGCCCCGGATAACCTGCGCGAAGCCATCGTGGCCGACCTGTGGAGCAAGTACGCCTGGCGCGTCGAGCCGCAGGAGCTGATCTTCCTGCCGGGGGTCGAGTCAGGCTTCAACATGGCGTTGAAGGCGCTAGTCCAGCCGCAGCAGAACGTCGTGGTACAGGTGCCCAACTATCCGCCGCTACGCCATGCGCCGGGCCATTGGGGCCTGAACAAGGTCGAGCTGGGTTTCGACGCGCAAGCGGACGGCACCTATACCACGCCGCTGGAGACCCTGAGCCAGTCGCTGCAGGGTGGCGGCGCGCTGCTGCTGAGCAATCCGCATAACCCGTTGGGCAAGGCTTTCCCACGGGCCGAACTGCAAGCCATCGCCGACATCTGTCTTGAGCACGACGCCTGGATCATCTCCGACGAGATCCATGCCGAACTGTGCTACGACGGCCGTAAACACATCCCGATGGCGACGCTGAGCCCACAGATCGCCCAGCGCACCATCACCCTGATGTCGGCCAGCAAGGCCTACAACATCGCCGGACTGAAAACCTCGTTCATGATCATTCAGGACCGGCACCTGCGCGAGCGTGTCAACCATGCCCGTTGCGGCATGGTCGACAGCGTCAACCCGCTGGGCCTTGAGGCCACCCGCGTCGCCTACAGCGAAGCCGGGCCCTGGTTGGCAGAACTGAGCGCCTATCTGCAAAGCAACCGCGATTACCTGGTCGACGCGGTGCGCACCCGCCTGCCGGGCATCACCATGAATGTGCCACAAAGCACCTATCTGGCATGGCTCGACTGCACGGCTCTGGGGCTGGACAACCCGCAGCAATTCTTTCTCGATCAGGCCAAAGTCGGGCTGAGCCCTGGCCTGGACTTCGGCGATGACTGCAAACAGTTCGTACGCCTGAACTTCGGCTGCCCACGGTCGCTGCTTGAAGAAGGAATTGCGCGGATGGAACGCAGCTTGCGTCACCTGAAGGCCTGATCCGCCATATCCCCTTGTGGGAGCGAGCCTGCTCGCGAAAGCGGTGGGTCAGCCAACACGGATGTTGAATGTGCTGGCCTCTTCGCGAGCAGGCTCGCTCCCACAGGAACAAAATGGAACCCACGGACGATTCCTACGCTCCACACCTTATGGGCCCGTACTCGGGTAACTGGAGATCGTCATGCCCGCCTCTATTGAGCCATGAGCTTCGTCGCCTGGGTCGCGGTACTGGGCGCCGTACTGCTCGCGCTGGCACTTACCTCCTCTTACCTGCGCTGGCTGCCCGTGACCACCTCGGCCGTGTGCTTGGCGTTGGGCATCGCCATTGGTCCGGCGGGCTTGGGCTGGCTCAATTTGAATCTGAACGAAGCGGCCTTCTGGATGGAACACCTTACGGAAGTCGCGGTGCTCTTTTCCCTGTTCGTTTGCGGGCTGAAATTGCGACTGCCGCTCAAGCATCGCAAATGGCGGGTGGCGTTCGGACTGGCGGGACCGGTGATGCTCCTGAGCATCATCGGGGTCTGTCTGCTGCTGCATTACGGTTTCGGGCTGGCATGGGGCCCTTCATTGCTGATCGGTGCGATTCTGGCGCCGACCGACCCGGTGCTGGCGTCACTGGTACAGGTCAACGATGCCAAGGATGATGACCCGGTACGCTTCGGGCTTTCCGGTGAGGCCGGTCTCAACGATGGCATCGCCTTCCCGTTTGTCATCCTCGGGTTACTGCTTCTGCAAGAAGGCGAAAGTGCCTCCAGTGCCTGGCTTGATGACTGGGCGCTCAATCGCCTGTTATGGGCGGTGCCTGTCGGCCTATTGATGGGTTACGGCATGGGCCGGGGTATCGGGCGCCTGACCCTGTCGATGCGCATCCGCAATGCCGACAGCACCCTCTCCCCCAACGATTACCTGACGCTTGCCCTGATTGCGCTGGCGTATGTCGCAGCCGAATCGGTTCACGGTTATGGCTTTCTCTCGGTGTTCGCCGCGGGGTTGGGCTTGCGTCGAGCCGAAGTCAAATCGACGGCACACGCCCAACCACCGGCCGAGCATCTGGTTCAGGCGGTGGTCGGTCACCAGAATGTCGAACCGGACAACGCCGTGCACGGTGATATAGAAAACCTTGAGGACAGCCAGGTCGCCGCCGGAATCATGATCGGCGACATGCTGTTCTTTGGCGGTCTGGTCGAGCGGGCCATGGAGGTTTTTCTGGTGACCCTGCTCGGCGTGGTGCTGATCGGGCACTGGGACTGGCGGGCCCTGGCGATTGCATTGGTGCTGTTCTGTGTGATTCGTCCCCTGAGTGTTGTCCTGCTGCCATGGGGCCGTTTGCTCAACGGCCGGCAACGATGGTTGATCGGCTGGTTCGGGATTCGTGGCATCGGTAGCTTTTACTATTTGTTCTACGCCATGAATCACGAGCTTCCCACAGGAGTGGCCAGCCTGTGCGCCGACCTCACGCTGTCGGTGGTAGCACTGAGCATTCTGCTGCACGGCATCAGCACCCAGCCGATGCTGGCGCGATATGAGCAACTCACTTCATTGTCGAAGCGATGACTTCAACCAGATTGATTTGCGTGAAGGGCTTGGATAATCGCGGCAGCGCCGCCGCAAAACCCTCCAGGCGGTCGGCGTATCCCGTCGCCAGGATGATTGGCAAGGCCGGCTGGAGCATGCGAATGGACTGGGCCAGTTGGGCGCCATTCATGTGTGGCATGGCCATGTCGGTGATGACCAGGTCGAAATGCTGTTCCCTTTCAAACAACTGCAATGCCTGGGCCCCGGACTCTGCAACTATCACCCGGTGTCCGAGGTCCTCCAGCAACAGGCAGGTGCTGGTGAGTACCAGGCTGTCGTCATCGACCACCAGCACGCTCAACCGCGGAACCTGCGGTGTTTCCGGCTCGGTGGCCAGCGGACCGGTAACCGCTCCCGCCTTGGCGACGGGCAGCCAAAGCTCGGCAGTCGTGCCCTTGCCTTTCTCGCTCTTGAGGACGAAGCGCCCCCCCATTTGTTCGATGAAGCCATGGACCATCGACAACCCCAGCCCCGTCCCCTTACCGACACCCTTGGTGGTGAAGAATGGGTCCATCGCCGAAGCCAGCGTGGCGTCATCCATGCCCTCCCCTGTGTCGGTGACCGTCAGGCAGACATAACGCCCTGGTGCCAGGGAAGAATGGGGCTGATCCAGGATGACCTCCGTCCGGGTGCCGAGCACGAGTTTTCCGCCGTCAGGCATTGCATCACGGGCATTGGTCGCCAGATTGAGTACCGCCAGTTCAAGTTGATTGACATCCGCCAGTACCGGTTCGGGCTCTGGCATGAAGCAGGTTTCGATTTTCACCGAAGGCCCCAGGGAGCTGCGCAGAAGACCGCTGATACCTTGCACCAGCGCCGGTATGTCAACGGATTCGGCCTTGAGTTCCTGGCGCCGGGCAAACGCCAGCATACGCTGGGTCAGGGATACACCACGCAGGGCGCCTTGGGTGGCGTTATCCAGCAAACGGGTCAGTTTCGGATCGTCTCCCAGGCGTTTGCGGACGATTTCCAGATTACCAAGGATGACAGTCAGCAAATTGTTGAAATCGTGGGCAATCCCGCCGCTGAGTTGACCGATGGCCTGCATTTTTTGCGCCTGGAACAGCGCCTCACGGGTTTGCTCAAGGGCCTGCTGTGCTTGCGCCGCCTCGGTAATGTCACGGGTAATCTTGGCGAATCCGAGCAATGTGCCAGTGTCGCCCCAGATCGGGTCCACCACCACATGGGCGAGAAACCGCGTGCCGTCCTTGCGCAGGCGCCAGCCCTTGTTTTCGAATCGCCCTTCGCGCACGGCACTGTCCAGAGTGCGTTGCGGCTCGCCGGCCTCACGGTCTTCCGGTGTGTAAAACATGGAGAAGTGCTGGCCGATGACTTCCTCGGGCCTGTAACCCTTGATGCGTTGGGCGCCCGGGTTCCAGTTGCTCACGCGCCCATCGGCGGTCAGCATGTAGATGGCGTAATCCGTGACACTCTGCACCAGCAAACGAAATTGCTGCTCGCTTTGCTTGAGGGTTTCCTCGGCCATTTTTCGATCGGTCAGGTCGCGGGTGATCTTGGCAAACCCCAGCAACGTCCCCGAAGGATCGCGTATCGGATCGATCACCACATGGCACCAGAAATGCGTGCCGTCCTTGCGCACACGCCAACCCTCGCCTTCGAAACGCCCTTCGCGAATCGCCGTGTCCAGTGCCCGTTGCGGCAACCCGGCACGACGATCCTCTTCAGTGTAAAAACGCGAGAAATGATGACCGAGGATTTCGGCTTCCTCGTAACCCTTGAAACGCCTGGCACCCGCATTCCAGCTGGAAATGATGCCGTCGGGATCGATCATGTAGATCGCATAATCGACCACCGCATCGATCAGCAGGCGAAAGCGCGTCTCTTCGCTAACGTCCACCTTGATTCGATCCTCGCTCATTGAGTTCTCGCGTCAGGAATGTTTTTCCTGAGTATGCGTCAAATTAACCATTTGGACACATCCTCCGCACAAGGGCTACCGGCTCACGTACTTGACGATATAGGCGTACAACTCGTTGTAGACGAAATCAGGGACGTTGGGCGCATGAACGGCCGCCTGGAGCAGCGCCAGATTGCACTCTTTAAGCAATTCATTGCGATCGCTCACTGCGAACACCTGATTCTCGATAATGCTGGAATAGACGTCGTACGAAAAATTGACCTTGGTTGTCGTTGTGGTGACCGTACCGTCGGCGGCTTTCGTATACGTGCTTTGGGCAACATGCGTACGCTCCTTCAATGCACCGAATCCGCGCTCGTACAGGTTGATCTGGGAGCCACTGATCGCCTTTGCCGCGGTCTGGAGTGCCACGATGATCGCTTTGGCGTGGCTCATGCTGGCATCCAGCTTCGACAGCGAGAGAAACCTTTCCATCTCCTTTGCCTGCAGGCTTTTGAGCGCTCTTTTGACGCTCGACAAGTGAGCGAACTCTTGAGTACAGCCGACGATGTGAACCTCTAACTGATAACCCATGGCTGTTGCCGTGGGTGGAAAGGACACAAGTTCGATGGAATCGAACGCTGTCTCCATGATGATGTTGTATTTACCGGTGAAGGCTTTCGCAAAGATCTTCGAGCAGACTTCGCGAACAAATGACTCCGTATGCTCATAGGCGTGCAATACGCCCAGTTTTATCATCTCGTCGTATTGGGGGTGTTTCTTTCGATATTCAGGCAGGTAAAGGCGTATGTAATTAGCATAACGCTTCGATGGCAGCAGTTGTTTTTCCAGCAGATAGGTCTTGCCTGAGGCTTCCAGCCCGGCGACAACCAGCATCTTTGGGGTTGCCTCCACGGTGATGCCGCTGAACAGCGTCGCGCTTATTTCATTGAACGCCGCCGTGACCTGATCAGGGGTGTACGTATAGTTTGGTGTTTGCGACATGTTTTGATTTCCTTATCAAACAGTTGGGTGATATTCAGCCCTTTTAATAAAGAGTGCATTCGCAAACTGTTCAATGGGTCATCTACTTCAAGTCATGTCTATGTTTCATAAAATGACGAATACCTACATCGCAGCGTGAAAAAGCGCTGGCGCAATCGACCACCAACGCGGCAGCAAATCCTTGACCTTGCTCTCGGCAAAACGATCATCAATCAGCATCACCACCCCTTCGTCCTGCTGCGTGCGAATCACCCGTCCGGCGGCCTGTACCACTTTCTGCACGCCAGGATAGAGATAGGTGTAGTCGTAGCCGGCCCCGAAAATGGCGGCCATGCGCCGTTTCATCTGTTCGTTGACCGGGTTGAATTGCGCCAGCCCCAGGGTGGCGATGAACGCACCGATCAACCGCGCACCGGGCAGGTCGATACCCTCACCGAATGCCCCGCCCAGCACCGCAAAACCGATGCCTTCGCCACCTTCAGTGAACTGATCGAGAAACTGCTGACGCTGCGCTTCGGCCATGCCACGGGACTGTGACCACAGGTTGATGCCGGGATGGCGCTCGGCCAACGACTGCATCACTTGCTGCAAATAATCGAAGCTGCTGAAAAACGCGAGGTAGTTGCCTGGGCGTTGGCTGTACTGCCCGGCGATCAACTCGACAATCGGCGCCACGGACGCCTGACGGTGGGCGAACCGCGTGGAGATCTGGTTGACGATGTGCACCTGCAACTGCCTGGGATCAAATGGCGATTCAACGTCAATGCACACGGTGTTCGCCGGCGTTCCCAGCAGATCGGCGTAGTAATGGCGCGGACTGAGTGTCGCGGAGAACAGCACGGTGCTGCGTGCAGCGCTCAGGCGTGGGCCAATGAAGCCAGCGGGCACCACATTGCGCAGGCACAGTTGCGAGCGTTGCCGTTTGCGCTGGAGGTCACGCTTGCTGATATCGAACAGAAAATGCTCATCGAAGAGTTCGGCCACCCGGCAGAATTGCAACATGTCGAAGTAAAAGCGCTGGAGTTCACTGTCCAGCCCCTGAGGGTGATCGTTGAGGTAGTCACCGATGCTGGCATTGCAGGATGACAATGCCTGGAGCAGTTTTTCCGGCGCCTTGTCGTAAGCCTGATAGGCCCCCCGTTGCGGGTCATGCAGGGCGTTCCATTCGCGATTGACCCGTTGCAAAGGCCTTTTCAACGCATCCGGGGCCGTTTTTCGTACCGCATTGAGGGTCGCTTGATCGAGGCTGGCGCTGTACATCTGGCGCCCGCGTTCCACCAGGTTGTGAGCCTCGTCCACCAGCACCGCGACGTTCCATTGGTTGGCCTGGGCCAGCCCGAACAACAAGGCGCTAAAGTCGAAGTAGTAGTTGTAATCGGCAACCACTACGTCGGTCCAACGGGCCATTTCCTGGCTCAGGTAATAAGGACATACCTCATGGTCCAGGGCGATCCGGCGCAATGCGCCTTGATCCAGCAGGTTCAATTCGCTGGCGGCCTGGCGCGCAGCTGGCAAGCGATCATAGAAGCCCCGGGCCAAAGGGCAGGATTCGCCATGACAGGCCTTGTCCGGATGCTCGCAGGCCTTGTCCCGGGCAACCATTTCCATAACACGCAAGGGCGGAGCATCGGCCCGGTCGAGGATCACCCGGGCCGCGTCCAGGGCCAGTTTTCGCCCCGGGGTTTTCGCCATGAGGAAGTACACCTTGTCCAGTTGCTGCGGTGCCAGGGCCTTGAGCATTGGGAACAGTGTGCCGACGGTCTTGCCAATTCCGGTTGGCGCCTGAGCCATCAGGCAACGACCGGTGCTGACGGCCTTGAACACCGATTCCGCCAAATGACGCTGTCCGGGTCGAAAGCCGGCATGGGGGAACGCCAATTGCCGAGCCGCCTGATCACGAGCCTCCCGATGAGCCACTTCCTGTCCGGCCCAGTGCAGGAACCGTGCGCAATGCTGTTCGAAAAATTGCTCCAACTGCGTGGCGCTGAAGGTTTCGACCAGGCAGGTTTCCTTTTCGCTGATGATGTCGAAGTACACCAGCGCAAGATTGATCTGCTCAAGCACAAGTTTTCGGCACATCAACCAGCCATAGATTTTCGCCTGGGCCCAATGCAGTTGGCGGTGATTGTCCGGTTGCTTGCTCAGGTCGCCGCGGTAGGTTTTGACTTCTTCCAGGCAGTTTTGCGCGGGGTCATAGCCATCCGCTCTGCCTTTGACTTTCAAGTTTTGGTACAGGCCTTCCAGCGCAACTTCACGCTGGTAACCCTCGCTACGCCGGGACGCCACGGTGCGATGCCCGACGATGCCCTCCAGTGCAGTCGGCGACGGTGTAAAGCGCAGGTCGAGGTCGCCGGCCTTGGCGGTGAACTCACACAGCGCACGCACCGCGATGCTGTAGCTCAAGCGTCTTGCTCCGCCCACTGCACGTAGCACACGGCAATCGGCATGTGGTGCTCGTGACAGAACTCCAGCCAGCGCAGCTGGTTATCCTGAAGACGATCACCGGGCCCTTTGACTTCGATCATGCGGTAGGTCTTTTGCTGCGGCCAAAACTGGATCAGATCCGGCATCCCCGCGCGGTTGGCCTTAATGTCGAGTAACAGTCGGTTGAACCAGTGCTTGAGGTGCTCGGCTGGCAGGCAGTCCAGCGCTTGCTCCAGCAATTCGTCGCTCAATACGTTCCAGAAGACGAAGGGAGACTGTATGCCCCATTTTTCGGCATAGCGTTCGCGGATGGTTTGCCGATAACGCCCGTCGTCAAGCTCCTCGAGGCAGTTCTGGAACATGTCAGCACGACGCTCTTGGAAATCTTCACTCAGCAGGTCCACCGGGCCACGCTGGAACGGATGGAAAAAAGCCCCCGGCAATGGCGCAAAAATCGCCGGCCAGCACAGCAGGCCGAACAGTGAATTGATCAGGGTGTTTTCGACGTAATGCACCGGCGCGGTTGCCTCCGCCAGATGCGCCTGAACGTAGAACTCCACAGGCATCAGCGGATCGGTCCTGGGTAGTTGCAAGTCCAGACGCTGCATTTCCCGCGCCGCCGCTCGTTTTGTTGGCGGCCCGCCGAGCTTGCGCCGCAGCCGGGGCAGCATGCGCAGCACTTGCTGTTGCTCGGCTGCGCTTTGAGGCGACTGTTCGGCCTCGATGGCGAGCTCCAGGGCCAGCTCGTATTCCTCACAACGTTCCAGCACCCGGATCAACCGCGCACGCGCACCGGGGTAAGCACATTGGCGGTACAAGGTCAGTGCAGTGGAGAAATCCGTCACGCGTTCGCAATGCTGGGCGATCTGGAACAACAGCTTGTCACGACGCCGTTGCAGCCAGGAATTGTCCAGCGTCAGCCCGTTGATCCGCTCGACAACCCCGGCCAGCGCCTCGCCAGCCTCGAAATCTTGCTGGCAATGGTGCAGGAACAGGCAGGCGTCGACGTCCTCGCGGCTGCGCAACCCTCGGGAATCAATGCTGAATTCGACTTTCTCGTAGGTAAAGATTCCAAGGTCAGCCAGCACAAACTCGGACCAGTCCTGGTAAAGATTGCCGAAAAACATCAAGCGCAAGCGATCGCACAGGCCCATGATGGTCAGACTGAACAAGCGCTCATCGAGCGATGGACACCAGTCCACGAAACTTCGGGTTTCGGGGAACTGCTCGCTGAGTACCGGTAGCCAATCAGCCTTTTTTCCCTTGGGCTGCTTGATGGCGCTGCCGAGGCATTGAACGATTTCTGCCTTGAGCAGTATGTCGAATAACTCCTCGACCGATAACGGCTGTTGTTCATCGACCCAACCCAGTGCCAGGAGCGGTTCGGCTGCGCGGGCGATGTCGCCGATTTCGGTGTAATGCAGTTTACTGCACCTGAAATGAAGCCCCTTGCGCATGACCATTCTGACCAGCAAAGCCCTGGATTCACGGGGCAGTTCGTTAAAGTCGCCAATGAATCGTTGCTCATCGACGCTCAGCACATCGCCATAGCGAAGCTCAAGCCAATCAAGCACTTGCATGAAGTTGTTCAGGTAATAGAACGGATCGTCGAGGGGGTTTTCAGTCACGGGAAAATGGGCCATGGCGAGCAAATACTGGTTATGCGTACAGATACCAGTAACGCCCTGTCCGCTGCAATCGGAAAAGGATAAGCGGAGGGCTGCTCCTGATTATATTTTTCGATACGTCGAACTTTCTGCCCCTGCGTGACACCAACCGCGATAGAGGGTTCGTCGAATGCGACGACTGCAGCGATTTTTTGAAGTGGTAGAGGTGGCGATGAACATCAAGACTCTGGGTTTCCCCCTGGCAGCAGCGGCTTTCATGATGCTCACCGGCTGTTCAACGCCAACGGTGGTGACCCTGCAGAACGGCACCCAGTATCTGACCAAGGACATGCCGAAAACCAAGACCAAGGACGGCTTCTTCGAATTCGAGGATATTTCCGGGGCGAAGGTCAAAGTCAGGGCCGATGAAGTGAGCACGATTCGGCGGGAAGACTGAACTACCGCGTCATCGTTCTTCGCGAGCAGGCTCGCTCCCACAGGTAATTCACCGACTTTGTGGGAGCGAGCCTGCTCGCGAAGTGGCCCTGCAAAACTCCGCCGATTTCAACTACCGGTTCGAATCTTGTTCCACACCCGCGTCCGAATACGGTCAATGTTCAGCGGCATCGCTTCCAGCGCGAACAACTTGCCCATCATTTCCGGGCTCGGGTAAACCTTGGTGTCGTTCTTGATCGCCGGGTCGATGAGGCTATCGGCTTGTTCGTTTCCATTCGCGTAATGAACGTAATTGCTGACGCTGGCCATCACGTCCGGGCGCAGCAAATAGTTCATGAACGCATAACCGGCCTTCTCGTCCGGGGCATCGGCGGGCATGGCGACCATATCGAACCAGATCGCAGCACCTTCCTTGGGAATCGAGTAACCGATGTCGACACCGTTTTTGGCTTCCCTGGCGCGGTTTTCCGCTTGCAGGATGTCACCGGAGAAGCCCACGGCTACACAGATATCGCCGTTGGCCAGGTCGCTGGTGTACTTGGATGAATGGAAATAGCTGACATACGGCCGGACTTTCAGCAGCAAGGCTTCAGCCTTTTTGTAGTCCTCCGGATTCTTACTATGATGCGCCAGTCCCAGGTAATTCAGGGCGGCGGGTAGCAGTTCCGGGCCATTGTCGAGGATGGCCACGCCGCATTTCTGCAGCTTCTGCATGTTTTCCGGTTTGAAGATCAGGTCCCAGGAATCCACGGGCGCGTTGTCGCCCAGTACCGCCTTGACTTTGGCAATGTTGTAGCCGATGCCGGTACTGCCCCACAGGTACGGGAAGCCATGCTCGTTCCCCGGATCGTTGGTCTGCAAGGCCTTGAGCAATACCGGATTGAGGTTTTTCCAGTTCGGCAGTTGGCTCTTGTCGAGGGTCTTCAGCGCCTTGCCTTCGATCTGGCGCGCCATGAAGTGATTGGATGGAAACACCACGTCATAACCGGATTTGCCGGTCATCAACTTGCCGTCGAGGGTTTCATTGCTGTCGTAGACGTCGTAGGTGAAGGCGATGCCCGTCTCTTTCTGGAAGTTCTTCGTGGTGTCCGGCGCGATGTAGTCCGACCAGTTGTAGATTTTGACGGTTTGCGCCGCCTGACTGATCGAAGCGACGAGCATCAGCGGAGCCAGGGTCAGTGTCTTTCGAAGCATGAGTCGATTCCTGTGTAGGTTTTGTTGTTGGCAGGCAATCAAAGGATCAGCGGATCAAAGAATCAGTACGTAGGTCTTGCGCACGGTTTCCTGGATGTCCCAGATACCGAGGGTGTTGGCGGGTAACATCAGTGCGTCACCGGCTTCTATTTGCAGGGTTTCACCCTCATCCGGGGTGAAGGTGCAGCGACCCGCGATGAAGTGACAGAATTCCTGGGCGACGATCTGCCGCCGCCAACGCCCGGGCGTGCATTCCCAGACGCCGGTTTCGACACCGTCGTCGCGTTCCACACTGGTGGTCGAAGCCACTGCCACGGGCGCACCCAAGGGCACGGCGACCGGGTTCGATTCTTCGAGTTTCAGGCTTGCGGTGTTCTTGAACTGGGTAATGCTCATGGGAGTACCTGTAGGGGATGAGAGCTTTTACTGCATGAAACCTTCCATAAACCCCGCAACCCCGCTGGCGAATTTGCGTCGCCAGGGAGCGGTGGCCGGGTTGGCCAGGGTCTGGTCTTCGTGGACAAAACTGCGAATGATCGCGTTGTAACCGAGCCAGCGGCACGGCTCGGGCTCCCAGGCCTTGAGTGCTTCGAGCCCACCCTGGGGGATGACCCACGGTTGCCGAACCAGCTCGGTTTCGCGCCCAAGGATCAAATCCGCCAGGGTTCGCCCGCCCAGATTGCTAGCACCGACACCCTCCCCGCCGTACCCGCCGGACAAGGCAATACCACTGGCCCGGTCGCACAGCATGTGCGGCTTGAAACGCCGGGACATGCCCAGGTTGCCACCCCAGCCGTGGGTGACCTGTACGTGTTTGAGCTGCGGGAACAGTTCGCCGAACAGATAACGGCGCAGCTCGATTTCGCTCCGGGTCAGGTCGAAGTCATCGCGCAACCGACCGGCAAATTGATAACCGCCCCGGGCGCCGAAGATCAGCCGGTCATCGGCCGTGCGCTGGCCGTAGGTGACCTGGCGGCTGCTCTCACCGAAGGCCTGGCCCTGACTGAGGCCGATTTCGTCCCACAGGGCGGCAGACAGTGGCTCGGTGGCGACGATCAGGCTTTGTACCGGTAACTGATAGCGCCCCAGCGGCGGCAGCGTAACGGCATAGCCCTCCACCGCAGGCACCACCCAGCGGCTGCGAACCGAGGCTTTTGCCGTGCGCAGGCTGCCAGACTGCCACTGAGTGACCGGGCTGTTTTCGTAAATGCTGACACCCATGCGCTCGACCGTGCGCGCCAGGCCTCGCGCCAGTTTGGCCGGGTGCAGGGTTGCCACGTGAGAGGCATAAATACCGCCAAAGGGCTTGGTGATCCGAACCTGCTGTGCAAGCTGTTCCGGGCTGAGCCAGCGGTAATCGTTTTCGTTGAGGCCCTGGCGGTAGAGCTTGTCCAGATATTGGCGAAGGCTGGCGTGCTGTTCCGGGTAACGCGCGGCACAGTACAGCGCTCCGCCTTTACGGTAATCGCAGTCAATGCCTTCACGTTCGAGGACGATTTTCACTTCATCCGGAATGCTGTGCAGCAGATCATAAGACGCGCGGCGCTGCTCGGGAGACAGGTTTGCCAGCAACCGGTCTTCACCCAACAAATTGCCCATCAACCAGCCGCCGTTACGCCCCGAAGCACCAAAACCGGCGGTTTGCGCCTCAATGATGGCGATGTTCAGCTCCGGCGCCTGACGCTTGAGGTAGTACGCGGTCCACAGCCCGGTATAACCGGCGCCGATGATCGCCACGTCGATATCCAGGTCTTGTTCCAGGGCAGCACGCGCCTGTAATGGCTCGTCGAGCTGGTCCATCCATAAACTGATTGTGCGCCACGCCGGCATGCAAGACTCCGCCATTCAAGCTTCGATGACGTTGATCCTAGTGCGTGGGTTCAGCGGCTGTCTTGCGCGCGTGCACGCAAAGAAATTTGTTTGGCGTAAGCCTTGGGTGACAAGCCTGTGTGCTGGCGGAAACAGCTGTAGAACGCTGACAGCGAATTGAAGCCGGCAGCGAACGCCAGCTCGTCGATGCGCAGCGGTGGCGTGGCGTTATCCAGCGTGGCGAGCAGGTGTTGCAGGCGGGCCTGGTTAACGTAGCGATAGAAGCTCTGGCCGAGCACCTGATTGAGCAGGTAGGACATTTGATTGCGGCTGTACCCGCAGGCCTTTGCCACTTGCTGCAGGTCGAGGTCAGGATCGAGATAGGGTTGCTGACGCTGGAAATACTGCTGCAGGTCATCGGCCATGAAGCTCAACTGGCGCGGCGACAACCCGAGTCGACTCACCGCCGGGCGCCGCTGACCTGCCTCTTTACGGATTGGCTGCTCACGCACCAGCGAGGCGTATTCGTTGACGCGCCAGATCAATCCATCCCGCACGGTGATGGCTTCGCTGGCGCGGAACGAGACCAGCCCTTCGCCGCCACGCAGGGTGATGCGGTACTGAATGAACGCCGTGTTGCCGTCCAGGCGAATGCGGTCCGAGTGCTCCAGCGCTTCATCCGGATCCCGGGGCATGCTGCTGCGCACGTATTCGCGCAGCTCGTCCAGGCCCATCACGCGGTTCTGGAAAAAGTCGTTGTACTGGATGTCGGGGTGATACAGCGCCATGACGCCGTCCAGATCACGGTGCTTCCAGCGCAGGTGATAACGCATGACCGTTTCGCCCGTGGCCTGGGTTTGCAGCGGACCATCTTCCTCGGCGTGCATAAAGGTCTCGACGAAAAAAAACGAGACTGCCGAAGTTTCTCCCCCTCTTCAAGAGGACCTCGTTTAGCCGAGCCAGGCTCGAAAGGTGACCTGAATCAAAAAAATGGCAGCAATCGCCAAACGGCCTGAAAAAAACACATTATTTTCACATGTGGCTGCTACTTTTAAAGTCTGTCACCGGTTGAGCCAATGAAGGCTCTTCCCTCCTAACATGAGCTAACGGAAGCGCTCGATGAAGAAGGCGGGCAACATATGAATAAAGGGTTTAGTAAGGTCACGTTTCCAAATGCCTGCCAGCTGATGCGCTGGCATTTTCATCCCATGGGATTCGAGGCAAGCATGGATGCCCCTGGCAGCATGATTGCCCGTTTGTTCGATCGGGCCAGTGGCGAGACCATGATCGCCATTGCCGGCATTCCCTGTGCGACCGTCATGAACGCCGCCGATGTGGAACGAATAATCGAAGCCGTGGAAGATGAGCTTGCAGCGTTCGTTCCACCGGTGGCACTCAGGAGTTATGCCTGAAGGCCGATTGATTCCAGAAAGCCCACCTCAAGGTGGGCTTTTTGTTGGCAACACAGAACCCTGTGGGATCGAGCCTGCTCGCGAAGGGGTCGTCAGATCCAACATGAATATTGACTGACACACAGCTTTCGCGAGCAGGCTCGCTCCCACAATTGACTCATGTGGTTGTCTTGGCCTGCCTATGATCGGCAAAAAACGCCTTGCCCTTGCCGATCCGGTCGGACGCCTTGGGCAGGTTGGCGGCCTGGGTGTCTTGCCCATCCACATACCAATAGCAATGGCTCACCGCTCGGGTGATGCCCACATACGCCAGGCGCAGAATCTCGTCTTTCTGTGCGTTGTCATACGGCTCGCTGTCACCCGCCTTGCCAAGACCCGCCATGCGGTACACCTGATTCTTGTAAGGAGAACTGGTCAAATGTTGGCAGTCGCCGAGCAGGAATACGGCATCGGCCTGCAAACCCTTGGCACTGTGGTAGGTCAGTTGTTTCAAGCGCCGGGCTTCACGGGGCAAGCTAGAATCAACATTAACTACAGCCTGAATATGCTCTTCTATCAATAACTTATCGCTACTTTTTCGATAAAGCATCAAGATCGAATCGCCCTTTCGGTAGTGTTCGACCAGACGCTTGGCCATGCCTTGGTCGTCGCGATCGAGCACGTTGACCGGCAGCAAATCCTTCGGCTCGCCGCTGGCTTTGGCCTTCTTTCCGGCAATGGCCGGTGCGGCGCGAACGATGTGTTCGGCGGCGTCGATGATGTACTGGTGGCTGCGGTAGTTGTCGCTGAGCATGACCTTGGTGGTGCTCGGCGAGGAGAATTCCTTGTTGAACTCCATGAAATAGCTCGGCGAACTCCCGCGCCAGCCGTAAATCGATTGCCAATCGTCCCCGACGCAGAGCAACGACGAGCGCTGGGCACCTCGCCCCACATGCATCGCCGGGCCGCGACTGCGGATTTCAGCCAGGCTGGCGCGGATCCAGGAGACGATCTGTGGCGAGACATCCTGGAATTCGTCGATCATCAAATGCGACAGCGGCCGTAGCAGTTCGTCACCCAGCAGCTTGAGGTTCTCCGGCGAATGCTCGCTGAACAGGGCGAACATCCGGTTGTAGGTCATGATCGGCGGCTTCTGGTCGAGCAAATGGTCTTCCAGCGCTCGCCAGTACAGGCTCAGGGCCTCGAAGAAGAACCGGTCCGGGTCATCCTTGGCGAAACTCATCTGGCTGACCGCATTGGGCACATCCAGGCCGAGGTTCTCGATAAAACCGGCCGCCGCGACAAAACAATCCAGCAACGGCGCGGACGCGAGTTCGCCTTTCACCTTGTAATCGAAGCCCGGTCCCGCGCTGGCATCGCCCGCTAGTGACGCCAGAACGCGCCTTGATGATTCGTAACTATCCAGCCATATCAATGGTTTACGACAGAAAGCTTGAAACAGAGTGCGTTTGACCGCCCACTCAGCGCGCACCGTGAGCTTGGCGTTCGGCCGGGTGACCTGAGGGTTTTCCCGAGGGTCGAACCCCAACACCACCCAAGCATCCAGGGACGGAATGTAGCCGTGACAATGGAAGGTCGAGCCGTTGATATCGAATGACTGGCGCTTCGGCTCAATGCCTTTGATGGGCCACGCCTTCGCACGAAACCACAAATCTTCGATCGTGTCGCAGAGTTCTTCGTCGCGCTTGGATGCCAGTTCGGTCACCGCAACGCGTTTCTGCACGTCCGGGTGATCCCGCTCCAACTCCTTGAGCTGCAGGGCATGGCGCGACAATGGTTTGATCAGCTCCCGAAAACGCTCATCCCGGGTATGCAATGCGTGATAGCACGCGTTGAGTTGCTGGCGCTGGGCGTCGTTGATGCGCAGGTCGAACGGGTTGCTGTCGTGCTCTTCATCACCCTTCGATGCGTTCAGGCTGAGGTTTTCGAAAGCTTGCAGGCGTTCGAAGCCCGGCAGGCTACGGACCATCGGCAAAATCCGCGAGTGGAAGGTGCGCACCAGGTCCCGCGCTTCCTTGAAGCTGAGTGCGCGCCCCCAGAGCGTGAAGATCTCGATCAATTTATTGATGAAGTCCTTGCGCGACTCCCGGGTGAAGGTCACCACGGTCATCGAGCTCAATTCGAACCCCAGGTAATGCGTCAGCAACACAATGCGTAACACCAGCGTCGTGGATTTGCCCGCCCCCGCGCCAGCAATCACCGAGGTTGAGGGCGTGTCGCTGAAGATCATCTTCCACTGGGCGGCGCTGGGTTGCGCATGAGGTGGCAGTAAGCGGACGACATCGGCCTTCATGCGCTTTTTCAGTTCTGCCGTCAGCGGCAGACGCCAGTCGTCGAACAAATGATCATCGATATTGGGTGGTCGATGCTCCGTCGAACGCGAGTCACGAATGAGCAACACCTGGCGACCTTCCTCCAGTCCTTCGAGCTTGCCTTCCTTATAGCCGTATTCCACCCCGGCGGTATGCCCGCTACGAAAGCCATCCGCCTGGCCGTGCAGCCAGGATGCGCGGTGTTGTGCACGCAAGCGTGTCAGGCCGTGGCCGAAGAAACGGGCGGCCAGACGCTTGAGCAGCGGCATCTCGGCCAGAGGACGAAGTTCAGGCGGAAGATCGGAGGTGTGTTGCGACACGCGGACGGACTCCAGGGTGTGAGGCTGTTGCGGACTATGGTGTCTGCATTTGCCGCTGAGTTCTAGTGAAATGCTTATGACTCATTGGCTTATGCGCTGAATTGAAGGCTGGATAAGAATATTTCGAGGTCGTTTTACATCAACTTATTCGATCGTTATGAGGCATTTTTTACGCTTTTTATCGATCGTTGCCTGTCGGATGATGCCCATCATCAACCACCGGTCTCGCTTCATGGCTCAGGCGTTCTGCCCATGACGAACCTTTTCAGGAGACGATCATGCTTGAACTCAGACCTTTCAACTCGCTCGGTGGTGCTCACCACGGCTGGTTGGATGCCCATCACCACTTTTCGTTCGCCGAGTACTATGACCCCTCGCGCATGAACTGGGGCAACTTGCGGGTGTGGAACGATGATGTGATCGCTCCCGGCACCGGTTTCCCGCAGCACCCGCACCGGGACATGGAAATCATCACCTATGTGCGTGAAGGTGCGATCAGCCACCAGGACAACCTGGGCAACAAAGGGCGTACTGAAGCCGGTGATGTTCAGGTCATGAGCGCCGGGACCGGCATCGCCCACAGTGAATACAATCTGGAAGCGACGCCGACCAAGATTTTCCAGATCTGGATCATTCCAAACGAGTCCGGCCTGGCACCGTCCTGGGGGGCCAAGCCGTTTCCCAAAGGTCAGCGCGAAGGCTTTGTGACCCTGGCCAGCGGCAAGGCCGGCGACGATCAAAGCCTGCGCATTCGTGCCGACGCGCGACTGGTAGCGGCCAACCTCAAGGCCGGCGAAAGCGCCGAGTATCACCTCGATAGCGGTCGACGTGCCTACCTGGTACCGGCCACCGGCGTCATTGAAGTCAATGGATTGCGTGCACAAGCTCGAGATGGTGTTGCAGTTGCCGAGGAGCAGGTGTTGCGCGTGACGGCGGTTGAGGACAGTGAGATCGTGTTGGTGGATCTGGCTTGATCCACTAGGCAGATAAAAAAGGGCGACCGTGATGGTCGCCCTTTTTTACATTTAGTGACTGTACGGACACCTTCGCGAGCAGGCTCGCTCCCACAGGATTGCGCAAATACCTGCTCGCGAATGGCCCTCCGTTATTTCGCAGAAATCGCGCCATCCACCAATGTCTGAGCTTCCGCCACCAATTGCTTGAGGTGGTCGTCGCTTACGAAACTTTCCGCATAGATCTTGTAGATGTCCTCGGTACCCGACGGACGCGCCGCGAACCAGCCGTTCTCGGTCATGACCTTCAGGCCGCCAATGGCCTGATCGTTGCCCGGGGCGTGGCTGAGGATGCTCTGGATCGATTCGCCCGCCAGTTCGGTCGACGTGACCTGTGCCGGCGACAGCTTGCTCAGCAGGGCTTTCTGCTGCGGATTGGCTTTGGCGTCGACCCGTACCGAGAACGGTTCGCCCAGTTCATCGGTCAGGGCACGATAAGCCTGACTTGGGTCGCGACCGGTACGGGCGGTCATTTCGGCCGCCAGCAGCGCCGGGATCAAACCGTCCTTGTCGGTGCTCCAGACGCCACCGTCCTTGCGCAGGAACGAAGCACCGGCGCTTTCTTCGCCACCAAAGCCCAGAGAACCGTCAAACAGGCCGTCGGCGAACCATTTGAAGCCTACCGGTACTTCGTACAGGCGACGGCCCAGGCGCTTGGCCACGCGATCGATCAAACCGCTACTGACCACAGTCTTGCCCACGGCGGCATCGGCGCGCCAGTGCGGACGGTTCTGGAACAGGTAATCGATGGAGACCGCCAGGTAATTGTTTGGCGCCAGCAGACCACCAGACGGCGTGACGATGCCATGACGGTCGTGGTCCGGGTCGCAGGCAAACGCCACATCGAAACGCTCTTTCAGGCCGATCAGGCCCTGCATGGCGTGAGTGGACGATGGGTCCA
This sequence comes from Pseudomonas baetica, assembly GCF_051216495.1. GTDB lineage: Bacteria > Pseudomonadota > Gammaproteobacteria > Pseudomonadales > Pseudomonadaceae > Aquipseudomonas > Aquipseudomonas baetica_B. Next base: position 14,692 of record NZ_JBPKAM010000025.1, on the reverse strand, counting down.
TGCGAATCTGGCCATCCCAGTCGACCGTCATGAACCGGAAAGTCGAATCCACTTCCTTGTTCACGACATCCAGATCCAGGCGGTAATGCTCGGCAATAGCCGACCAGTAGCGCACCCCTGCTCCGCCCAGCGGATCGACACCCAGGCGCAACTTGGCGTCACGGATGGCATCGAAGTCGATGACGTTGATCAAGTCGGCGACATAGGTGTTCACATAGTCGTGACGATGGGTGGTGCTGGCCTTGAGGGCCTGTTCGTAGCTGATGCGCTTGACGCCGGCGAGCTTGTTGGCGAGCAGCTCGTTGGCCTTGGCTTCGATCCACTTGGTGATGTGGGTATCGGCCGGGCCACCGTTGGTAGGGTTGTATTTGTAGCCACCGCTTTGCGGCGGGTTGTGGGACGGCGTGATGACGATGCCGTCAGCCAGACCCGAGGTACGCCCGCGGTTGTAGCAGAGAATCGCATGGGACACGGCCGGGGTCGGCGTGTACTCGTCGCCTTCGGCGATCATCACCGTCACGCCGTTGGCCGCCAGCACTTCCAGGGCGCTGGCGCCAGCCGGCGTGGACAGCGCATGGGTGTCGATGCCGACGAACAGCGGACCATCGATGCCTTGGGACTCGCGATACAGGCAGATGGCCTGACTGATCGCCAGGACGTGCCATTCGTTGAAACTCAGGTCGAAGGAGCTGCCTCGGTGACCGGACGTGCCAAAAGCAACGCGCTGGGTCGAGATGTCGGCATCAGGCTGGCCGGTGTAATACGCCGTAACCAGTCGCGGGATGTCGACCAACAATTCTGCCGGTGCCGGTTTACCCGCAAAATGACTGAGTGTCATGCAAAACCTCTGGAATAGAGTGGTTCAGGAATTGGAACGCAGTTTACTGGCAGTTTGACCGCCGCGCGACGTTATCGATCCCGTCTCCACTCAAGCGCGATGTTATAAAACTCCGCCGGCCCCGTTCAGTCGATCGATTCCAGGCGAATTGCCTCGCCCAGCAAGCCCAGTGCGTTGGCGAGGTCATGATCACTGCCGACGCTGTGACTCAGTCGCATGTGTTGTGTGTGCAGCCCCTGGAGACTGAACAGCTCTCCCGGTGCGACCACCACTTGATGCTTGAGCAAACGCTGGAACACCTGACGCACATCGACCCGGCGCAACGAGCGCACCCAAACCGTGGCCCCCCCCACGGGTTCGACGAATTGCAAGGAATCGCTCAATCGCTCGCAGAGCAGTTGGATCATCTGCGTCTTGCTGTCCTTGAGCCGGCGCCGCAGCGATTGCAGGTGCTGGTCGATGCGTCCATTGCTGTATAAACGGGCAATGGCTTTCTGGCGGATCGGTGACAGACGGAAGGCGCGCAGCAAAAACTGTCGCTGCCATTCGGCACCCAGATGGCGTGAGAGCAAATAACCGTAGGGAGCCTCGGGACCAATGACTTTTTCAAACGTTGAAAACACCATCAGCCGCTCTGGGGCCAGCAGATCGCGAAACCGCAGGCAGTCGGGCTCAAACCCCAACTCGCCGTAACAGTCGTTTTCCAGCACCCAGCAGTCATAACGGCCCAGCAACACCGCAACCGCTTGCCTGTTGTCGTCCGACGCCTGGCTGCCCTGGGGCATGTTCGCCGCTGATGAAACCATCACCAGTCGCACCGCTTCGGTTTCCAGCAGTTCCTTGAGACGCTCATGATGCAAGTTGCCATTGGCCAGAAGGGGCCACTCGATCACTCGAACGCCCGCACTGCGAAACAGGCGCAATATCATCCAGTCGCAAGGTGACTCGACCACCACCGTAGCGTCCTTCAGACCTAATACGGCGATGAGTATTTCCAGCACCCCGCGAAGATCCGCGCCGATGTAAACGTCATCGGCGTGCCAGCAACGCACGGGCGACGTGGTGTATCGGGCCGCCAATGCCATGCGCAACTCCAGCTCGCCGCACGGTTGCGAATTCGGTTGCGGCTGGCGCGGATACTGACGCAACAGCTCTCTTTCCAGCAGTAGCAACGGACTGTCAATCGGTTGCGACAGCGCGGGTTCATCACTGCTGAGTACCAGCATTCCAGGGCGGCGAGCATTCACATAGAGGCTTTCCAGCAGGTCGTTGCCACTGTAGTGCGTGCCGATTGCGGGCGCCGGCAGCGCGTAATAGCCGGACTTGGCCACCGAGTACACCCGCCCTTCCTTCTCCAGTAACGAGTACGCGTACTGAATGGTCGAGATCGACACACTCAAGCGATCAGCCAGTTGGCGCAACGATGGCAGGCGCACATGCACATCGCCCGCGGCTTCGCCAATCAGATTGATCAGGTAACGGTAGACCGCCTGATAGGCGAAGTCGGTTTCGCGGGGCTCTTTCATGGCAAGGGACCATGGACGTGACATTGCCCGTCACGATGCAGCAACGCGGGCACTGTCAACGACCCGCGGACCATTCGCCCGCCATGGGTGTCTCGTCGGAGCCCGGTTCCACGTCCGGATCGCCGCTTGCCGAATCGACCGCCATGCTCTCGGTCACAGGTACCGGCGCCATGCGATAGAGCCTGCGAATCAGACTGACCGGCAAGCCGCTGACGTCTACCATCCACTGCATGATCTGCTCTGCTACAGGCTGGCCTTGCATGGCCCGGTGCAATTCCGGCAAAGCCACCAGCATGCCGGGATGGCACTGACGCAGGAATCGCTCGAGGTTCGCGGCCTGTTCACCGAAAGGTGCAAACAGCAGGCACACCCATTGAGCCTCGCTAAGGCCAAAACTGCGTTGCGCCTCCGCTGCCGCACGGGCGCGCAGTTCCGCCAGCGTAGCCGGATTGCCGAACGCCTCCACGGCCTGTTCGCACAAGTGCTCAGGCAGTTGCTTGCGACGCATCATCACCAAGGCCCGTTGCAGGTACTCGGCGACACCTGATTCATAGGTGCCACCCTGTACGAAGCTCGATTGCAGCCCGCGCAGGTGCGCCGATACCGGGAGGCTGACGTATTCGTTGCCACTGAGTTGCGCCGCCAACTCGTCGGCCTGGAATCCGAGAAACTCGGTGAGCAATGGCCAGCGCTCCTCCAGATTGCCTACCAGCATGTCGTGGATATCGAGAAGCGTCGCACGGCGACAGGTTTCAAACTGATCGGCCGGCCGCCACGTTTCATGGCCCCCCTCGGTGTAAAACCGCCGATAGCCTTCCCTGCCGAGTTCGTCGAGCAGCGCGAACAACCCTGTGTAGCCTGGCTCAGGATGATTCGAGGTCTCGATTCCGCCCTTGGTGGCCGCGCGCTTCAACCCCTCGATGAACAGTTTCTGCTGGCGAGGCGTGTCGCTGCTGACCATGGCATCGACACCATGATTCCAGCGAGTGATCTGTCCGTAGAACTCACCGGTGGCCAGATACCCATCGTCCCATAGCTCAAGCGGACCGTCCCAGGCCCGGCGATGGCCCAGCATCAACAGGTTCATCCGATTGGCTTCGCGTCCAGCTTGGGAAATCGGTGCCGCGTGATCGAAAGGCAACACTTCCCGGTTATCGACCATCAAAACTTCAGCCCGCGGATCGTCGTAGATAAACAACGCGTTATAGCTGCGATGAATGTTTTCCAGCGCCATCGGATGGCTGCCGTTCAGGCGCAAGGTTGCTACCCGCAGCCGGAATGTCGCCGGCGCCCGGGTGGCAATCGTCAGCTGTGCGGCGCGCAGCAACGCCAGGGTGTAGCAACTGTCCCTGGACCCCGTCTGGACTGCCAGCACCTTGAACTCACCGATGCGTTCCATGCCCCCGGCAGCGACGCCCAGGCGTTGAATCAACAATTGCAGCGCGGTGCGTTCGGCACGGGAAAAAAAACTCAGCAATCGCTGCAGCACTTGTTGGTAGACGTAGGTCATCGCTTGGTCATGGATGGTGGTCATCGTTATTTACCTGATGCTCGAAAGTTCGATATTGCGCAAACAACTGCACGCATAGCGCAGGGAGTTGCCTGGATATGATGTAAGGATGGAGTTTTATTACCGAATGCTAACACTTAAATTTTCAGGTCAACATTTGATGGATCGCAAGGGTTTCGACACCCTGAGCACACGATGCCCCCGTAAACGCCCGGCCTGAGAGGCCTGTTGCGATTGGGAGCTGCATCCTAGGAAATGTCCGACAACGTCGTACAGATGTTTAATACAAGAAATAAAGAAAAAAGTTGCCGATGATTGTTCTGCAACGACATAAAAGTGCGCTGTCTTCTGAAAGTACAACCCAGTAGCGCATCGAAAAGTATTAACCGGATACCCGCCCATGACTCATTCCTTGAGATGAAAGTAATCATTCAATTATCAGGGCTTAGTTGCGCAATAGAAGCTACAGATCGAGCGCAAAAACCAGTTCAGTTGCTGAACGGTCCCTTCGATTGATCATTGGGATGTCTGATATCGGAAAGCGCTGTACGAAAAAGAGTCCGTGGGGAAACACGGACTCTTTGAAAAGAACATCGGGGGGTAGGTCAGGCCGGTTCGACCTGCAAGGCCACCCTTTCGCGGCAAGGACATTCGCCCATGTAGCGATGCGCCTCGACAAACTCGGCAAACGGGAAGACCCGAGTCTTGAGCGGCAGCAGGACGCGGTCAGCGGTCAACTGGTTGATATCACGCAGGGCACGTTGCAGTGCGACCTGATCCTGGATAATGCCCAGTTCCGGCTTGCCGGTGAAGTTGCCGATGCAGTGCACGAAGAACTGAATGTTCTTCTGGAACGCCGCACAGGCCGGGAATGGCGTCTGGTTGCCGCCCTGAAGACCGTACAAGACCAGGCTGCCGCGCGGTGCCAGCACATCGCCGAGCAGCGACATCTGGGGTCCGCCCAGGCCATCGAATACCACGTCCACGCCGCGGTTGTCGGTGATCTTGTTGATCCGCATCAACAGGTCTTCTTCTTCGGTGACGATGACTTTCTCGGCACCCAGCGACAGCAGGTATTCACGTTCCTCCGCCGTCTTGGTAGCAGCAATCACCCGTACACCCAAGGCTTTACCCAGTTGCACGAACGATGGGCCGGCGCAGTGACTGGCGTCGGTGACCAGGGCGAACTGCCCGGGCTTGACCCGCGCCAGATCCACATAGGCGAAATAGGCGATCAACAGCGGCGTGTAATGCACGCTGGCTTCGATCGAACTGAGCACGTCCGGGTAACGGGTCAGCGACGAGCGCGGCAACACGATCTGCTCGCCGTAGACGGGATAGTCGTTCGGGCTTTCGGCCGGGAAACTGGCGACCTTGTCACCGACGGCCAGGTCATCGACACCCTCACCGATGGCGGTGACGACACCAGCCATTTCCTGGCCAAGACCCGATGGCAGACGAGCATGGGACGACGCCAGGTTCTGACGCCAGAGAATGTCATACCAGCTGATGCCAATGGCTTCGACGCGTACCTGCACTTCGCCCGGTGCAGGCAGAGCCGCCGCATGCTCTTCGCATTTGAGCACCTCGGCTGGACCAAACTTGTGAAAACGGATCGTGCGGGACATCGCAAACCTCGCCAAATGAACCTCTAATGCCATGAACTCTAGCTGGGCTTTCAACCCAACACTATCAGTGGCTATTAATAGTCGACATGCCTGTCATTGATTCGGCGGCATCGGCAACATCACCTGAAACCGTACGAAACCGAAGCTTCCTTTGTAGGAAAACTGAATTACTCGGTGCAGAGTACCAGCCTTTCCCCGTAATATTCCTGCTGGCCATTGTTCTCATATGGCCGCTCACGTCAAGTTTGCTGACTCTGCCAGGACTCCAGATGAATCGTAATGACCTGCGTCGTGTCGACCTGAACCTGTTGATCGTATTCGAAACCCTGATGCACGAACGCAGCGTGACCCGCGCGGCGGAGAAGCTGTTCCTGGGTCAGCCGGCCATCAGTGCTGCGCTTTCGCGCCTGCGCGGGTTGTTCGACGATCCGTTGTTTGTGCGCACCGGCCGCAGCATGGAGCCGTCGGCGCGGGCCGTGGAGATCTTCGCCCTACTCTCGCCGGCACTGGATTCGATTTCCACCGCGGTCAGCCGCGCGGCGGAATTCGACCCGGCCACCAGCACCGCGGTGTTTCGCATCGGCCTGTCGGACGATGTCGAGTTCGCCCTGCTGCCGATGCTGCTCAAGCGCCTGCGCGCCGAATCCCCGGGGATTGTGCTGGTGGTGCGTCGGGTCAACTACATATTGATGCCGAGCTTGCTGGCGTCGGGGGAAATCTCCATCGGCGTCAGCTACACCACCGACCTGCCGGCCAACGCCAAGCGCAAGGTGCTGCGTCGCAGCTCACCGAAACTGTTGCGCGCCGACAGTATGCCCGGCGCGTTGAGCCTGGATGACTTTTGCGCGCGGCCCCATGCGCTGGTGTCGTTCGCGGGTGACCTCAGTGGCTTTATTGATGAAGAGCTGGAAAAGCTCGGGCGCAAACGTCACGTGGTGCTCGCCGTTCCGCAGTTCAACGGGTTGAGCACCCTGCTCGCCGGCACCGATATTGTGGCCACCGTGCCAGATTACACGGCCGATGCGCTGACCGCTGCCGGTGGTGTGCGGGCGGAAGATCCGCCGCTGCCGGTACGCAGTTTCGAATTGCACATGGCGTGGCGCGGGTCCCAGGATAACGATCCGGGGGAGCGTTGGTTGCGCTCAAGGATTCAGATGTTCTTCGGGGATCCGGATAGCCTGGCATAAGGCGCGCCGAATGGCTTTGCAAGCCCTGTATCTTGGGCTCCTTAACTGCAGATTCCGTTCGGCCAGCCGAATCGTCCATTAGACACGCTCATCTGCAGCTTGAGCGGTCGTAGTGGAGGCCTCAATGCCCCAGTCGGCCGGCGAAAGCCAATCCTCTCCGAACATCTCCACGGGATGCATCGTACGGTCGGAGCCGTTGCCGCATGCCAAAGACTTGGCTGGACAATACCGGTCGCACCCCCAGCAAATTCGCTCAGGGTGACTGGGGTTGACGGGAAATTGCTTGGCCATGCCAGTCTCCAATCATTGGAGGGAGTATCGCCAACATACAGCCACGGTATAAAGCCAGCATTGATCCATATCAAAATATCGACGCCGAGCGATCCGGGCGCAAACAGCGGACCTGCTTGCGCAGGCGATGGCCCTGCGGTTTACGCCCGTTTTGTCTGTCCAGGATGGTCTGTAACTAAAAGGACCACTGGAACATGGCTTTGGCGAGGATCACGATCAGCAACATGTGCGCCAGGATACTGCGGCGAATCCAGTTGGCGCGTCTTGCGCTCAGACGTGCATGAGTCAACCAATACGCCAGCAACAAGTAGTGACCGATGATGCTCAGCGCCAACAGGATCTTCAGGCTCAGCAACGTGCCAAAACTGCTGGCAAGTGGCTGACTCAAGGCGCCCCGGTATTGCCACGACAAGCCAATACCAGCGCCATACAACAGCAGTACCACACCGTGCAGCACCTTGCGCGAGGGCACGGCGATGGCCCGATCGGCCGTCAATTGCACCGCGTCCGTCAGTTGCTGGCGAGCGCGATGCCAAATCACTACTTCAAAAAACAGGGTTCCGATGAAGGCAATGGCAGCCAGCAGGTGTGTTACCAAAAGAATGGAATACATCAACGACCACCTCCGCGAACCACCGGTTGCAGGGACATACATCGTTCACCACGTCAGGTAAAACATCCACTTGGCCAGCAACACGATAACGAGCATGTGGCAAAACAGACTGCCGTGGATGAAATGAAGATATCGAGTGTTCATGCGGTTGCTTTTGAACAAAAACATGGCAACCAGAAAATGCAGGAGCACGCTCACGGCAACCACGATTTTGAGCATCAGTAACGTGCCGAACGATGAGGCCAGCGGAGAGTCAAGGACTGGTAAATAACGCAACCAGACCATGCCGATCCCCGCTGCGAACAGCACTATTAGCACCCCCGGCATCAGCTTGCGTGCTCGTCGGCCAATGCCCTGTTCGACGAGCCGCATCGCCCTGGCAGGCAGTTGTTTGCGGATACTTTCCAGAAACAGGATTTCGAAGAACACCGTTCCGATAAAAATCAGTGCGGCAAACAGATGCAATGTCAGAAACAGCGGATAAAGCATGGGTTTCTCGCTCTCAACACAGCTGAACACGGTTCACTCACAACAAGGTAAACGTCGATCCCATCTCTCAAGATGCAGAATACAGAGTGAATGAACCCCATGCGGTTGACATCCATCAAGTAATCCGAAAATCCCCCAGGCTCCTGGCGCACGTGGACGGTTGGCAATGGTGTGCTGGCCGGCGAGCGACATACCCCGCGCCCTGCCGTTGAAGCCAGGCATGCTCTCAAAAGGAATCACTCTGTTCCATGCCTGATATTTACCACCACGGAAACATAGATTTTCCATCAATCCCATTGATCAACGCCTGATCAAAGGCGCAGGCTAGAGGGCTAATTCGGTTCTCCTATCATTCCGAATGATAGTTACCTTCGCCCCATTCGATTCGTGCGATACCCACCTGCCGAGCATCATTCGCCAATCTCAATACATTGGCGGATGCATCCATGGAACAGTCACTCAAACATTTGCGCTTCCCGTTGGCCATGCTGGCCGTAGTGGTGATCAGCGCCTGTGGCAAAGCGCCAGAAACTGCCGGTGCCCCGCCTGCCGCCAAGGTCAGCGTGGCCAAGGTGCTGGAGCAACCGGTCAACGAGTGGGATGAGTTCACCGGGCGCCTTGAAGCACCGGAAACCGTCGAGATCCGTCCACGGGTGTCCGGCCAGATCGATGAAGTGGCCTTCACTGAAGGTGCTCTGGTCAAGAAAGGCGACCTGCTGTTCCAGATCGACCCACGCCCGTTCCAGGCCGAAGTCCGCCGCCTTGAAGCGCTGGTCGTCCAGGCCCGCGCCAATGCCACCCGCAGCGAAAACGAAGCCCAGCGTGGCGAACGCCTGCGCACCAGCAATGCGATTTCCGCCGAACTGGCCGATTCGCGCACCAGTGCTGCCCAGGAAGCCCGCGCCGCCGTCGGTGCCCTTCAAGCGCAGCTCGACCTGGCGAAATTGAACCTGAGCTTCACCCGCGTCACCGCGCCCATCAGCGGCCGTGTCAGCCGTGCGGAAATCACCGCCGGCAACCTGGTGACCGCCGACACCACGCCACTGACCAGCGTCGTGTCGACCGACAAGGTCTACGCCTACTTTGATGCCGACGAGCGTGTGTTCCTCAAGTACACCCAGCTCGCCCGCCAAGGCAAACGCGGCGCCACCACGCCGGTGTACATGGGCCTGTCCAACGAAGACGGCAACCCGCACCTGGGCCAGATGAACTTCGTCGACAACGCGGTCAACCCGAAAACCGGCACCATCCGTGGTCGCGCCGTGTTCGATAACAGCGACGGCAGCTACACCCCGGGCCTGTATGCACGCCTGAAACTGGTGGGCAGCGGCACCTACAACGCCATGCTGATCAATGACGAAGCGGTCGGTACCGACTTGGGCAAGAAGTTCGTGATCGTGATGGATGGCGACAACAAGACCGCCTACCGTGCCGTCGAGCTGGGGCCGAAAATCGAAGGCCTGCGTATCGTGCGCAACGGTCTGAACAAGGACGACACCATCATCGTCAAGGGTCTGCAACGGGTTCGTCCCGGATCGCCGGTCGCCCCTGAAGTGATCCCGATGGCCAGCGAGCAAACCCTCGCGGCCCTTGCACAACAACGACAAGCGCTGGAAGCCAGCAACCTGCCACAAGTCGCGCCCGCCAAGGTCGCGCCGGGCACGGCTGTGAAACTGGCTGCCACGACCCCACGCGGTTAAGGGAAAACGACTCCGATGAATTTTTCCAAATTCTTCATTACACGGCCGATCTTTGCAGCGGTGCTGTCGCTGCTGATCCTGATCGCCGGTTCGATCTCGCTGTTCCAGTTGCCGATCAGCGAATACCCGGAAGTGGTGCCGCCGACCGTGGTGGTGCGCGCCAACTTCCCGGGTGCCAACCCCAAGGTCATCGGTGAAACCGTGGCCGCTCCCCTGGAGCAAGCCATCACCGGCGTTGAGAACATGCTGTACATGTCCTCGCAGTCCACCGCCGACGGCAAGATCACCCTGACCATCACCTTCGCGCTGGGTACTGACCTGGACAACGCCCAGGTGCAGGTGCAGAACCGCGTGACCCGCACCGAGCCGAAGCTGCCCGAGGAAGTGACGCGCATCGGTATCACCGTGGACAAGGCGTCGCCCGACCTGACCATGGTCGTGCACTTGACCTCGCCGGACAAACGCTACGACATGTTGTACCTGTCCAACTACGCGATCCTGAACATCAAGGATGAGCTGGCGCGACTGGGCGGTGTCGGTGACGTGCAACTGTTCGGCATGGGCGATTACTCGCTGCGGGTCTGGCTCGATCCGAACAAGACCGCTTCGCGCAACCTGACCGCGACCGATGTCGTGTCTGCCATCCGCGAACAGAACCGCCAGGTGGCTGCCGGCCAACTGGGCGCGCCACCGGCGCCGAATGCCCAGAGTTTCCAACTGTCGATCAACACCCAGGGCCGTCTGGTTTCCGAGGAAGAGTTCGAGAACATCATCATTCGTGCCGGCGACAACGGTGAAATCACGCGCCTGAAGGACATCGCCCGCGTCGAGCTGGGCTCCAGCCAATACGCCCTGCGCTCGTTGCTGAACAACCAGCCGGCCGTGGCCATCCCGATTTTCCAGCGCCCGGGTTCCAACGCCATCGAAATCTCCAACGAAGTTCGCGGCAAGATGGAAGAGCTGAAGAAGAGCTTCCCGCAAGGCATGGACTACAGCATCGTCTATGACCCGACGATCTTCGTGCGCGGCTCCATCGAGGCGGTGGTTCACACCCTCTTCGAAGCGTTGATCCTCGTGGTGTTGGTGGTGATCCTGTTCCTGCAGACCTGGCGTGCCTCGATCATTCCGTTGGTGGCGGTGCCGGTGTCCTTGATCGGTACCTTTGCCGTGATGCACTTGTTCGGCTTCTCGCTGAACGCCCTGTCGTTGTTCGGGCTGGTACTGGCCATTGGTATCGTGGTCGACGATGCGATCGTGGTGGTCGAGAACGTCGAGCGAAACATCGAGCTGGGTCTGGAGCCGATGGAAGCCACCAAAAAAGCCATGGGCGAAGTGACGGGCCCTATCATCGCCACCGCGCTGGTACTGTGTGCGGTATTTGTCCCGGCGGCCTTCATCTCTGGCCTGACCGGACAGTTCTACAAGCAGTTCGCCCTGACCATCGCCATTTCGACAGTGATCTCGGCCTTCAACTCGCTGACCCTGTCGCCGGCACTGGCTGCTGTGTTGCTCAAGGGCCACGATGCACCGAAAGACCGCTTCTCCAGAGTCCTGGACAAGCTCTTCGGTGGCTGGTTGTTCCGTCCATTCAACCGCTTCTTCGAAAAAGCCAGCCATGGCTATGTCGGTACCGTGCGCCGGGTCATCCGCAGCAGCGGCATCGCCCTTCTGCTATACGCAGGCCTGATGGTCCTGACCTTCTTCGGTTTCTCCAGTACGCCGACCGGATTCGTACCGGGCCAGGACAAGCAATACCTGGTGGCCTTCGCGCAACTGCCGGACGCCGCGAGCCTGGATCGCACCGAAGACGTGATCAAGCGTATGTCCGACCTGGCGCTGAAGCAGCCGGGCGTGGAAAGCGCCGTGGCCTTCCCCGGCCTGTCGATCAACGGTTTCACCAACAGCCCGAACGCCGGCATCGTGTTCGTGACCTTGAAGCCTTTCGATGAGCGTAAAGACCCGAGCATGTCCGCCGGTGCGATTGCCGGTGCCTTGAACGGCCAGTACGCGAATATCCAGGAAGCCTACATGGCGATCTTCCCTCCGCCGCCGGTACAAGGCCTCGGCACCATCGGTGGTTTCCGCCTGCAGATCGAAGACCGGGGCAACCTGGGCTACGACGAGCTGTACAAGCAGACCATGAACATCATTGCCAAGAGCCATAACGTGCCGGAACTGGCCAACCTGTTCACCAGCTACACCGTGAACGTGCCGCAGGTCGATGCCGCCATCGACCGGGAAAAAGCCAAAACCCACGGCGTGGCCGTCAGCGACATCTTCGATACCCTGCAGATCTACCTGGGTTCGCTGTATGCCAACGACTTCAACCGCTTCGGTCGTACCTATCAGGTCAACGTTCAAGCTGAACAACAGTTCCGCCTCGAATCCGACCAGATCGGCCAGTTGAAAGTACGCAACAACAAAGGCGAGATGATCCCGCTGGCGACCTTCATCAAGGTCAGCGACACCTCGGGCCCGGACCGAGTGATGCACTACAACGGCTTCATCACCGCCGAAATCAACGGTGCCGCAGCCCCCGGCTACAGCTCCGGCCAGGCCGAAAAAGCCATCGAGAAACTGCTCAAGGAAGAACTTCCAAACGGCATGACCTACGAGTGGACCGACCTGACCTACCAGCAGATCCTGTCCGGCAACACCGCGCTGTTCGTGTTCCCGCTCTGTGTATTGCTGGCGTTCCTGGTGCTTGCGGCGCAGTACGAAAGCTGGAGCCTGCCACTGGCGGTGATCCTGATCGTTCCGATGACCTTGCTGTCGGCTATTACCGGTGTGATTGCGTCCGGTGGCGACAACAACATCTTCACCCAGATCGGCTTGATCGTACTGGTAGGGCTTGCCTGTAAGAACGCGATCCTGATCGTCGAATTCGCCAAGGATAAACAGCAAGAGGGCCTGAACCCGCTGGCCGCGGTACTGGAAGCTTGCCGCCTGCGTCTGCGGCCGATCCTGATGACCTCCTTCGCGTTCATCATGGGTGTGGTGCCATTGGTGTTCTCCAGCGGTGCCGGTGCCGAAATGCGTCATGCCATGGGTGTGGCGGTGTTCTCCGGGATGCTCGGGGTGACCTTCTTCGGCCTGCTGCTGACACCGGTGTTCTACGTATTGATTCGTAACTTTGTCGAGCGCGGCGAAGCGCGCAAAGCCGCCAAGGCCTTGAAACTGGCACCGCAAGTGGAGTCGCATTAATGAGTCTTAAAGCCTTTCTGCCGAGCCTGCTGGTACTGGCGCTGAGCGCCTGTGCCGTCGGCCCGGACTACAAGACGCCAGCTACCGAGCCTGCCAACATCACCACAGCCACCGACGGTGCGGCCGGCCAGAAGAACTTCGACCGTTCGCGTTTCGAACGCGTCTGGTGGCAGCAATTCGAAGACCCGACCCTCAACCAGTTGGTGACCGAATCGCTTAAGGGCAACCGAGACTTGCGTGTCGCCTTCGCTCGCTGGAAAGCGGCCCGGGCGATCCGCGATGACGTCAGCAACGACGCCATGCCGACCATCACCAGCCGGGTCAGCAGTGACCTGGGCAAGGGCCAAATCCCCGGTGAAACCACCAACCGGGTCAACAGCGAACGCTACGACCTGGGCCTGGACATGGCGTGGGAGATCGACCTGTTTGGCCGCATCCAGCGCAATCTGGAGTCGGCCGATGCCGAGCAACAGGCGCTTGAGGCTGATCTGTACCAGCTGCAAGTGACCATGATTGCAGAACTGGTGGACGCCTACGGCCAACTGCGTGGTGCGCAGTTGAGGGAAAAAATCGCCCTGGCCAACCTGCAGAACCAACAGGAGTCGCGCAAGATCACCATCAGCCTGCGTGATGCCGGTGTGGGCGATCAGCTCGATGTGGAGCGCGCCGATGCTCGCCTGGCGTCGGTCGAAGCCAGCGTGCCGCAACTGCAGGCCGAGCAGGTCCGGCAGAAAAACCGCATCGCCACGCTGCTGGGTGAACGCCCGGACAAGTTGACCGTGGACCTGAGCCCGAAAGACCTGCCGGCGATTGCCAAGGCGCTGCCCATCGGTGACCCGGGCGAACTGCTGCAACGTCGTCCGGACATCCTCAGTGCCGAACGCAAACTGGCCTCGGCCACGGCGCGTATTGGCGTGGCCAAAGCTGACCTGTTCCCTCGTGTCAGCCTCAGCGGCTTCCTCGGTTGGACCGCCGGACGGGGTTCGCAGATCGGCTCCTCGGCGGCCAACGCCTGGGCGCTGGGCCCGAGCATCACCTGGGCCGCGTTTGACCTGGGCAGCGTAAAAGCCCGCATACGCGGCGCCGACGCCGATGCCGAAGGCGCCCTGGCGACTTACGAGCAACAAGTGTTACTGGCCCTGGAAGAATCGGAAAACGCCTTCAGCGACTACGGCAAACGCCAACAGCGGCTGATTTCGCTGATTCGCCAGAGTGAATCGAGCCGTTCGGCGGCCGATCTCGCCGAGATCCGCTACCGCGAAGGCACCGCCGATTTCCTCGTGTTGCTCGATGCCCAACGTGAGCGTCTGGCGGCGGAAGACACCCAGGCCCTGGCCGAAATTGACCTGTATCGCGGCATCGTCGCGATCTACAAGGCCCTCGGTGGCGGCTGGCAGCCGGAGACGATCGCCCGTAGGAGCGAGCATGCTCGCGAAAAACCCGAGGGCGCCGTGGGGCATCTGATTTAACGCATTATCGTTCACGACCATCGTCGGAACGCCGCCCAGAGCAAGACAGAGCTCCTTTGGTTGGCCGCAACCAACCAATTTTTTTGCCCCGCGTATCATTCGGTCGCGGGGCTTTTTTTGCATGATCCAATAGCACTGTGCCCCCCTGTGGGGGGGGGGGGGGGAGGGGGGGGGGGAGGGAGGAGCCACACGCAACCGCGCCCGCAGGCACACCCATCAGGCAAAAAGCGCGAACCC